>JAHKKM010000001.1 GCA_020027645.1 Pseudomonadota bacterium
ACCAGCGCGGCCGAAGGTGTCGCTGTGGATGCCGCCGGAAATGTTTACGGTGCGGAGGTAGGCCCGCGCGCGATCAAGAAGTACGTCAAGAAGTAGCCAATTTTCAACGCGCCGCTCCGGGCGGAGCGGCGGTCATCCATTGGCGGCAATCGATCGCAGCCCGGCCATGTACGGTTGCAGCACCAAGGGTATAGCAATTGATCCATCCGCCTGTTGACAATTTTCCATGATCGCAACCAGTGCCCTGCCCGCCGCGACGCCGGAACCGTTCAGCGTATGCAGCAACTCCGGCTTGCCGGATTCCGGATTGCGCCAGCGAGCACTCATCCGACGAGCCTGGAAGTCCCTGTAATTGCTGCACGATGAAATTTCGCGGTAGGCGTTCTGGCCCGGCAGCCATACTTCGAGATCGTAGGTCTTGCTCGAGCCGAAGCCGATATCTCCGGCACACAGCATCACTTTTCGATACGGCAGTTCGAGCCGTTGCAGGATGGCTTCGGCATGCGCGGTCAGGGACTCGAGCGCGGCAACGGATTCTGTTGCGGCCACCAGTTGCACCAGTTCCACTTTCTCGAACTGGTGCTGCCGGATCATGCCGCGCGTATCCTTGCCGTAAGATCCCGCTTCCGAGCGAAAACACGGTGTGTGCGCGACGAACTTCAGCGGCAGTGCATCTGCCTCGACGATGGTATCCCGGACCAGGTTCGTCACCGGTACTTCTGCGGTAGGGATCAGGTAGTACGGCGTTTCGTCGGTAGTTTTGAAAAGATCGGCGCCGAATTTCGGCAACTGTCCAGTGCCAACCAGAGCCTGCGACTGCACGAGATACGGCACGTAAGTCTCGCGGTATCCGTGCTCGGCAGTGTGAACATCGAGCATGAACTGGATCAGGGCTCTTTGCAGGCGTGCCAGGGATCCGTGCAGAACGGCGAACCGGGCACCGGATATGCGACTGGCGGCATCGAAATCCAGCAGACCCGTGGCGGTACCGAGATCCACGTGATCACGCGGTGTGAAGTCGAATTGTCGAGGCTTGCCCCACCTTAAGACTTCCTTGTTCGCCGACGCATCGGCCCCGTTCGGCACATCGTCCTGCAAAAGGTTCGGCAGGCCGAGTTCGATGGACTGCAATTCGCTTTGTGCGCGCTGCATGCGTTCTTCCGCGGCCTGCAGCCGATCGCCGAGATCTTTGACGGACGACAATAACCGGTCGACATTCTCGCCCTTGCCCTTGGCAGCACCAATGCGTTTCGCACTGGCATTGCGTTCGGCGCGGAGGGTCTCGGTCTCCATCTGCGCGGCCTTACGCAGGTCCTCACAAGTCTTCCATGCTTCAACATCAAATTCGAAGCCACGGCGCGCCAGATTGGCAGCAACGTCGCTTGCAGATTGTCTCAGCAATTTCGGATCGATCATTCTTTGTCGTCACTCAGGTCTGAAGAGTCCGCAGCGTTTTGCCGGTTGCGATTCTTTTGTGCCAATTCCTGTAGCTTTTCGCCGATTTTCAGCTCCAGTCCGCGCGGCACCGGATGATAATACCTGCGGTCCGGCATGTCGTCCGGAAAATACCGTTCGCCGGCGGCAAATGCATCGTCCTCATCGTGTGCGTAACGATATCCCTTGCCGTACCCAAGGTCCTTCATAAGCCTGGTTGGCGCATTGCGCAGATGCAGCGGCACATCCAGCGAGCCGAATTCGGCGACATCGGCAGTTGCAGCGCTGACTGCCGTGTAGACGGCATTGCTTTTCGCTGCACAGGCCAGGAACACCGCTGCCTGGGCGAGTGCCAACTCGCCCTCGGGACTGCCAAGACGCTCAACGACTTCCCATGCATCGAGACAGATGCGCAAAGCACGCGGGTCGGCATTGCCAATGTCTTCGGAGGCCATGCGAATCATGCGACGCGCAAGATACAGTGGGTCGCAGCCGCCATCGATCATGCGCATCAGCCAGTACAGCGTCGCATCCGGATCGGAGCCTCGAACCGATTTGTGCAATGCCGAGATCTGATCGTAAAAATACTCACCCTTCTTGTCGAATCGACGCCGCCCTCCCTGAACCACGTCTTCAGCGATGCGCTTGCCAATCGTGCTGCCATCGGCGAGGTCGACTGCAAGTTCCAGCAGATTCAGCGCTCGGCGGGCATCGCCGTCTGCCGCCAGCACGATCAACTGGAGCGCATCTTCGTCTATCGATTGTGCCGTTGCATTGGCCACCGTGCGTCCGCTGTCGAGGGCCCGTTGCAGAATTCCGCGCAACGACTGCTCATCCAGCGGCTTCAACACGTAGACACGCGCTCGCGACAGCAACGCGTTGTTGAGTTCGAACGACGGATTCTCCGTTGTCGCACCAATGAAGGTCAGTGTGCCATCCTCGACATACGGCAGAAATGCATCTTGCTGCGATTTATTGAAACGATGCACTTCATCCAGAAACAATATCGTTCGCTGGCCATACTGCCCGCGCAACTGCGTTGCTTCCTGCACCGCGGCGCGCACATCTTTGACCCCCGCCATAACCGCTGACAGGGCAATAAAATGTGCGCCGGAGGCGTGCGCAACGATTCTTGCGAGCGTGGTCTTGCCGGTGCCCGGCGGCCCCCAGAACACCATTGAATGTGCCTTGCTCTGCTCTATTGACAACCGCAATGGCTTGCCCGGGCCCAGCAGGTGCTCCTGACCGAAAAAACCGTCCAGTGACGTCGGGCGCAAACGATCGGCCAATGGCCTTGCCCCGTCCGGCACATCGGTGGCAGTTTTTTCTTGTGCGAACAGATCAGCCAAATTTATTTTGCAACCAGTCTTCGAATCGCGGCGCCCAGCCGCCGGCTCCGGCCTGGGCAATCAGCACTCCTGCGACGATGCCGATAAGATCTGCAGCAAGGTCCAGCAGCTCCGCAGAGCGGTACGACAGCGCGCGCTGCGCAAGTTCGATCAGAACGCCGAACGCCAGCAGGCCGAGCGCGATGCGCCAGTACGACGATGGCCTGAACTGACCGCAAAACCACAGCGTCAGGCCGAGAAATGTCAATCCATGCAGCCATTTGTCGCCAAGTTCAAATCGAAATGCGGGATCGTCCGGCCAGATCCAGTCGGCAGGCAGTACGGTTGCTGTCAGGACCATTACCAGGCTTGCGATGCTCAGCAAGCGCCATGCCCGGGCGAAACGCAGTTCCAGCATTGCTCAGTCTGCGGCGTCTGAAACCACAGGTACGCCGACGAGATCGACCCCCGGCGGTGGTGAAAATTCGAAGCGCTCAGCAGGGATCTCGCCGTTCAGCACCACATCGAACAATGCAATCAAGGTTTTTTGCTGCAAATTATCTGAGAAAATCATGCGGCTGAGCTGACCCTCGGTAAAGCCAAGCTCGACCTGCTCGAAGCCACTGACCGAATCTTTCGGTCGCAATCGGACCCACACCGTGCCGCGATCGGAGAAACTGCCGATGTAATCGAAATCAGCAAGTGCGTCGCTGGAACCGCCAAGCAAAAGGGCGGGCGTGTTCTGCAGAATCTCCTGCTGCGGGCGTACCATCACTTGCATGAGGTCGGCATCGTAATTCCAGACATTCACACCATCGGCCACCAGCAGCTGTTCGTACGGCTCGGTGTTGGCCCACCGAAACCGGCCCGGGCGCGCAATCTCGACTGTGCCAGCGGACTCATCGACAACGACATCGTTGTCATCGACCAGCGATTGTTCGAATCGCGCCGACAAGGTGCTGACATCGTTCAGGAACCGCCCGAGCAGGATTTCGCCCTCACTCTCGATGCTGGCTGCCGCGACCACAATAGGAGCGAAGCTGAACCCGAAAACAGCCAGCGAAATTCTCAGCAGGTGTAACTTTGTCAACGCCATTCCTTATGTTGATTCCGAGTCTTGAATCCACGTGATGAATCCGGCGATCGCAGGCATTCAGTCCTTGCCTGTCGGGACCAGGATGTCGCGCGAGCCGTTTGACTGCAACGGTCCAACCAGACCAGCCTGTTCCATTGATTCGACCATGCGCGCTGCACGGTTGTAACCAATTTTCAGACGGCGCTGTACGCCGGAAATCGACGCCTTGCGGGTTTCGATCACGACCTGCACTGCCTGGTCGTAGAGCGGGTCCTGCTCCGCGTCGATCTCGTCGAGCGGCGGGCTGTCGATTCCGGCGAGTCCCGGTGTTTGACCGGTCGGGGCCTCGAGAATTTCATCGATGTAGCGAGGTGTGCCGCTTTTCTTCAGATGCCGGACCACCGCGTGTACTTCATGGTCGGCAACAAACGCGCCGTGAACACGGGTGGGCAGCGACGTTCCCGGCGGCAGGTACAGCATATCGCCATGACCGAGCAGGTTTTCGGCGCCCATCTGGTCAAGGATCGTCCGGGAATCCACTTTGGCAGAGACCTGAAATGCGATGCGAGTTGGAATGTTTGCCTTGATCAGTCCGGTGATGACGTCGACGGACGGCCGCTGTGTCGCCAGCAGCATGTGTATGCCCGAGGCACGCGCCTTTTGTGCAAGACGTGCAATCAACTCTTCAATTTTCTTGCCGACGACCATCATCATGTCGGCCAGTTCGTCGATGATAACGACGATGAACGGCAACTCCGTCAGCGTCGGCCGCACAATCGGCTTGTCTTCATCGAACAGTTCGGGCGGTACGAAAGTCGGGTCCGGCAGCGGCGTGCCCGCGTCGATCGCATCCTTGACCTTGCGGTTGTAACCGCCGATGTTGCGCACACCGAGCGGTGCCATCAGGCGATAGCGCCGGTCCATTTCCGCCACGCACCAGCGAAGCGCGTTGGCTGCCTCCTTCATGTCCGTGACCACCGGAGCAAGCAGGTGCGGAATTCCTTCGTAGACCGACAGTTCCAGCATCTTGGGATCAATCATGATCAGGCGCACGTGTTCCGGTTTTGCCTTGTACAGAAGGCTCAACACCATGGCATTGATGGCGACCGACTTGCCGGACCCTGTGGTGCCGGCGATGAGCAGGTGAGGCATGCGCGCAAGGTCTGCCACCACCGAGTTGCCGCCTATGTCCTTGCCGAGCGCCAGCGTCAGTGGCGACGCCATTTCGTCATATTGCCGGCTCTTGAGAATTTCGCCGAGTGTCACTAACTCTCTGTTTTCATTCGGGATTTCTAGACCAACGAAGGACTTGCCGGGGATCACCTCGACCACCCGGACACTGACCACCGAGAGTGATCGCGCCAGATCCTTGGAGAGATTCGAAATCTGGCTGACCTTTACTCCGGGCGCCGGGTCCAGTTCGAAACGGGTGATGATCGGGCCTGGCGATACCGAGACGACTTCGACATCGATATTGAAGTCCTTCAGCTTCAGCTCAACGAGTCGCGACATCGCTTCCAGCGATTCCTCCGAATAACCCTTTTTTTGCGGCGGCGGGCTGTCGAGCAACGACAACGGCGGCAATTCACCCGCAGACGGCGGATCGAACAACGGCACCTGCCGCTCTTTTTCGGCACGCCGGCTGGGCTCGAGCGGCGCGACCACCGGTTCGATGCGCGGTGGTACGCGCCCGGCAGTCCTCTTCACCTCGGCCTTGAACACGTCCTGGCGCGCGGCCTGCTGTCTCTTGCCTTCGGCTTTGTCGCGCAACTCACCAATTTTCGCTCGCATGGCATCCCAGTATTTCAGCGTAAAACGGCCAATGCGATCCATGACCGCAAACCAGGAAATGCCAAGAAACACCGACACCGATGTCAGCCAGAGGAAAAACAGCAGAATACTGGCGCCCAGCAGTTTCATCACCGAGGCCATGCCATCGCCCGCAATCTGACCGATGATGCCTCCGGCGGTCTCGCGAAATCCCAGCGGTGAAAAATGCAGCGTCGCCAACGCACAGCTGGTGACCAGTGTTGCGATGAAACCGCCGACGCGCCAGCCGAAATCGGCCCGGGTCAGAACTTCCTGGGTACGCTGTTCACGGTAAATCATCCAGCCGAGATAGAAAACCAGCAGCACAAAGAGATAGGCAGGACGGCCAAAAGTAGTGAACAACAAATCGGCAATGAGTGCGCCGAAACGGCCGACGCCATTCTGGATCGTGCCACTGCTGCTCGCCTGGCTGAACCCCGGGTCCGCGATGTCGTAGGTGAAAAGCGCATACCACAGGATCAATGCCAGGGCGCCGAACACCCACAGTGCGCCTTCGCGCAGGGTGCGAACAAGCTGCAAGGACAAGGCGGCGCCGGAATGGGCTTGGGATCGGGATCTGGTCATGGTGTAAGCGTTATATTAAGTCATTCGTCTAAAATGCTGATTTAAATGCAACTTTATCAGGTAAAATCACGCGTTACACGCTCCCCGCCGCAGGCCTCCAGAGGCATGTTTCAGTGCACTGCTACAAGACCGGGTACGGGACGCCCTTTTGCCCGCGAAATCGCTTTTCCCTAAACTGGCCACTCGACACCCGATTCACGTGTCATCAGCAATCCTGTCCTTGATTCGGTGCGCAATGGACGCACCTATTGGATGCCGGTTGGCCTGTTGAATGGTGATCAAGGCAAAAACGAAGGCAAATTATACATGAGCACACGCAAACATTGCCGCGTTCTGATTTTGGGCTCTGGCCCGGCGGGCTATGCGGCTGCGGTCTATGCCGCCAGGGCCAATCTGCAACCGGTGCTGGTCAGCGGCATGGAGCAGGGAGGCCAGCTCATGACCACCACGGACGTGGACAACTGGCCCGGCGATGTAGAAGGCCTGCAGGGTCCCGCATTAATGGAGCGCATGCTGAAACATGCGCAGCGCTTCAATACCGAAGTCATCAACGACCATATTCACAAAGCCAATCTGTCCGTCAGACCGTTCGTCCTGGAGGGCGATTATCACAGCTACACCTGCGATGCACTGATCATCGCCACAGGTGCAACCGCCATGTATCTCGGCTTGCCTTCCGAAGAGACATTCAAAGGTCGCGGCGTATCCGCCTGCGCAACCTGCGATGGTTTCTTCTACCGTGGCAAGGACGTTGCCGTGATCGGCGGCGGCAACACCGCGGTCGAGGAGGCCCTGTACCTCAGCAATATTGCGTCGAAGGTCACGCTGGTTCACCGCCGCGACACCCTGCGATCCGAGAAGATTCTTCAGGATCACCTGTTTCAGAAAGCCCGCGAAGGCAAGATCGAGATTGTGTGGAACTTTACGGTTGATGAGGTGCTTGGCGATGACAGCGGCGTCAACGGACTGCGCATCCGCAGCACCAAGGATGCCGCTACTGTAAAGGACCTCGCACTGTCGGGGATTTTCATAGCCATCGGTCACCGTCCGAATACCGCGCTCTTCGACGGCCAGCTCGAGATGCGAAACGGCTACATCACTGTTAAATCCGGCCTGCACGGGAATGCAACGGCGACATCCGTCGAAGGTGTTTTCGCCGCAGGCGATGTCGCTGATCAGGTGTACCGCCAGGCGATTACGTCGGCGGGGTCCGGATGCATGGCGGCGCTGGATGCCGAGAAATACATCGACTCGCAGGACAAGCAGCGCAAGAAAAAGCCGCCAGCCAGCAACGCGGCCTGAGTCGACTATGCCCGCTGACATCCTGGCGAGCATTAACGAGATTCCTGCGCACGAATGGAATGCGCTGGCAGGCAACCGGTGGCCATTTCTTCGCCACGAATTCCTTGCCACCGCCGAATCGAGTGGCAGTGTTTCACCGCTCACTGGCTGGCAACCGCGGCACCTTGTCATTCGAGACCGGTACGGCAAAGCGCGTGCCGCCATGCCGCTTTACGAAAAGACTCATTCCTGGGGCGAATTTGTCTTCGATTGGGCCTGGGCCCAGGCGTACCACCGGGTTGGAATCGATTACTACCCCAAGCTGGTCTCGGCTGTTCCGTTTACACCGGCACCGTGTCGAAAGTTACTTCTGGCCGACATTGACGACACCGAAAGCGCCAGGGAACTGGTCGATACCGCACTGCAACTGGCAGCCGATCGGCATTGTTCATCACTGCATCTGCAATTCATCGACCCGCTGGAGGCGGATATTCTCGCGTCGTCAGGACTCATGCTGCGCAAGGACTGCCAGTTCCATTGGCATAATCGCGGCTACCGCAGCTTCGATGAGTTTCTTGCATCGTTCAGTTCCGCAAAGCGGCGCAAGGCACGGCAGGACCGACGATACGTTGTGGAACAGGGCATCAGCTTTCGCCGGTTGGACGGCAGTCAGGTCGACGCTGCGACGTGGGCATCCGTACACGAACTGATCAGCAGCACCTTTCGCCGGCATGGATCGATGCCGTATTTCAAACTTGCTTTTTTTGTTGAGCTGTCTCGGCAACTGCCGCAACAGATACTGCTGATCCTCGCCGAACGCGAACGAAAAATAATCGCCGCGGCCGTATTCTATGTCAGTGAAACCTCTCTTTATGGAAGGTACTGGGGCGCCGATGCGGACTACAACGCGCTGCATTTCGAAACTTGCTACTACCAAGGCATTGATTATTGCATTGAGCATGGAAAGCAGCATTTTGAGCCGGGGACACAAGGCGAGCACAAGATCAGCAGGGGCTTTCTCCCGGTAACTACCTGGTCGGCCCACTGGCTGGCCCACAAGGAATTTGCCGAGGCAATCAGCCTATATCTCGACGACGAACAACGGCATATCGAGCGTTACATGGCGCTGGTCGACGATCACAGCCCGTATCGCGATGATTCGAACGTTGGTTCGCAGAATCAATCGCACAACAGACCGCTGCTTGAATCGGGAGGCAAGTGAGTCTTTGCGTATCTGCTGGCTGCAAAGCAATGATCCACCGGATGCGTTTCCGCCGGTCGAGCAGGCCCTGGTCGAACCCAATGGTTTGCTCGCGGCCGGCGGTGACCTGTCACCCGAGAGAATTCTTTGCGCATACCGGGCAGGCATCTTTCCCTGGTTCGAATCAGGACAACCGATCCTGTGGTGGTCGCCGGATCCACGTTGTGTCCTGCGTCCCGAACGATTCCATGTCGCGGCCAGCCTGCGACGCAGCGCGCGATCGGCCGGTTTCGAGCTGACTTTTAATCGCGCCTGCGCCGACGTCATCGATGCCTGCGCGGAGCGTCGCAGCGGCCAAACAGGCACCTGGATCACGAACGAGATGAAGCAGGCTTACAAAGGACTGCACGCGAACGGATGGGTGCACTCAGTCGAGGTATGGCAAGGCGAGACTCTGGCCGGCGGCATATACGGGCTGGCGTCCGGCGTGGCGTTTTTCGGAGAATCCATGTTCAGCCGCGTCTCGGACGCATCCAAAATCGCCATGATGGCGTTGTGCCACGTTCTTGCACGTCAGTCTTTCGTTTTGCTGGACTGTCAGGTCGCCTCGCCACATCTGATGACGCTCGGCGCGGAACTCATGAAGCGAACCGAATTCTCGCGCCTGCTCAGCGAAGTGAACCAGTCTCCGGATCCCGCCAAGTTCTGGCCGGAGGCACGCCGGGCCGCTACCGAGTTCCTTTAGACCGCTCGAATGCCGCATTGCAAGTATCCGTTCGTTTCTGCACAATTCGCGGGCCCCGGCAACCAGAGAACCCCGTAAATTGGCCAAAGAAGATGCCCTTCAGATGGAAGGCGTGGTGACCGAAACCTTGCCAAACACGACTTTTCGTGTGCAGCTTGAGAACGGTCACATCGTGACTGCGCACATCTCGGGGAAGATGCGCAAGAATTACATCCGAATACTCACCGGTGACAAGGTTACCGTAGAGCTGACGCCGTACGACCTGACCAAAGGTCGAATCACCTATCGCGGACGCTGACAGGCGACCCTTATTCCTGCGGCAGATGCTGCAGTTCTCGCAGTGTCTTCTCCGCTTTCAATTCCAGATTTCCGTCTGCTCCGACGCCGATGCAGACGTGCCCTCCTTCGGCCAGACTGCCAAAAAGCAGCTCTTCGGCCAGCGGACGCTTGATCTGCTCCTGAATGATTCGGGCCATCGGGCGAGCGCCCATCTGCGGATCGTAACCTCGCTCGGCAATCCACGTCCTCGCTTCGTTGGTCAATTCCAGCGTGACATCGCTCGAACCCAGCTTTGCTTCCAGTTCGACAACCAGTTTGTCGACAACCCGGGCAATTGAACGCGCATCCAGCGACGAAAACTGGATGATGGCATCGAGACGATTGCGAAATTCCGGCGTAAACGATTTCTTGATAATCGCCATGCCATCGCTGCTGTGGTCCTGGTGAGTGAAGCCGATTGATGCGCGGCTCATCTCCTGGGCTCCGGCATTGGTCGTCATGACCAGCACGATATTGCGAAAATCTGCTTCGCGACCGTTGTTATCCGTCAGCGTTCCATGGTCCATTACCTGCAACAGCAAGTTAAACACTTCCGGGTGTGCTTTTTCGATTTCGTCCAGCAAAACGACGGCGTGCGGATGCTTCAGCACTGCCTCGGTCAGCAAACCGCCCTGGTCAAAGCCGACATAACCTGGAGGGGCGCCGATCAATCTCGATACGGTATGCCTCTCCATATATTCCGACATGTCGAAGCGAATAAGCTCAACGCCCATGATCAACGCAAGCTGTCGCGTAACCTCGGTTTTTCCCACCCCAGTGGGACCGGCAAACAGGAACGAGCCTATCGGTTTCTCTTCGTCGGTCAGGCCTGAGCGTGACATCTTGATCGCCGAGCTCAGCGCAGCGATGGCCGGGTCCTGGCCAAAAATCGTCAGTTTCAGATTCCGCTCGAGGTTGCGCAAAACATCCTTGTCGGAAGACGAAACACTCTTTGGCGGTATTCGCGCCATTTTTGCCACTATGTTTTCGACCATAGTCACCGTAACGACTTCTTCACGTTCAGACTCCGGTCTGAGACGCAAATTTGCGCCCGCCTCGTCAATCACATCGATGGCTTTGTCCGGCAGCTTTCTGTCGTTAATGTGCTTCGCGGCAAGTTCCGCTGCGGCAACGAGCGCTTTCGGCTCGTAGCGAATTCCGTGGTGTTCCTCGAAGCGTGATTTTAGGCCCCGCAGAATCTCGACTGTTTCCTCGACGCTCGGTTCCGGCACATCGATCTTCTGGAATCGACGCGCAAGTGCATGATCTTTTTCGAATACACCGCGGTATTCAGTGTAGGTCGTCGATCCGATGCAACGGATTTCTCCATTCGCCAGTACCGGCTTGATCAGGTTTGAGGCATCAATGACCCCACCGGACGCAGCGCCGGCGCCGATAACAGTATGTATCTCGTCGATAAAGAGAATTGCGCCCGGGTTCTTGCGGACTTCGGCGATGACCGCTTTAAGCCGTTTCTCGAAATCGCCGCGGTACTTGGTTCCGGCGATCAGCGAACCCATGTCCAGCGCATAGATGGTGCTGTCCCGCAGTACATCGGGCACGCGTTCCTCTGTTATCAGACGTGCCAGGCCTTCGGCCAATGCGGTTTTGCCAACCCCGGCGTCGCCGACATATAGGGGGTTGTTCTTGCGTCGCCGGCACAGTATCTGAATGGTTCTCTCGATCTCCAGGTCGCGGCCGATCAAGGGGTCGATTTTTCCGGCAATTGAAAGACAGCCCGTTGCAGCACGCGCTGAAACCCCAGTGTCGGTTGAACTTCGGTCTCCTCCTCGGGCGAAACCAGCGGAGTTGCCTCTTCGATAAAATCAGTCAATTGACGTCGCAGCTGTCCGACATTGGTGTTACAGGCCTTGAGGATCTCGTGCACCTTTGGAATATCGAGCAGGGCCAGCAACAGATGCTCCACCGTCATGAATTCATGGCGCTTGTCGCGGGCGTTCTGAAACGCCTCGTTAAGACAAAATTCTAGTTCGCTGCTCAACATATCTGGCTATTCACTGTTTGTCCGTCCTGAAGACGATCGCCGCTCATGCTTCTTCCATCGTACACAACAACGGATGTTGCTGCTGCTGTGCAATGCTTGAGACCTGTGCCACCTTGGTTTCCGCAATATCGTAGCTGTATACACCGCACACGCCTTTGCCCTTGGTATGCACCTCCAGCATTACTCGTGTCGCCCGGGTGCGCTCCATACCGAAGATACTCTGCAAAACCTCCACCACGAATTCCATCGGCGTAAAATCATCGTTGATCAAGACCACCCGGTACAGCGACGGGCGCTTGACCTTGGGTCGCGCTTCCTCGAGCGCGAGGTCGTGGTCGTCAGAGCGGCCTTTTTGCGGGTCTCTTTGGCTCATCGGTCAGTCATTCCAATATCACAACCCCCGTGGCGCGAAGGCATGAGCAAGTACGAAGCGATTATATATGGGGGCCCGCAACCGATCTCCAAGTCTGGTTCGCAGTTTTTGCAGCCGTGCCGCACGCGCTTTGGCCACGGCATTATGAAAAGCATTAAATATTTGCGGTATATACTTGCTATATATAGGTTTTTTTGTTGAGGTGCACTTGTTTGCAGGTGCTGCGAAACCTTATCATCGGCAGGCCGCGTTAGTATCTGGCATCGGCGGGCGAAACGGCCTTTGCCCCGAATGCAAAAAAAGACAAGCTGAGGCACATGGCAATCGACGCAAAATGGTCGGATTTCAGTAACTTGGATGGCATGCAGCTCATCAATGCAGCCAACCGGATACTGCCAAAATGGATCACCCTGTTGCTGGTGGTGGCGATTGCCTGGAAGCTCGCCCAGATCATCTGGATGCTGGTGCCAGGCTCGGCCGGCAGCGACCTGCTCTATCAGGCACCGACGCAGGCCAACGAGCCGGCGAATCGGGCAGTTCCGACAGCAGCCAACGTGCAGGCAATCGCCGGGTCGCATCTGTTTGGCGAAGCGGCGCCGGACGCGGCGCCCCCGCC
Source organism: Pseudomonadota bacterium (assembly GCA_020027645.1). Taxonomy (GTDB): domain Bacteria; phylum Pseudomonadota; class Gammaproteobacteria; order Steroidobacterales; family Woeseiaceae; genus JAKEGN01. Next base: position 12,771 of record JAHKKM010000001.1, read on the forward strand.
ACCCCCCGACCCGGCCGAAAATCTCGCAGAGACACGTTTGAGCCTGTCCCTGAAGGGCACGATTGCTGCCAGCGACCAACGCGATTCGGTTGCGATCATCGCCGATCAAAGCAACGAAGATAAGGTGTACGTGGTCGGCGACTCCATTATGTCGGGCACCTCGCTGCATGCTGTGTACAGGGACCGCGTGGTTCTCAACGAAGGCGGCGTGCTCAAAGAACTGAACCTGCCGCGCGACTTTCCGACAAGCACACAACCGGCTCGACGCAATGTGGCGACCACCACGCGAACGTCCGACTCCGAGGACGCTGATAGTATTCAGAACGTCGTCGCACAGAATGTGACCAAACTCGCCGACGTGATCCGGCCGACACCGTATTTTGTTGCCGGCCAACAGCAGGGTTACCGTGTTTATCCCGGGCGAGACCGAAAACAATTTGCAGCGCTGGGGCTGCGGCCGGGTGATCTGATCAAGGACATCGACGGCGCTGCCCTGACCGATCCGCAGCAGGCAATGCAGATATTTCAAAACCTCGGCAGCGCGGATCAGGTATCTGTCACTGTCGAAAGAAATGGACAACCTGAGGTACTGGTTCTGAAAACCAGCCAACTGAGCCTGGAAGAGACCGAGTGATTATCGAAGTGCGAAATTCGCAGGCAAGCTATCCTCACAGCGGGACTCTTCGATGTCTTGCCATCGTCCTGTTATGCCTGGCAAGCATCTCACTGGCGCAGCAACCTACTATTACACCGAATTACAAAGACGCCGACATTCGCAAGATTGTCGAGGCCGTCGGCGCGGTCACCGGAAAAAACTTCATTCTCGATCCACGAGTCAACGCAAAAGTCACGATGTTGTCGTCGACCGAAATGTCGCCGGATGCGTTTTACGAGGCATTCCTGTCCATACTCGAAGTTCACGGTTACGTTGCGATTACGACAGGTGACGTCATCAAGATATTGCCGGATGCGAGCGCAAGGCAGTATCCGGGTTACCTGTCGACCGATGGTGCCGGTGCCGACGATATCGTTACCCAGGTCATACAGGTGCAAAACGTCGGTGCAGCACAGCTGGTTCCTATTTTGCGGCCGCTGATACCGCAATACGGGCATCTGGCGGCACATAACGGATCCAACATGCTGATCATTTCCGACCGTGCGCACAACGTCGATCGCATGGTTGCGATTATTCGCCGCATCGATCTGTCGAACGACGAGGACATCGAAGTCGTGCCACTGCAGCATGCATCGGCCGCCGAGGTCGTGCGGGTGCTTACGGCATTGACCCAGGCACCCCGTGCGGACGGCATTCCGATTACGATCAGCCTGGTGTCCGATGCACGTACCAACAGTGTCCTTATCGGCGGCGAGCGCAGCCAGCGACTGCGCCTGCGCGCGCTGATCGCGCATCTTGACACGCCGCTGCAGGATGGCGGCGATACCCAGGTACGTTACTTGCGTTATGCAGATGCCGAGGAACTGGCGACCAAGTTGCAAACGCATTTCACGCAACAGGCGACCGCGGGTGCCGCCGCCACAACCGGGGCTTCCGAGCAGGTCAGCGTCTGGGCCGACACCCAGACCAACGCGATCGTCGTCAATGCGCCGCCGAAAATGATGCGCTCATTGATGGGAATCGTGGATAAGCTCGATATCCGGCGTGCCCAGGTACTCGTCGAAGCCATTATTGTCGAAGTTATTGCGGGCAAGAGCGCGGACCTCGGTGTGACCTGGGCGGTGGATGGCAGCGGCGACAATGCGGCGGTTGGCGTTACCAATTTTCCGCCGGAGCCTGGAGTTGTGGGTCTGGCCGGGGCCCTCAGCGGCACCGGTGACGACGTCATCGACCCCACCTCTCTGATCGGTGCCGGCATCACGCTCGGGGTCGGGCGCATAGCCGATACAGGAACGAATTTTGCCGCAATCCTGCGCGCGCTCCAGGGTGACGCCGACACCAATATCATTTCCACCCCGACCATCGTTACGACGGACAACGAAGAAGCAAGCCTGAATGTCGGCCAGGAAGTGCCGTTCGTTACGGGCTCGTATTCCAATACCGGAGGCGGCGCCGGCGGTGCCGTCAATCCGTTTCAGACGGTTGACCGCCAGCAGGTCGGTGTGAAACTGGTGATCACACCGCAGATCAATGAAGGCGATTCGTTGTTGTTGAAGATTTCTCAGGAGATTTCCAACATCGCGCAGTCTTCCGAAGGTGCAGTCGACCTTATTACCAACCAGCGCATCATCGAAACTACCGTTATCGTCGAGGACGGTGCCATCCTCGTGCTGGGTGGCCTGCTCGAGGACACACTGCGCGAGAGCGACCAGCGTGTACCGATCCTTGGCAGCATTCCGTTGCTCGGTGCCTTGTTCCGCAGCCGTACCACCGACAAGGTCAAGACCAACCTGATGGTCTTCATCCGGGCGAAGATTCTGCGTGACGATATGCAGATGGCATTCGAGACCAACGCCAAGTACAACTACATTCGCGATGTGCAGCAACAGGGCCGTGGTGGCAAGGGCGGACGTGTGGCGATCATGCCGGGTGAAGCCCGGCCGATACTTCCACCGCTCGAATCCTACGAACAGCCGACAGGACCGGTCATCGACCTGCGCCTTCCCGAGGAAACCGAGCCCACCGACGACGCGGAGCAATAGGCAGCAGCGTATCCATGGATTTACCTGCTGAAATCGTGCTTGAGACCGAGCAACCGAACCGTACCGACGGGCAAACGGCGGTGCGCACCTTGCCGTTTTCTTTTGCCAAGCGACACGGCGTACTGATCCGGGACATTTCCGATGGTCGGGCCGACACCGTTTATCGTACCGGCGCTTCTCCGCTGAGTCTCGCCGAGGCACGACGTTTTGCCGGCGTCCCTTTGCAATTGACACGTGTGTCCGCGGAGGCGTTCGACGCAATTTTGCAGCAGTGTTATGAGCAGGGATCGAACAAGGCCATGCACATGGCTGGTGATTTCGAGGGCCAGACCGATCTGCTGCAGGTTGCGCAGGATCTGCCGGAACCTTCAGACCTTCTGGAAAGCGACGACGATGCCCCAATCATCCGATTTATCAATGCTGTACTGACCGAGGCGGTCAAGGACAACGCATCCGACATTCACATCGAGCCGTACGAAAACCGGCTGGTGGTACGCTTTCGTATCGACGGCGTGCTGCAGGAAGTTTTGCAGACCCGCCGTGCTGTCGCTCCGCTGATCGTCTCGCGCATCAAGGTCATGTCGAAGCTCGACATTGCGGAGAAACGCTTGCCGCAGGATGGCAGAATCTCATTGAGGATTGCCGGGCGCGCAGTCGACGTGCGTGTGTCGACCATGCCATCGGGACACGGTGAAAGAGTCGTGTTACGCCTGCTGGATAAGCAGGCCGGCAGGCTGGATCTGACGTCGCTTGGTATGGATGACAAGTCGCGGGCAGTCATGGACGACCTGATTCACAAACCGCACGGGATCATTCTCGTGACCGGGCCGACCGGCTCGGGAAAAACCACAACGCTGTATGCATCACTGGAGCGCATCAACGACAACAGCCGCAATATCATGACTGTTGAGGACCCGATCGAATATTTCATTGATGGCATCGGCCAATCGCAGGTCAACACCAAAGTGGAGATGACCTTCGCACGTGGACTGCGCGCAATCCTGCGCCAGGACCCTGACGTGGTCATGGTGGGCGAAATTCGAGACCTAGAAACTGCGGAGATTGCGGTGCAGGCGAGTCTCACCGGCCACCTGGTCATGTCTACCTTGCACACCAATACGGCCGCCGGTGCTGTCACGCGACTGCGCGATATGGGTGTGGAACCGTTCCTGCTGTCGTCCAGCCTGATCGGCGTGCTTGCACAGCGCCTTGTTCGCGTACTGGATGACGAGACCAAAGTCGCGTACACGGCACGCGAATACGAATGCCGCACGCTGAAGATGAGCCCGGAGAATCCACCTACCCTGTACCGACCTGGCCTCGAGGACGGCAACGGCTACCGTGGCCGCACTGGCATCTACGAACTGATTGCTGTCGATGACAAAATGCGCACCATGATTCACGATGGCGTCAGCGAACAGGAACTGGAAAGGTATGCCCGGACCCGGGGACCGAGCATTCGCGACGACGGAAATCGTCGCGTACTTGCCGGGACCACCACGCTCGAAGAGGTACTGCGTGTCACGCGCGCCGACTAGGCGAGCGCACTGAGGCAAGGCAATGGGTGCATTCGAATTCGTCGCTCTGGACAAGGCCGGCAAGGAATCGCGCGGCCTGCTGGAAGGCGACACACCAAAACACGTGCGCCAGATCCTCCGCGACAGGCAACTTCTGCCGGTCAGCGTGACGGAGATCGCGCAGACGGAATCGAAGCGCCAGAGCACGGGCTACGCATTGCGCCGCGGGATGTCCGCCAGCGATCTGTCATTGATCACACGGCAGCTTGCGACACTCTCCCAGGCGGGGCTCCCACTGGAGGAAGCCCTGCTCGCCGTCAGCCAGCAAAACGAAAGTCCGCGCGCCAAGAGCATCATGCTGGGCGTGCGGTCCCGGGTTCTCGAAGGCCACACGCTGGCCGACGGCCTCGGTGATTTTCCGCAGGCATTTCCGGATCTCTATCGCGCAACCGTCGCCGCGGGCGAACAATCCGGTCATCTCGACGCCGTACTGGAACGACTGGCGGAATTCACCGAGACAAGACAGCAGCTGCAGCAGCAAGTGCGCAATGCCCTGATATACCCCATAGCGCTGGTCGTCACCGCGGTTGCCATCATCAGCTTTATGCTGGCCTACGTGGTGCCGAAGGTTGTGTATATTTTCGAAAACTACAACCAGCAATTGCCGATCCTGACACGGATTCTGATTGCCTCCAGCGATTTCATTCGAGACTACTGGACGGCATTGATCCTGGTCACTGTCGCGCTGTTTTTTGGCATCCGGCAGCTGCTGAAGCGGGAGGGGCCAAAGCGCCGCTATCACAGGACTCTATTGCGCGTGCCGATCGTCAGCCGGCTGACCCGCGGCATCAACACCGCCCGGTTCACACAGACCCTCAGCATTCTTGCCGGGAGTGGCGTACCAATCCTGGAGTCGCTGGAAATTGCCGCCAAAGTGGTGGTGAACGTACCCATGCGCGAAGCAGTTGAAGAAGCTGCGCTGAGGATTCGTGAAGGCGCCATGATCAGCAAGTCGCTGGCCGCCAGCAAATTGTTCCCGCCGATGACCACGCATCTGATTGCCAGTGGCGAAGCAAGCGGCAAACTGGAGGAGATGCTGAGTCGCGCGGCCAAGACCCAGGAGCGCGAAGTCGATTCCCTGATAGCCACACTGCTCGGAGTCATGCAGCCATTGCTGGTCATTGTGATGGCCGCAATTGTGCTCCTGATCGTACTTGCGATTCTCTTGCCCATCTTTGAAATCAACAACTTGATTCGTTAGACCGCCTGCCGATACGGTACTGGTGAACTGCGGATCAGCTTCTTGCACACCGACTTTTTTCGCGGTATACAGGCCCCATTGTGATTGGCTTCAACCGTTGTTCCGGTTGATTTTTCGGAGTCCGCGATGGCACAAAAAGCTGCTGAAGACCGTGAACGGCCCGCAGAGGTTACCGACGAAGAAGAAGACGATCAGACCGATGAATTTGCAGAGGAAGAGTCTGAGGACGAAGAATCCGATTCGGACAATGTCGGCGATGTTTCTGTTGAGATCAATGTTGAAAGCCTGATCGCGGAGATTGAAAGCGAACACGACGACGAGGCCGCCCGCCGGCGAGAAGTTCGGCGACGCCTGGAAGAAATCCGCGAGCAAAAAGAGGCATTGAAGGAGATTGAGGATACGTTTACGTTGTATCTCGATGAAGAAGAAGATTAGGGTACGGCTGCCCGTGCAGATCCGGGGCTTGTGGTCATTCGTACCTGGCCGGATCAGCGAAAATCGCGGCTCCTGACGCTGAGTTCCCCGAGCAAACCGCTGTGGTCCAACAGCCTTTTCGCGATGACATGAATCACCTTTCCCTCAACCTGTAATTCGCCCTCGACCCCCATAAGACGCGCATTCAACAGCACATTACGCTGTTCGTCGGCAATGCTCTTCCAGACAACAAGATTTGCATAACCGGTCTCGTCTTCCAGCGTCACAAAGGTGACGCCGCTTGCGGTTCCCGGGCGTTGCTTGGTAATAACCAGGCCGGCAACTCGAACATCGCAGCCACTCGACAATTTCCCGAGCCCGCCGGCGGCAAGGTATCCATAAGCATTGAGATGAGCGCGGATAAGGGCCATGGGGTGGCGTTCCAGCGTCAGCCCCAGGCTTTTGTAGTCGGCCACGATATTCTGACCTTCCGTCGGGCGACGCAGCATGGGTGTCGCATCGTAGCGATCCATGCTGGCGAACAGTGCCATCGGCTCCTCGATCCCCTCTACCGTCCAGCGCACCTTGTGCCTGTGGCCATCGAGCGCAGACAAAGCGCCGGCAGCCGCCAGTGCCGCCAGTTCCCGCCGGTTGATGCGGGTGCGTTCCACCAGTTGCTGAATACTGCGGTATGAACCGGCACACCGTGCGGCAATCACTGCCTGTGCGGCCGCTTCCGACAGCCCGCTGATCTGCCGCAGGCCGAGTCTCAAGGCAGGCCGCCTGTCCCCTGCCGGTTCCAGGCTGCTGTCCCAGTCGCTTCGATTGACGTCCGCACTGCGCACTTCGACGCCATGGCGTCGCAGGTCCTGGATCAGTTGTGACGCGGAATAAAATCCCATCGGCTGGCTGTTGAGCAGCGCACAGGTGAATGCGGCGGGTTCATGGCGCTTGAGCCAGCAGGAAACGTAGACCAATAGCGCAAAGCTTGCTGCATGCGATTCGGGAAAACCGTATTCACCGAATCCCAGGATCTGCTTGAAAATCTGCCGTGCAAATTCTTCCGGATAACCACGTACCCGCATACCGCTGATCAGCTTTTCCTCGAACGGCCCGAGCCCGCCGCGACGTTTCCAGGCCGCCATCGCGCGCCGCAAACGATCCGCGTCGCCCGGCGTAAAGCCGGCCGCGACAACTGCCAGCTGCATCACCTGCTCCTGGAAAATCGGCACGCCAAGCGTGCGTTGCAGTACATGCCGAACGTCATCGCTGGGATACTCGACCGGTTCCTCGCCATCGCGCCGCCGCAGATACGGATGCACCATGTCGCCCTGTATCGGGCCCGGCCGGATGATGGCTACTTCAATGACGAGATCGTAATAACAGCGCGGTTTCAGGCGCGGCAACATGGCCATCTGCGCGCGCGACTCGATCTGGAACACACCCATCGTGTCGGCATCACAGATCATGTCATAGACGAGCGGGTCTTCGGCCGGCACGCTTGCCAGGGAATACTCGCGCCCATCGTAGTCACGGATAAGATCGAAACTGCGGCGTATCGCCGTCAGCATGCCGAGACCCAGTACGTCGACCTTCAGAAGCCCGAGATCTTCGAGATCATTTTTCTCCCACTGGATGACCGTGCGATCGTCCATGGCAGCATTCTCCACCGGTACCAGTTCCGACAGCGGTCCATTGGAAATCACAAAACCGCCGACATGCTGGGACAGGTGGCGTGGAAATCCGATCAGCTCACGCACCAGGTATAACAGTCGTTTGATGACCGCACTTTGCGGATCAAGCCCAGCCTCCAGTACCCGGCTGTCGTCAACATCGCTGCCATCCCACCACTGCATCGAACGCGCCAGCCGGTCGACCTGGAGACCGCCCAGGCCCAGCGCCTTTCCAACATCGCGCAACGCACTTCTCGGCTGGTAGGTAATGACCGTCGCCGCCAGCGCCGCGCGCTGTCGGCCGTATTTCCCATAGATGTACTGGATGACCTCCTCACGCCTTTCATGCTCGAAATCGACATCGATATCCGGCGGTTCATTGCGTTCTTTGGAAATGAAACGCTCAACGAGAGTCGCCATCCTGCCAGGATCGACTTCAGTAATTCCAAGACAGAAACAGACAGCGGAATTGGCCGCCGATCCGCGGCCCTGACAAAGGATGCCCTGACGCCGGGCAAAGGCCACGATGTCGTATACGGTCAGAAAATAGGATTCGTACTCGAGTTGCCGAATCAGTTCCAGTTCGTGTTCGACCAGGTCGACAACCTTCGCTGGTGCACCTTCCGGCCAGCGCTTCTGCATACCCTCCGCGGTCAACTGGCGCAGGTAACTGGCGGGCGTCTGGCCAGCCGGTACCAGCTCATCGGGATACTCATAGCGCAACTCGTCAAGAGAAAAATCGATTGCACCGGCAATGTGCAATGTCTCTTCCAGCAAGCCCTGCGGATAGATCTTTCCGATAACGCTGAGTGGACGAAGGTAACGTTCGCCATTGGGGTACAGCGCGAACCCTGCCTGCTCCAGCGTCACGCCCTCGCGTATTGCCGTCAGGGTATCCTGCAGAATGCGTCGCCGCCGGCAATGCATGTGGACATCGCCGCAGGCGACCAGTGGCAGCTGCAGCGCCTTGCCCAGTTGTTGCAGCCGGCCCAGCCGCTGGCGCTCGAGACCATCGGCCAGCAACTCGACACCAAGCCACAGGCGATTATGGAAGGCGTCCAGTATCCAGGTGTCCTCGGCACCCAACAGCATTTGGCTATCCGGAATCCACAGCAGCAGGCAACCCGGCAAGCCGTCCGCGAAATCAGCAGCGTCCAGCCAGTAGCTGCCTTTCTGTGCGGCCCGCCGACCTTGCGTAACAAGGCGACACAACGCTGCGTACCCCTTGCGGTTCTGTGCCAGCACCACGAGTTTGAGCTTGCTCACCAGCCGGCATTCGGTACCTATGATGAGTTTCTTCAGCGCAGCGTTTTTAGCTGCAACATGTGCCCTCACGATGCCTGATACGGAACATTCATCCGTTATTGCCAGTGCTTCGTAACCCTGTGCGGCGGCGGTTTCCACCAGTTCTTCCGGGCGCGACGCACCCCGCAAAAAGGTGAAATTGCTGAGCGCGTGCAATTCGGCATAGGCAGCTGCCATCGTCGGACTGCTAACCGAACATGCCGTGCAGATACCAGCCGGATTCCCTGTCACGATTGCGAAAAATCCACAGATGCATGCCGGCCGGATTGGCTGCCACAAAATAGTCCCTGGCAATGCCATCATCGTCCCACCAGCCGGTTTCGAGCCTCTCGGGACCGCCCAGCAGCTTCAGACGACCCTGGTAAAGCGGCAGGCCCTTCTCGATACCGAGTGGTCTTGGTTCCGGCAACATCCACAATGGTCGCCGCAACAACAGGCTGCTGTTGCGGCGCGGTTCCGCCAGCAACGGGCTTGCATGACAGTGTAGTGGCTGTTCGAAAAGTTTTGCCGCGCGCCAAGCATGTTGCGGGCGATGTTCGGCCACGGCCATGATGCCGTGCACCGACTCATCACCGATGCGTGCGCTCAAGCGTTCTACAAGATGAGATATCAAAGGTTCCCGTCGCTGGCTGCCGGTCCTGCTGAAAACCAGCCGGCCGGTCGACGCGGATAGCGGCTGACCTCTGCCGCCCTGCAGGCGAATGGCGATGATCGCGGCGGGCAATACCAGGCGATCGAAGCGGATGGCCAGCAACTCATACCAGTGCTCGATCGAGCGATCTGCCTGTGCACAACCAACAGTCAGGTGTGTGGCCGGCAGCTGCAAGTGAAAAAAACTGAAGCGAACACGCTGTACCATGAGTTGCCGGCTTAGCAAAAAGCGCTCGAGTTCGAGCAATAACTTGCGGCAGGCGTTCAGCAGCAATTCACTGTCGCTTTGTTCTTCTGCCAGTTCGTATTCCTGGCAAAACACCTCTGCTGTCCGGTAACACTTCCGCGGATCCGGCAAACGGCCGAGCGCCCTGTCGAGTTGCAGCAAACTGCCGGCACCGAAGCGTCGGACGAAACCCTCGCGTGGCAGGCGCAGGCAATCGCCGACAACGGTAATGCCCATACCTTGCAGGGAACCGGTAACGGCATCAGGCCAGTCAAGACAGCTCAGTGGCAGACAGCTCAGTGCGCCCACCAGGTTTTTCCTGTCACGTATGCACACCCTCTGCCCGGCTCTTGCAAGCCAGGTCGCCGCGAGCGGTGTCGGTGCAATGGCCAGTGCAGCTGTAAAACCCAGTTGTTGCAGCTCATCAGAAATCGCCTGTCGCAATGCACCGAGTCCGCCAAACAGCCGCAGGCTGCCGGCAATTTCGAGCAGCAAGGCCGCCGGCATTTCGATACTGATGAAAGAAGTAAACCGTTCCGCCCGCGCAGCCAGGGCCCTGAGCACCTCTTCCTCACGGGCAGGGCTGCGCTCTTCCAAGGACAGCGTGGGCAGGAACGCAAGTGCAGCATTCACTGACATACCGCAGCTGATTCCGGCAGCGGCTGCCTCTGCGTTCGCCAGCAGCACCCTTCGCAGTCCCTGCTGGTCTTCCGTGACCGCACAGGGGCCCGTGGAGCTCGTGCCCATGATCGCTTCGAGCGGCAGTGAAGGCAGATAAGCACACAGCCACAGACGATGAACAATGGTTGCCTGAACCAATTCGGCACGGACAGCTGCGGGCATCTGCAGGGACAGCGACTGCTGTGCCGTGTCGCCAGCCGCAGGATAAGGCCTTTTTCGCTTCGTTACTGAAGGAGTCGGGTGCGCTTCCCGCGCCGTGGCAGGCAACTTCCCTGGAGGCAACATCTATTGCTCCGGTGCAGACGCATAATCCCGAATCACGGCGGGCCGGCCGCCGCGACTTTTCAGGATACCGAGATCAGTGCCCTTGTCGCCGGCACTCACGCGAATGCGCAATGCGGCCGCGGAGGAACGGGACAGCGCCTTGACAGAGCGAAAGGCGATGGCCCAGCTCCGGCCATTTTCCGCGGCCAGCTGCAAACGCCGGCTCTCCACATCGTCCATCTGTTCTGACCACAGCAGCACTGCAGCGCAATTGCCGGAAGACAAGGCCTGCTCGGCGGCCCATAAAGCTTCCGCTGCCCTTTTGGGCCGCACAACCAGTACCCGCGAAAGATTCATGCCCCATTGTGCGAGCGCCGGCGCATAGGGTTCGAAAGGCGGTGCAATCCAGACAATCCAGCCGGCGGCATGCGCAGCATCCTCGTCGCCGGTCTGGCTCAGGCGCGTCAGCGCCGGCATCAGCAGCTTCAGTTCGCCCGTGCCGTAATGTTCCAGCAGGATCTCGGTCAGGGCGTGCGGTGGCCAGCCACCGCCTGGCAGATGCCGGTCCAGCTTGGGGTAACCGCTGCTGAGTCCCTGCCAGCCCGTGCCCTCTGCCGGACTGCGGCCGCGCCAGAGTCGCGGACTCTGCAACAGTTTCTCCAGGACATCGCTCACCGTTTTCCGCCGTCAGCATCCAGCCAGCCGTTCTCAGTTCGGCGGCAAGCCGTCACGAATGACGCCAACAACCACGCCCTCGATAACCATCGATTGCAGTTTGAGATCGACCCGAATCGGCTCGAAGTCGTCGTTTTCCGGCAGCAGCCAGACCAGCGATCCGTCCTGGCGATAACGTTTCACAGTCACCTCATCATCAACCCGGGCCACAACGATCTGCCGGCTGCGAACCTCGGGCGTGCGGTGCACGGCAACAAGATCGCCATCGAGAATGCCGACATTTTTCATGCTCATGCCCTCGACCCTGAGCAGGTAATGCGGCTTCGGATTGAATAGCGCCTGATCGATCCTGTAATGCGTTTCGATATGCTCTTCTGACAGGATCGGACGGCCGGCAGCCACCTTGCCGACCAGCGGCAGACCGAGCTGCTCACGCAGGGAATCCTTCAGTTGAATGCCACGCGAGGTGCCGGGTACGAGGTCGAGCACGCCTTTTTTCTGCAATGCCCGCAAATGCTCTTCCGCTGCATTGGAGGACTTGAAACCCAGTTGTCGAGCAATCTCGGCACGCGTGGGCGGCATGCCATATTCAGACATAAACTCTTGAATCATATTAAGAATCTGCAACTGCCTGGGAGTCAGCTGACGCATGGTGTAATCCTGTGCATATAAACAGTTACTGATATTATATACAGGTCTTTATGCAGTGCAAGTCCCGCCATGGCTGGCCATCGATCCCTTCACGACCCGCCCGTGTCACGGCCGGGTTGCAACAGCAAAACAATCACCAGCAAGCTCGGCGATGCGAAGGGGCGATTCCGATCACGCCGATTCCGCTGGCAAAATGCACGAAGCGTAGTAGAATCCGCACGCCTCGCAGCAGCAGGACCGGATTGCACCGATCCCGCCGGCTGCAAAAGCAACCCTGCCGTACTCAAAATCTGTCTCCGACAGACGACAAACACCGAACAAAATCCGTGTTTTCATTGAACACAGCAACGGTTTACGAAATAATGCGCGTGCATTTCTATCCCAACAGAGGAAATTTGAATGATTAAGAACGTATTAAAAGTGAGCGCAGCCGTGCTCGTACTCGGTCTGGCCTCTGGTTGTGCCAGCACCGAAGCCATCGAAAAAGCACAGGCTACCGCAGACTCTGCAGCACGAGACGCAGCAGCAGCAAAGTCAGCCGCTGAAGCCGCGCGCGCGACGGCAGACAGTGCCGCACAGGCTGCCCGTGGTGCTCAGAGCACTGCAGACCAGGCCATGTCGGCTGCGACTGCAGCGCAGGCTTGCTGCGATGCAAATCGCGACCGCCTGGAGCGCATGTTCCAGAAATCTATGTCTAAGTAGTCAATCGCTACGAAGATTTAGTGAGACGCCGCGCTGGTCGCGGCGTTTTTTATTCCGCGTCCGACCGGCGCGGGTACCCCGTTGGCCTGTTGCAAGGCAAGCTCTGCCTGCTCCCAGTCAATTTCACCGGGTCGGCTGCTGGTCGCCACCACAAATTGTTCGGTGAGCGAGGTGAGCGCGTCCTTGACCGGGGCCGGTGCATCCTTCGGCAGACCGTCCGTAGCCGCTGGCACAGCCTCTACTGCTTCGACCGATCCCTGTTCGCTGTCAACCTCGGGCAAATCCAGGACTTCCAGCGTGCGGTGAACCTCGAGCACGAGTTCGTCGTCGTCCCAACCGATTTTCACCGGTTCATTGATGATACGCACCGGTGTGTTGACGCCTGCCAGGCCAAACAGATACTCGATATCTTCCGGATACATGCGAATGCAGCCGTGTGTTACCCGCATGCCGACGCCGGCCGGCCGATTCGTGCCATGAATGAGATAACCCGGCAGATCCAGCCGCATGGCATGCGCACCCAGCGGATTTTTTGGTCCCGGCGGCACCACACGCGGCAACGGATCACCGTCGGCGAGATGTTCCGCCAGCACTGATTCAGGGGGATACCAGCTGGGGTTCTTCGATTTCGCCGTTATCCGGGTCATTCCCAGCGGTGTCGCCCAATCCATGCGGCCAATGCTCATGGGCCAGGTCATGACCAGCGGCGCTGACCCCGCTGTTGGCTCCGGGAAGTAATACATTCGATATTCGGCCAGGTTCAGCACGATGCCATGACGCGGGACCGACGGAATAACATAGCGCGTTGGCAAGAGTATCTCGACATTCTCACCCGGCAGCCAGGGGTCCACCAGCGGGTTGGCCCGCACGATATCCTCGTAGCCAAGGCCGTGTCGCCGGGCAATATCCAGCAAGGTTTCTTCGACGCGAGCGCGAACGGTGGAAACGGCGCCGATGACATCATTGCCGTCCGGAGGCAGCTCATAGACTTCCGCCTGCACCGCGGCGGACATGAATGCAATGGCAAGAATTCCGGCAGTGCGGCAGCCACGATTTTTCATTTCCCGACCTCGTCTTGTTCGATGATTTCCGTTTCGGCTTCTGCCGCCGCCAGCCAACGCTTCATGGCCTTGCTTTCGAGCAATCTTGCAGGATACACACTTGCCGCCTGCGGCGGCCGAATGCCGTAGCTACGAAAGCGCAGCACCACCGGCGCATACATGGCATCGGCAACGCTGAACCGGCCAAAAAGCCAGTCCCCCTGTTTGCCGTAACGCTGCTGGCAATCCGACCAGATTGCGAAGATACGGTCGATGTCCGCCGTCACAGCGTCAGATAACGGTACTTTACGCCCCGTGGCGCGGCAATTCATAGGCATGGCGGCACGCAAGGCCGCAAATCCGGCGTGCATTTCAGCGCTGATCGAGCGCGCATGTGCCCGTGCCCGCGGGTCGTCGGGCCACAGCTTCCGGTCCGGCCAGCGTTCCGCGACCGTTTCGGTAATCGCCAGAGAGTCCCAGACCGAGTAGCCCTCGAGTAGCAGTACCGGGACGCGGCCCGCTGGCGTGTACTTTTTCAACTCTGCCGCGGTACCGGGCAAATCCAGTGCGATTCGCTGTTCGTCAAATTCGATGCCGGCTTCCGCGAGTAGCAGCCAAGCACGAAGAGACCACGAAGAGTAGTTCCGGTTGCCTATGACCAGCTTCATGTTCACAGCCTTATACTCACTTTGCGCTCCTGCATTCGGTTTGCGATCACCGTTGCGATAAACGTGGAATGCGGCATTTTACAGCGGTCCGGCTGCCGGGTCTGCGGCGATTCACGGAATTTGTGCCTGCATTGACCCGCTGGTGCTCTGTCGGTAGCCTTCCATCCCTGCAATCTGGGCGGAACGTCGTTATGGGCATGAGATTCTCGCTGGAACTGAGTGACCGTGACCTGCGTTTTTTTCGCGACGCTTTGAGCAAAGCCAGGCGCGCAATGCGTGACGCCGAGGAATCGGAAATAATTGAAGCCATTGGCGACGTGCTTGCCGAAATCAAGAGTGAAGAGCCGTTGCCTGATTTCGTAGCGAGGCGCATACCCCAACTCGAATCCATGCTGCGTATGTTGCAGGACGACGAATGGAGACTGCCATCCGAAGAGCGTGAACGTCTGCTGGCTACCTTCATTTACTTTGGTGACCCGGAAGACATACTGCCTGACCATATCCCGGTTATCGGTTACCTCGATGACGTCATCATGATTGAACTGGTGGTGCGCGAGTTGCGCCACGTACGGGAAGCGTATGACGATTTCTGTAATTTCAGGGACAAGTACGACACGAAAAGCAAGTCCCGATCCGACGCCGCAGTGCGGCGCGACCGTATCGATCGCAAGCGTCAAGCTTTGCACCAGCGCATGAAACGGCGGCTGAAGAACGACAAGAAACTGCAGAAAAGGACAGCGCTCTGGTAAGAGCGTGCCACGTGTGGCACCGGTACAGCTCAATAGCGCATCAGTATCGAGCCCCAGGTAAAGCCGCCGCCGAAGGCTTCCATCAGGATCAGTTGTCCGCGCTTGATGCGACCATCACGAATTCCGACATCGAGTGCCATCGGAACCGATGCCGCCGACGTATTGCCGTGGTCCTGCACCGTCAAGATGACTTTCTCCATCGGCAAGCCAAGCCGTTTGGCAGTCGCCTGGATAATTCGCAGATTGGCCTGATGCGGGACCAGCCAGTCGAGATCGTCCTTGTCGATATTGTTCGCTTTCAGCGCCTGCTCGGCAACGTTACCCAGCGTCTTCACCGCTACTTTGAATACTTCATTGCCGACCATGATGATCTTCGAATCACCGACGCCTGCCTTGTGCAGGTCCTTGGACACGCCGACCGGATAATAGAGCAAATCCTTGTACTGACCGTCGGCGCCAAGATGACAGGAGATAATGCCCGGCTTGTCTGACGGTTTGACCACCACTGCGCCGGCGCCATCGCCAAAAAGCACGCAGGTACTGCGATCATTCCAGTCGATCAGCTTGGTGATTATCTCTGCGCCGATCACCAGCGCGCATTTCGACTCCCCCGCACGGATGAATTTATCAGCGGTGGTCAACGCATAGATGAATCCGGTGCAAGCAGCCTCGATGCTGAACGCCGGGCAGCCGCCAATTCCCAGGCGATGCTGGACAATGGTTGCTATGTTGGGGAAGACGAGGTCGGGTGTAGTGGTGCCTATGATCAGCAGGTCGATTTCTTCGGCAGTTACACCGGCATCCTTCAGAGCGATCTTCGCGGCCTCAAGGCAGAGATCTGAAGTTGTCTGGCCCTTGTCCGCCACGTGTCGCCGTTCGACACCGGTACGCGTGCGTATCCATTCGTCAGTCGTATCGACCATTTTCTCCAGATCGGCGTTGGTCAGGATGCGCTCAGGAAGGAATCGACCGGTTCCTGCGATTCTCGAATAAATCATGCGGCTTCCTGTTGCATAAAGTTACCAATCTGCGAAGGCACCTGGTTCTTGACTTCAACCAGTGCCGTATCGATAGCATGCTGAAACGCATATGCGTCCGCACCGCCATGACTTTTGATAACAATACCATTTAGTCCGACCAGAGAGGCACCGTTGTAATTTCGGGAGTCCATTTCGACCCGCAGCCGCTTGAGCACGGGTGCCGCCAGAAATGCCTGAACCCTGGACAGGAAGTTTCGAGTGAAAGCACGTCGCAAATAATGTGAAGCGAGTCCTACGGTGCCTTCCATCGTTTTCAGAGCCACATTGCCGGTGAACCCGTCGGCAACGACCACGTCGGCCTTGCCGGAAAATATTTCGTTGCCCTCGATAAAACCTATGTAATTGAGGCCGCTCGCGTTGAGCAGCGCCGCTGCGTCCTTGACCGTATCGTGCCCCTTGGTGTCCTCGACACCGATATTGAGAAGAGCAACTCGCGGACGCTCGATGTGCCGTATGTCGCCGGTGACGATCGAACCCATGACAGCAAACTGGTACAGCTGCTGCGCATCACTGATGGTGTTGGCTCCCAGGTCCAGCATGTGAACTGTGCCGCCAATAGCAGGCAGCTCGGCGATGATGGCCGGTCGATCGATACCTGGAAGCATTTTCAATACGAATTTGGCGGTCGCCATCAGTGCACCGGTGTTGCCGGCACTGACGCAGGCTTCCGCTGCGCCATCCTTGACCAGGTCGATCGCCACACGCATGGATGAATTCTTTTTCCGGCGCAAGGCGTCAACCGGGGTCTCTGACATGCCGACCACTTCGCTGGCGTGATGGATGGTCAGCCGGTTGTTCGAGCCGATGATGCGGCTCACCATGCCAGTAAGAATGCCTTCATCCCCGACCAGAACGAGCCGCAGTCCGGAATGCTTTTCGAGACACACGGATGCAGCATGCACGACAACCTCGGGACCGAGGTCGCCGCTCATGGCATCAAGAGCGATAATTGAGTTTGATTCCACGGAATCGTTCGGCCAGGCGCAAGCGCCGGCCTGAGACCGGGATTGCTACTCTTCGGTAACGTCTTCGGCTTTTGCGATGACTTGCTTGCCGCGATAAAAACCATCCGGCGTCACGCGGTGCCGCAGGTGAGTCTCGCCCGAGGTCGGATCAACGGACAGCGCCGGAGCACTGAGCTTGTCATGTGCGCGCCGCATACCGCGGGTCGAAGGTGTCTTGCGACTTTTCTGAACAGCCATTGTTATCTCCATTCAACGATGACATCGGCGTGCCACCATGCTTGTGTCTAGTCCTGCATCTGCGACCGGAGGTCGGCAAACGGTCTGGTTACATCTTCGCGTTCCGCCGCCGCAGGGCCCACTTTCAGTTGGCAACTCTTGTCGTCTTCATGCCGCGCCACCAACGGCAGGGCCATGATAAGGGTTTCCTCAACGATGTCGGCTGGCCGCAGCCATGCATCATCCAGTTCCCATATTTCGCAGCCCGGCGCCGTAACGCTGACCTCGTCGGGACTGGCCAGCAGCAGGTTCAGCCCTTCCCGAACCGGGTATTCGAACGGCTGAAGACAACGCTGACAAACTGCCGCGACGCGCGCCTCCACCGTGCCTGTCACGCTAACGAATTCCCGCCGCCCACCGGCCCAGCCGAAGCGGAGTGTAATCTGTACCGGAAATTGCCGCCATTTGGCGAGCCATGACGGCGCTGCTGCCAGCTCCGCCTCGATGATCGCAGCAAGCCGCGGGAAACTTTCGATTTTCTCTTCGGTTTCAATAACTTGCTGTCGGTCCGCCAGCTCCGCCGGCGTGGCGCGTACTGTAAGCGGGCTGGCCATGGCGGGGCGCATCATATGTGCGAATTCCGGACCTGTCAAAGCGCCCGGCGGGGGCGGCGTTCTGTCAGGCGCAACATTTCGCAGGAAGGCAAGCCAGAAACTCGCTAGACTCAGGAAGAAAGATCTACAAGCTGCTGATATTCGATGCAAAATCCTTCCGCACCGCCGATCGTGCTGGCCTCCTCGTCGAGCTACCGACGCGGCCTGTTGGACCGATTCCTGAACGATTACGAATCCGTTTCACCCGAGCTGGATGAATCAGCCTGGCCGGGCTTGCCGCCGGAGGATCTCGCTCCGCTGCTCGCAAGGAAGAAGGCCGAGGTCGTATCCAGCAAGCATCGCAACGCGCTGGTGATCGGTGCCGACCAGCTCGCGGTCCTCGACAACCTGGTTCTCGGAAAGCCGGGCGACCATCAGCGTGCGGTCGAGCAGTTGCTTGCCGCCTCCGGCAAGGCAGTCCGGTTTCTCACTGCGGTCTGCCTGCTGGATCCGGTCACACGCCGGCGCTACGAGCACGTCGATACGACGACGGTGCGCTTCCGCAGCTTCGACCGCCGCCTTGCGGAAAACTATCTTCGCCACGATAAACCATACGATTGCGCAGGCAGCTTCAAGCTCGAAGGTGCCGGATTCGTGCTCTTCGAATCGGTCAGCACCGACGATCCCACTGCATTGATCGGCCTGCCGATGATCTGGCTCTCCGGCCGGCTGCAGGAACTCGGCTACCTGTTGCCGTAGGCGCCGGGTGCGACGGACGTTGGTACAGAGGTCGTTCGGTTCGACAGCCGGTTCAGAAACTTATCAAGGTCATCCGCAAGTGGCGCCGTAAAGTGCATTTCATTGCCGTGTTCATCGGGAAATGCAATGGACTGTGCGTGAAGAAACAGCCGCTTCAGGCCGAGTTTCTTGAGCTGCGCATTGGCTGCCGCATCACTGTAGCGCTCGTCGCCGGCCAGCGGATGTCCGGCATGCGCCGCATGTACGCGAATCTGGTGAGTTCGTCCGGTCAAAGGCTGACACTGCAACAGGCTGTACTGACTGAATGATTTCGACAGGCGGATGCGCGTCTGTGCCGGCTTGCCCTCGGGGCTGACAATGACATGTCGTTCGCCGCCCTGCCGATGCTGCACCAGCAGCGGCGCATCGATCAGCTGTGCGCCGTGTTGCCAGTCACCGAGGGCCAGTGCCAGGTAGTTCTTCTCGACCTTGCCGTCGCGAAACATCGCATGCAGCGTTCGAAGCGCACCGCGTCGTTTGGCCAGCACCAGGCAACCCGAGGTTTCGCGATCGAGGCGGTGCGCGAGCGACAGGTCCCGGAGTTCGGGCCGCGCACTCCGCAGTATTTCGATGGCCCCGAAACTCACACCGCTGCCACCATGCACTGCCATGCCAGCCGGCTTGTTGACCACAAGCATGTCACGGTCTTCGAAAAGTATGTTTTCGAGCAAGGTACGACCGGCTGCCGCGGGCGGAGTTTCGCCGTCATCGCTTACCCTGACCGGGGGGACTCGCACCTCATCGCCCGGCGCCAGTTTGTACTCGGCACGAACCCGGCCACCGTTCACCCGCACTTCGCCGCGACGCAGTATCCGGTAAAGACGGCCTTTCGGCAGACCGGGTAATTCGCGGCGCAGGAAATTGTCAATTCGCTGGCCGGCCTGCTCCTCATCGATACGGATTTTTCGCACCCCGGTCTGGCGCATGCCGGGATCCAGCTCGCTTCGGGTCTCGTTCATTTCCGGGTCCGATTGATGATATTCAAGTAGCGTCAATGACTTATTTGGCATTGCCGCAGCAGGATGCTGTGCTATATTACCCGCCCGTGAAGGCAGCAGGATGATTTTCCGTCTTATGTCGACACGTCGCGAAAGGCCGGCTAGCCCGGTCCGAAAGCAAATACGACTGAATTTCCGACACCGCCAGGAGCGAGGTCGGCCTCCAATTGGCAGCAAGCCCGGGTTTTCGGCATGCGCCAGAGCGGATTAACCGCAGGGTACACATGATTTATTTCCTGTTGAGCCTGATGATCGACCCGATCGGTGATCATCGGCCAGGCCAGAAGTCAGCATACCGCTACATCGGCGCATCGCGCCGGTCGCAGCGACTTGCACCCATTCCCTGCCCCACCGCTCCGGCTACTCCACGCCAGATTCGATTGCTGCCCGTCTACAACCTTGAAGCAGGGCATCATGAAAAGAATGTTAATCAATGCAACTCAGCAAGAGGAGTTGCGAATGGCGATGGTCGATGGCCAGCGCCTATACGATCTCAATATCGAGTTACCGTCTAGCGAACGCAAAAAAGCCAATATCTACAAAGGAAAGATCACCCGCATCGAGCCAAGTCTCGAAGCGGCTTTCGTCAACTACGGTGCCGAACGGCACGGCTTTTTGCCACTCAAGGAAATTTCCAGCGAGTACTTCCTGACCGACGTCGATTCGGGCAAGCCGAATATCAAGTCGGTCCTCAAGGAAGGTCAGGACATTGTCGTCCAGATCGACAAGGAAGAACGCGGCAACAAGGGTGCTGCGCTGACGACCTTTGTCAGTCTCGCCGGCCGATTCATCGTTTTGAAACCCAACAAGCCCCGCTCAGGCGGCGTGTCACGCCGCATCGTCGGCGAAGACCGCGATCTCGCTCGCGAATCGGTACGGGAGGTGGAAGTGCCTCCCGGCATGAGCATGATCCTGCGAACGGCGGGCATCGATCGCAGTTCCGAGGAACTCGAGTGGGACTTGAAGAACCTGCTGGCTATCTGGGAAGCGATCAAGAAAGTGGTGGTCGAGCGTCCCTCGCCTTTCCTGATCTATCGTGAAAGTAATGCCGTGGTGCGCGCGCTGCGGGACTACCTGACGGCCGAGGTCGGCGAGATCCTTATCGATGACGAAGCCGCCTATAAGGAAGCGGCGGAGTTCGTCGAGCACGTGATGCCGCAGAACCTGCGAAAAATGAAGCTTTACACCGACGATGTGCCGCTGTTCACGCGGTACCAGATCGAATCACAGATTGAATCTGCCTTTGCACATTCGGTGACGCTGCCATCCGGCGGGAGCCTGGTTATCGACCATACCGAAGCTTTGGTATCGATCGACATCAATTCTGCGCGCGCCACGAAGGGCGGTGATATCGAAGCCACGGCGCTGAATACAAACCTCGAAGCCGCCGACGAAATCGGCCGGCAATTGCGACTTCGCGATCTGGGCGGGCTCGTTGTTATCGATTTCATCGACATGGGACCGCAGAAGAACCAGCGCGACGTCGAAAATCGCCTGCGCGATTCGGTCAGTCAGGATCGTGCGCGGGTGCAGATCGGCAAGATATCCCGTTTCGGCCTGCTCGAGATGTCGCGGCAACGCTTGCGGCCTTCGCTTGGCGAATCAAATTACCTGACCTGCCCGCGTTGCTCCGGGATCGGCAATATCCGCAGCGTCGAGTCACTGGCGCTGGCAATCCTGCGCATCATCGGTGAGGAAACGCGCAAGGAACGCACGGCCAAAGTGATCGCTCAGCTGCCGGTCGAGGTCGCAACCTATCTCTTGAACGAGAAACGCGACTGGGTACAAAACCTCGAGGCGCGCAGTGAAACGCAGGTCATCCTGATCGCGAATCCCGCACTTGAGACTCCGCATTACCGCATTCGCCGCGTACGCGACGACCAGGTAGAGCTTCCGGAAAACACTGGTACCAGTTACGCCCTGGCGGAAATGGACGTTGACCTCGAGGCACCAACGGTCGTTCAGGACAAGAAGCCCATTGAACCGGCTGCGATCGTAACCATTACCGCGGCGAGCCCGGTGCCGGCACCAAAGCCACAGGACAAAAAGAAGGGTCCCGGCATGCTGGCGCGATTCCTCTCGCTGTTCCAGGGCCGGGCGGAACAGGATCCCGCCAAGAGCGACCGCGACAAGCGCCGCCATGGGTCGGACAGCCGACGCCGCGGCGGCAGGCAGCCGGATCGACACGACGATGCGCGACGGCGTGGCTCGGAGCGCGACCGGCCATCACGAAAAAAGAAATCAGACCGGCAGCCTTCGGCAAAGCCGCAGGGCGACGATGCCGCGCGACAGCAGAGAAATCAGGAACGGAAGAAACCGCAGGACGTGCGCAGGGAAGAAGTGCGCAGGGACCAGGAAGTACGCAGGGAACGGCAAGGCGATGAGCCGGGCGTCAGGCGCGACGAAGGCCGCGAAATCGGTCGTGATGCGGGTCGTGACGATGGTCGCAAGAAGTCGGGCAAACGCCGCTCACGCGGTGGCAGGCGGCGCAGAAAGAACACCGAAAATACCGATGTTGCCGCGAGACCGGAGCAGCAGCAGGGTCAAACTTCACAGGCCGAGCTAGGCGAGCCGCATTCAAGACCCAGGCCTTATCAGGAACCACGGTCCAATGGCGAGGACAGCGACAGAATCGGCGATACGGCCACCGCCGAAAGAAATGAGGCGTACAAGCCCCGCAGCGAGCCGGTGACGGTTGCGACGGCTGTTCTTGCAGCGGCCCCGGCAAGCGCTGTGGTCGATTACGAAGATACACAGCCCGAGTTGCCTTTGATTCGTGAGCCCTACGCACAGCCGCCTGTGGTCGAGGCTGCGCGTTTCGTCGCGACGCCGCCAGCTGTGGCCTACCAGCCGGCAGCACCGACCGAGGTGGCGCGTGCACCGGAACAGGTACTGGCAGTGCAGGCCAAACCGGAGCCCGCAGTGCCAGCGTCATCCACGGGAGTCGTTGCGGAGCCACGGCCGCAAGGTCGGCTATTGCCGTGGGAACCACCAGCCGCGGCGATTGAAAAGGTATCGCCGCCGGATCAGCTGGCTCAGGAAACTCCGGACGACCGCGACACTACCGTCTGAATCAGCTCAGTCGATCCGCTGTCGCAACAACTCCAGTAGCTCAGCCGACGCGTCCTCGACCAGGTCGAGGACGCGTTCGAATCCGGCCGAGCCGCCGTAGTACGGATCCGGTACTTCGGATTCCCGGCCGCCTGTCGCGTATTCGAGAAACAGGTGGATCTCCGCGTTCTGCTGTTCGCCGGCCGCGGTCCTGAGCATTGCCAGGTTGTCGCGATCCATGGCGAAAATGTAGTCAAACCTTTCGAAATCCGCGCTTTCCACGCGCCGGGCACGGATGTCAGCCAGTGAAAAACCGCGGCGCTCGGCAGCCGCCTGTGAACGTCGATCAGGGGGGTCATTGCTGTGATACGCATGCGTACCTGCTGATTCGACCTGAATGCGGTGTCCCAGCCCTGCATCGTTGACGATTTTGCGAAATACACCCTCGGCCGTAGGCGACCTGCAAATGTTGCCCATGCAGACAAATAGAACGGACAGTTTTTCCGTGTGCTCAGTCATAGGTGGTACCTGGCTCGGTGGTCAATCTTATTCAATCAAGTCAGGCATTGCGACGGCTTTGGCGTCGCGCAAATGGAAATGTAGCTGCCTGAACTACAGACTTTGCAGGCTGAAATCGGCGCGCGACTCCCCGACTCACATACCGAGTGCAGATTCGATAGCCGCAACCACCGCCTTATCGTAGGGCTCAGTGCGTGGACTGAATTCACGCACGAGCTTTCCGTCCCTGCCGATCAGGTACTTGTGAAAATTCCACGTAGGATAGGTGCCGGATGCGGCAGCCAATCGATCGAAAAACGGATGAGCGCCCGCCCGCTTCACTGTAATCTTTTCAAACATCGGGAACTTCACCTTGTACGTGAGCCGGCAGAAATCCTGGATTTCCTCTTCCGTTCCTGGCTCCTGCCCGAGAAAATCATTCGATGGAAAGCCGAGCACGACAAAACCGTCTTCTCCGTACTGCTGGTAAAGCTCTTCCAGTCCATCATATTGCGGCGTGTTACCGCACTTCGAGGCGGTGTTAACGACCAGTATAACCTTCCCCGAATAGGCAGCTTCGAGGTTGACGACCTCATCCGACGCCAGTCGACGGAAGTTCTGATCCAGCAATGCCGGATCGTCGGCCGATGATATCGCGGTCGCCATAAGAGTGATTACCCCTGTCAAAAGACGCATTTGAGACTCCGGATAGTCGTGACCCGCGGCCGCGCCACAGATAAGCGTTTGCGCATGATGCCGCCAGCATGCCAATTTGACCACGTCGATTGTGTAACAAGTCGTACCATCGCTGGCTTTGCCGCTGAATGCTCATTACTCTCGACCCCGACCCGGAGCACAAGTTCGCCATGAATCACCACGACCTTGGATATTTGTGGATTGCCCTCACCGTCACGCTGGGAATCGGACTGGGCGGCCGGGTTGCGGCCAGGTCCGATGCGGAGCCGTTACCCGCCATAACAACCGTTAGCTCCGTCGAGCTGACGCGATACGTCGGACGATGGTACGAAATCGCCAGGATTCCCAATCGGTTCCAGAAGGCTTGTGCAAGCGACACGACGGCCGATTACGCGATCCGCGATGACGGGCGACTCGATGTGATCAACCGTTGCCTCAGGGACGACGGCAAGCGCGACGAAGCAAGTGGTGTTGCAAAGATCGTGGATAGTCAAAGCAATGCAAAACTCAAAGTCAGTTTCGTGAGTTTTTTCGGCTGGCGGCCGTTTTGGGGCGATTACTGGGTGATCGGCCTGGACGAGAACTTCCAATGGGCGATTGTCGGTCATCCGTCGCGAGAATACGGCTGGATCCTCGCTCGGACACCAGAACTTGACGATGAAACGCTTTCGCGCATTTTTTCGATCATCGAACGCAACGGTTACCAACGCAGTACTTTTGAGATGACGGCACATCGCACCGACCCGGCAGGCGATTAAGCGGTCAATCGCCTTGACTACCGGCGGGCAATCTCCCCTGATCAGCCGCCTGCAGACAATAGCTGTTCCGCGATTCGCAAGTCGTCCTCGGTGTCGACACTGGCACCAGGCCGCATTTTCGGTTGCCCGACCCGGATGCGCATTCCAAGGTGCAAGGCCCGCAATTGTTCCAGTTGTTCGCAAATCTCGACCGCCGGCGACTTTGCGGCAACCATGCGCAACAGCGCACTGACACGATATGCGTAAATCCCGTGGTGGTGCAGGGCCGTTGCCGCTGCCAAGGCCTGAACATCCTCGCTCCGCGCATGGGGAATCGCGGCTCGACTGAAAATCATTGCATAGCCTTTCGCATCGACCAGTACCTTGACGATATTCGGATTGTGCAAGTCCACGATTGCAGCAAGCGGTGATGCCAGCGTACCGATGTCGGTGCCATCATCGTCAAGCAAGCCGGCGCATTGATTGATCAGTGCAGCCGGCATGGTCGGCTCATCGCCCTGCAGATTGACGATGATGCGATCGCCGGGCCACTGTCGAATCCGGCACACCTCGGCGATTCTGTCACTGCCGGACGGATGGGCACTCGAGGTCATGCAAACATCCGCGCCAAATCCCGCCGCGGCATCGGCAATGCGCTGGTCATCGGTTGCAATGACGATGCCTTGCGCGTCACTTTCACAGCCACGCTCCCAAACGTGCTGCAACATTGGTTTGCCCGCAAGCAGACGCAAGGGTTTGCCCGGCAGTCGGTTCGACGCGTAGCGTGCCGGGATTACGACGTGGAATGGACGCTTGGACAAAGCTCTTCCTTCTTTTGCAGCAGAAATTTGTTTAGCTCCTCCAGCCAGTTCGAGCGGCCGGCGTTTGGAAACTTGACAGTAACCGGCACATACCAGCAGTTATCCACGGAAAGTCCGCCACATTTTACTGCGTCCTTTTCCGTCATGACGATCGGCAAACGGTCACCGAAAGCAAGGTGCTTTCCGGTCAGTTGCAAGTGATCGCGATACGCATGCGGAATGACTCGCATCCCGTGCGATTCGAGCATGCGAAAGAAGCGCGTCGGGTTGCCGATTGCGGCAACGGCATGTACGGTCTTTCCTGAAAATTCACCGAGTGGCCGGCTTGCCATTCCATTGAGCTCGCGCAACTGTTTCGGCACCAGGGCGAAGGCCGATGAGGACCGATCGGCCAGGCGGCGAAGAAAGGGTACGTCCACGTCCTGGCCCTCGGTCTGCACCAGCACCCTGTCGACGAACTGCAATCTCTCCATCGGCTCGCGCAGCGGACCGGCCGGCAACAGCAGACCATTACCGGTGCCGCGCAGTCCATCGAGCACGGCGATCTCGTAGTCGCGGGCCAGCCGGTAATGCTGCAGGCCATCGTCCGCGATAACGATGTCGACACCGGAGTCGATGGCCGCCCTGGCGGCTGCAACACGGTCCGGGTGTACGAACACCGGGCAGCGGCTGCGTGAAGCAATAAGAATTGCTTCGTCGCCCACTGTATCCGGGCTGCTGAACGCCGTCGCCTCGATCGCCGTGCGACCGACTTTGCCGCCGTAGCCGCGGCTAACAATGCCCGGATTGTGGCCGCGGATCTTCAGCTCCTGTGCCAGCCAGATGGCGATCGGTGTCTTGCCCGTACCGCCGACGGTGATGTTGCCTACCACCACGACGGGCACGGACATTCGGTACGACTTCAGGACGCCAATCCGGTACAGCCAGCGACGCAACGACACCACGGCAGAAAATATCAGGCTCAATGGCATTAGCAGAAAACGCGATGCGGAATTCCCGTACCACATCCGCTGCAGCCAGTCCTGGTCATTGCCGTTCTGTCTCACCATGCCGCGCTGCGTCAGGAACTGTTGTTCGCGGATTCATCACTGAACTGCATCCGGTACAGGCTTGCATACTGACCATCGAGCGCCAGCAACTCCGGATGTGTACCGGATTCAACGATGCGCCCGTGGTCGAGCACGATGATCTGGTCAGCGTTTTCAACGGTGGACAAGCGGTGCGCAATGACCAGGGTGGTACGGTTTTGCATCAGGACGCCCAGCGCATCCTGTATATGCCGCTCGGACTTGCTGTCCAGTGCCGAGGTCGCCTCGTCGAGTATCAGCACCGGTGCATCCTTCAGCAGGGCCCTGCCGATTGCGATCCGCTGTCGCTGACCGCCGGAGAGCAACACGCCCCGCTCGCCCACCATCGTGTCCAGCCCATTAGGAAGATCTTTAATGAATTCAATGATATGTGCTGCTTCTGCGGCGCGAAGCACATCCGCACGCGAGGCCCGCCCGAGCGACCCGTAGGCAAGATTATTGGCGATCGTGTCATTGAACAGGACCACATCCTGGCTTACCAGGCTGATATGGGCACGCAGATTCGACAATTTGTAATCCTGGATGCGAACGCCGTCCAGGAGAATTTCACCGCTGTCGATGTCGTAAAACCTTGGCAGGAGTCCGACCAGCGTCGACTTGCCGCTGCCGGAATGACCGACTATCGCTAGCAACTTGCCAGCCGCTATCGACAGCGACAGATTGTCGATGACCTGTGCGCCGTTCGTGCCATAGGAAAATCTGACATCGCGGAATTCCACGTCACCGCGCACCTGGTCCCGTTCTACCGCTCCGGAATCAACCTCGTCCGGTTCGTCCATGATTCGAAACAGGCTGTCCCCGGCCGCAATGCCGCGCTGAATCACTGCATTCAGGTTTGTGATCCGCCGCAATGGTTGCAACATGAGCATCATGGCGCTGAAAAACGAAATGAATTTGCCCGGGCTGAGCTTGTTTTCCATCGACTCGACACCGGCGAAGTAAATGACCAGCGCCACACTTAGACCGAAAATAACCTGGGTCAGTGCGGTACCCAACGACCTGGCCTGAATCAGTTTCAGATGCTGCTTGCGATTCTTCTCGTCAACATTGAGCATCCGCTGGTTTTCGTAGGCATAACCGCCGAATACCTTGACCACCCGATGGCCTGACAGAACCTCCTCGGACACCTGGGCCACTTCACCGACCGAGTCCTGAATGCGGCTGCTGTAACGGCGAAACGCCTTGGAAAGTGCGCGAATCATGAGCGCAATCAAGGGGAACACGACTGACACGAGCAGGGTAAGTCGCGGACTCTGATACAGCATGACGGCGGCGGCAGCGAGGATAGTCAGAACATCCCGAATCAGGGTGGTCACCACGTGGGTCACGGATTCTGAAATCATTTCCACGTTATAGGTCATGCGGGACAACAACGGACCGGTGGAATTCTGCTCGATGAAACGCGAGGGCAAGGTCAGGAACTTTTTGAATACATCGCGACGCAAGGAACTGATAACGCCTCGCCCGATCCATCCGAGCGAGGCCTCGGTTGCATATCCGGCAATTCCACGGACGATGAATACACCGACGAAAGCAAGCGGCAGCCATTTGGCTGTTTCGAGGTTGTGTGCAACCAGCGCCTCGTCCGTCATCGGCTCCAGCATCCAGACCAGCAGTCCTTCCACCAGCGACGATGCAACCATGCCGATGACGGCGATTACGCCGATATAGCGGTACGGGGTGACGTACCTCCAGAGGCGACCGTAGACCTGGACGACCCGTGGATCGATTCGCTTGCTCACGGATCGGTCGAATCGTTGGCTGGATCGTTGACTGTAGCGATGCTCACTTGCACGAACCCAAGCTTGCCCGCTACATCCATGGCGGTTACGACATACTGGTGGCGCGCATTGGCATCGGCGCTGATAGTCAGTGGCAGCTGGGTATTGCCACCCGACACCTTTTGCAGGGCATTGCGAATGGTCTCGGGCCGGTTGTTGATCAGTTCACGGCCGTTGACAAGGTAAGTGCCCTGCTCCGTGATCATGATCTCGAGCTGATCGGGTATCTCTTCGACGACCGGCGTGTTCTTCGCCTCGGGCAATCGGATCGAGATCTGCGACTGCTTGACGAACGTCGTCGAGACCACGAAGAAGAAGAGCAGCAACAAGACCACGTCGATCAACGACGTGAGGTTGACTTCCGGCTCTGCCCTTGGCCGCCTGTTGAGATTCATTCGTCGGTGCCATCAGCCGCTTTGCGGCGGTGCAGTGCCTCGACCAGTTTGATGGCTTCCTTCTCCATGTCGACGACAAGCGTATCTACCCGGTTCCGGTAGTAGCGATAGCCGATCAGCGCCGGTATCGCGACTGTCAGTCCTGCGGCGGTCGTGATCAACGCCTCTGCGATGCCACCGGCAAGTACGGTCGGATTGCCAACACCGTGAGTCGTAATGGCAGAAAATACCTTGATCATGCCGAACACGGTTCCAAGCAAACCAAGCAGCGGTGAAATCGCGGCGATGGTGCCGAGGGTCTCCAGGTAACGCTCGAGTTCATGGACCACATGCCGGCCGGTGTCCTCGATGCTGTCTTTCATCGCCACACGATCAAGGTCCCGGTTGATGAGGCCTGCCGCGAGAATCTGCCCCAGCGGCGAACCCTGGTGCAGGGTCTGGATCTGCCGCTGGTCGAGAGCGTCCTTCTTTACCCAGCCCCAGACCTTGCTGGTGAGATCCTCCGGCAATACGCGTTTCTGCTGCAGTGTCCAGAAGCGCTCCAGCATTATTCCCATGGCAATAATGGCGCAGAGGATGATTGGCGCCATCACCCAACCGCCTGCTTTGACGATTTCGACCATAGGCCCGATCCTGAGGAAAATCGAAATATACAGTGAGCGGCACAAAAATTCCCGCGCCGTGGTACCCCGGTGCACTCCGGTCAAGGCGCTGCATGCCAGTAACGGCGATAGGCATGACGTTGTTCGATCACCGGTTGCAGGCCGCCACTGATGCAAATACGTAGGCTGACAGCACCGGATGATGCGGTCGAGAGCAGTTTTGCGCCCTGCCCCTGCCAGCGCCGAACTACCTCGGGCTTGGGAAATCCCCAGCGATTTCCATAGCCGGCCGATACCACCGCAAGTTCGGCATCCAGCGCGGCCACGAAATTCGCCGTAGACGAGGTGCGACTGCCATGATGTGGAACGACAACGAAATGTGATTGCCGGAGCGAATTTTGCGCAAGCAGCCATCGCTCGACCGGCGCTTCTATGTCACCGGTGAGCAGTGCACGGTGAGGGCCTGCGCTGATTTCGAGAACACAGGACGAATCGTTGCCAACATGTGTTGTCATAGCGGGCGGGTGCAGCAGGCGGAAGTCAATGCCGTCCCAGTGCCATGCCTGGCCTGCCGCGCAGCGGGTCTGCCGCGGCAGGCGATCGGATTCAATCGGCGGCGACTCACCGAACAGGACTTGTCCGACATCAAACTGTCCGACGACTGAATTGACGCCGCCGGTATGATCGAGATCCGCGTGACTGACAATCAATGCATCGATCTTTCCCCGACCCAGCGACCGCAGGAATGGCACCAGGACCAGCTCTCCCGCATCGCTGCCACTGCGAAACGCCGGCCCGGTGTCGAACACCGCCAGCCTCGTGCGCGTTTCGGCCACCACCGATAGTCCCTGACCAACATCGAGTACGTGCAGATCCACGCAGTCCCGTGGCGGCGATTGCGCGACGTGCATGATTACCGCCAGCATTGCAATCCAGGCAAGATAGCGCCCGGGAAAACCGGGCGGCAAGGCTGCCCAAAGTCCGGTAGCCCAAAGCACAGCCAGCATGACACCCGTCAACGGCAAGGTCCGAAACTCTGCGTGCGGCGATTTCGCGGCCAGGTCGACCAGCCACAGCAAGACAACAACGCTGAAATGCGCCAGCCGAACCAGAGCATCGCCGGCGAATTGCATCGGTCCGTCGAGCACGATCGCAAGCAGCGACAGCGGCGTTGTAAACAGATTGAATATTGGCAACGCGAGCAGATTGACAAACGGCGCCAGCCAGGTGATGCGGCCGAAGAGCACTGCCGTGAGCGGCAGCAATCCGAAGAGGAGGAAAACCTGGAGGACTGCGAGGTGCCACACCGAACCCACAATATGCCTGCCTGCCATCGGCCGGCACGGCAGCACAGCTGCCTTGAACTGCTGACCTGACCAAAGCAGCAACGCTACGGCGAAAAAAGACAGTTGAAAGCCAGGTGTCACTGCTGCCAGCGGATCAGCAGCCAGTATGCCGAGGCAGGCCAGGGACAAGATTCGCGCATAGCTCCGCTGCCGGCGCATCAGCAATGTCACCGACACCAGCAATACCATCAACAATGCTCGCTGCGCAGGTACGGCAAGGCCCGAGATCAGCGTGTAGGCCGTAGCGCCAATCGCCGCTGTGACGACAGCTGCGTCGCGAATGTTTCGCCCTCGGGCAAAAGGCGCGGCAAGGACTCGTACCAGCAGAAAGAGGCCAGCGGCAGCGAGTCCTATGTGCAATCCGGATATCGACATCAGATGACTGGTGCCGGTGCGGGCATACTGGTCCCACTGCTCGCGCGTAATGTCCTGCCGGGCACCGATGGTTACTGCGGTGAGTACTGCGCGGGCCGCGTCATCGGGGAGCAAGGCATAAGTGCGTTGCAGGAAATGGCGGCGCAGCGCGGTAACTCGGCCGACATCGGGTTGTGGTGTCAATCTTGCGGCGGAAACGACGTAACCGGTTGCGCCGATTCGCTGCCGGAACAGCCAGCCTTCGTAGTCAAATCCCTGTGGATTGGCCAGCCCGCGCGGTGCTCGCAGCCGCGCGGTCAGCTGCCAGACCTCGCCAATTTGTGGCGTTTCCGTGGGCTCGTACCAGCTGAGGCGAATTTTCGGTGGTAATTCGCGGCGATCCTGTGGCTTGACCAGAAGGCGCAACGCGTCGCCCGCGGCGATCGGAAAATCGTCAATCGCGCCGACGAATTCGACGATCTGGCCTTCAAAACGGGACTGGAGCTGTGCGTCGATTACAAGGTGTGCCGTGGTGGCCGTAGCCAGATACCCCAGGAACACGGCCGCCAACGGGCGCAACGTGGCTGTCAGCATCGTCCCTGTCGTTACTACGGCAAGCGTTATCAGCCAGGGAGCGGACGGCAGGCTCGCTGCCTGATGCATCGAGTACATGCCACAGAGCACGCAAAGTGAGAATCGCAACATGTTCCGCTTCCCTGCGGTTTCTCGTTATGATGCGCGCCTGCATCTCGAGCCTGTCTGCTCGATGAAATCGGATATCTGTTGCAATGCCAAGGCGCTTTTTTCGCAAATTTGCCCTCAATCGCGAGCGCCTGCGAAAGCTGTGGTTTATCGAACCGTTCGACCACCTGCTGCATGACCCGGATTTGTGGGGAATCCGGCGGCGTTCCGTGGTGCCGGCTTTTTCGCTGGGCCTGTTCATAGCCTTCATGCCGATTCCGGGCCACCCGTTGATCGCCGCCCTGCTAGCCATCCCCTTGCGGGTGAATGTCGCGATCGCCACGGTAACGACTTTTATCAGCAATCCTCTGACCATGGGCCCGATGTATTTCTCCGCCTACTGGCTGGGCCGCGCCTTGCTCGGCCTGGAGCCGCAGCCCTTTGAATTTGAACTGTCCATGTCCTGGCTCGGCAATCAGTTTCAGCATATCTGGCAACCGATGGTGCTCGGATGCGTTTTGCTCGGATCATTCTCCGCTTTTGTCGGCTATGTTTCGCTCGATCTCTTGTGGCGGGCATCCATTGCGGATTACCTGGCGAAGCGGCGCAAGCGCAAGTAACGGATAGCTTCGTCAGGAGGCGCCAGCGAGTCTGCCGTCCTCGAGCACCAACACCCGATCCATGCGTTTCGCTATCGATTTGTCGTGCGTAACGATCACGAGACTGGTTTCGAGCTCACGGTTGAGCTCCAGCATCAGCTGCAGCACGTGTTCTCCGTTGCCAGCATCGAGGTTGCCGGTTGGTTCGTCGGCAAGCACCAGGCTCGGCCGCGTAATCAATGCCCGAGCAACCGCTGCGCGCTGCCGTTCGCCGCCTGACAGCTCGCCGGGCTTGTGCGTCAGGCGCTGGCCGAGGCCGACCCGGCCGAGCAGGTCTGCTGCCTGTTGCATCGCTTTCTGCTTGCGCTCGCGACGAATCAGCAATGGCATCGCGACGTTCTCCTGGGCCGAAAATTCCGGCAACAGATGATGAAACTGATAGACGAAACCGATATAGCGATTACGAAGTTCGCTCTTTTGCGCCTCGCTGGTATTGGCCAACGTGTGGCCACCCACGATAACCTCGCCTGAGGTCGGATCATCGAGCCCGCCCATGATCTGCAGCAGCGTCGTTTTTCCGGAGCCCGAGGTACCGACGATCGCAAGACGCTCGGCCGCTGACACGCTGAGATCAACGCCGCTCAGGACTTCGAGTACAGAACCGCCCTCCGCGAACCGGCGCACGACTTTACGGCAGCAAAGTACCCCGGTGGCGGGTGATAGCTGCGCTTTATTCATATCGCAATGCCTCGGCAGGCAAAGTCCGGGCGCCTCGCCACGCGGGATAAATGGTCGACAACAAAGCGAGTATCAGCGCGATCGCACAGATTCTTGCAACGTCGGGCCAGCGCAGGTCCGCTGGAAGGTCACTGATGAAATAAACATCGGCGGCAAGAAACTTGATGCCGAAGGAGGATTCCATGAATGCCACGATGCTCTCCAGGTTGACAGTGAGAACGACGCCGAGCAGCAGTCCTGCAACCGTGCCGAGGACGCCGATAATGCTTCCCTGCACGATGAATATCTTCAATACCGTCGATGGCGACGCACCGACCGTGCGCAGGATGGCAATATCCGACTGCTTGTCCTTTACCACCATGACCAGGGTCGAAACGATATTGAAGGCGGCAACGGCGATCACCATCAGCAGGATTACGAACAGGATCGATTTGGTGATCTGTATGGAACGAAAGAAATTCACATGCCGCCGCGTCCAGTCACTGACCAGCACGCCACCACCCCCGTCGATTGCCACCTGGCGAACAATGGCTGGCGCTGCATAGATATCCGTTACAGACAGCCGGATCCCGCTGACGCCCTCGCCGAGGCGAAACAGTCGCTGCGCATCCGCAAGATTGACGAATGCGAGTCGCCGGTCGAATTCATACATGCCCACCCGGTAAATGCCACCGACCGTGAAACGCCGGGTCCTCGGCATGACTCCGGCAGGCGTCACCACGCCCTCCGCCAGTGTAACCGTGACCTTGTCACCTACATTGGCGCGCAATGCACCGGCAAGCTCGCTGCCAAGGACAATGGCGAACGCGCCAGGCTGCAGCGCCTGAAAACTTCCTTCGGTCACCACGGACGCGATACCAGAAACCGCCGATTCAAGAGCCGGATCGATCCCGCGCAATTCGGCGCCGCTCAATTGCCGCCCGGACACCAGCAGTGCCTGCCCATCGACGTACGGCGCCGCAGCGAGCACGTCAGGATTGGTGACTGCGTTGCGCGCGTGGACTTGCCAGTCTGCCAACACCCCGAGCGGATCCTCGATGGTCGCGTGCGCCGACATGGCCAGCAGGCGCTCGCGCAATTCCCTCTCGAAACCGTTGACGACCGACAGCACGACAATCAGCACTGCAACCGCGATTGCAATACCGCTGATCGAAATGGTGGATATCAGCGATACAAAGCCATTGCGGCTTTTTGAACGCACATAGCGCCCGCCCATCCAGCATTCGAACCAGTGCAGCATCTTGTTATTCGTACCGTAACGCAGACGCGGGATTGACCTTTGCCGCACGTCGCGCCGGATAAAGGGTTGCGAGCGAAGTGAGGAGAAATGCGGCAATGGCGATGACGGTAACGTCCTGCATCCTGAGCACGGAAGGGATTGCAGTCACGTAATACACATCGCCTGGCATGATCTGGAAACCGAATAGGCGCTCTACGGCCGGCGCGAGCACGGGCACGTAAAGCGCGAGCAGAACGCCACTGACGACACCGAGAAATACTCCTGCCCAGCCTATGGCTGCGCCCTGGATAAAGAAGATGCGCACCACCCCGCCCGGACCCATGCCGAGAGTCCGCAATATCGCAATATCGCCCGTCTTGTCAGTCACAACCATCACCAGGCTTGCGACAATATTGAATGCAGCGACACCGATGATCAGCGACAGAATCAGCG
This sequence comes from Pseudomonadota bacterium, assembly GCA_020027645.1. GTDB lineage: Bacteria > Pseudomonadota > Gammaproteobacteria > Steroidobacterales > Woeseiaceae > JAKEGN01. Next base: position 47,575 of record JAHKKM010000001.1, read on the forward strand.
ACATCATCATTTTCTCAAGCCGGATTGCGTGAAAATAACTGGCGTTTTCGACGGTCCAGTCGGTGCTTGTAAAACCCCGGCCAAGACCGGCCCTGAGCTTTGCGGATACGGCCGGGGCCAACAGCACGTCGGTGCCGACAAAGCGTACGCCGGAGACCCGCTCGCCGAGCGATAGCAGCAACTGCGCATCGTGCATGTGAATCAGGGCGAGCGATGCGTCATGGTCCTGCACGCCGGCTTCGAACACACCACGCAGAATAAAGCGTTCCAGTACAGGTTCGAGCGAGCCGTGACCGTCCGGGCGAGGAATGAGCAGCACGACACCGTCGCCCATGCGTGCACCGAGGTCGAGCGCCAGCAGCCGCCCGAGAATGATGCTCTTGTTGCCGGCTTGCAGTACGTCGAGATTACCCTCGACGAAATTGATGGTCGCGCCGGATACTTGAGCCTCTTCTTCCGGCAGAACACCGTTGACCAGCACAGCCCGTAAGCTCCTGCCGGTGCGAACCATGCCCTCCATTTGTACATACGGCGCAGCTGCCACCACACCGGTCGTCGCAAGTACCTGCCGCTGCAGGGACGGCCAGTCCGAAATACTGCCGTCGTCACTGCTGTCATCGCCGCTGACACTGCCGTGCGCCGTCATGCTGAGCAGGCGATCACGCAACTCGGCCTCGAATCCGTTCATGACGGACAGAATCACAATCAGCGCGGCCACTCCGAGGGCAATGCCGGCCAGCGAAATCAGCGTGATAAAGGAGACAAATCGGGTGCGCCGCTTGGCCCGAAGGTACCGCAGGCCAACAAACAGTTCGACTGGCTTGATCATCGGCCGCATTAAACCACATTCACTTCCGGTCGGGCCGTTTTCCAATAGTGAGAACCAGGTCCGGGAGTGCCTGGCCGTGTGCGTGTAAAACGCTGTTAATCAACTGTTTATGATCCGAAGCGCGATGTTATAGTCGCAACAATCGATCTGGAGGCCCCGTTATGGCCAAGCTCTATGTCCTGATTGCCGCTGCCGGCCTCATTTCCGGCGCAGCTGTTGCCGATACCCTGCAAATGGGTGGAACCGAAAATGCGGCGCGGTTCGAACAACCGGGCAAGCCCACGCGCGGCATGACCGAGGCCAGCGTTGAATCCACGTACGGAAAGCCGAATTCGAAACAGCCGGCAGTCGGGGACCCGCCGATCAGCCGCTGGGAGTACAGTGAATTCGTCGTATTTTTCGAATACGACAAGGTCATTCACGCCGTTAGTCGTCGCTGATACGGCCGACGCGGCCAGCGCCGCGAGCGGCTCCCTCTGATACTTGCGGATACACGCTGCCGGCCGCTGTAGCGGCAATGTTGCTGACTTATGCGATAATCGCCGGCCGATTTTGCCTGCGGTTTCCTTAAGTGTCGCCTCAACCAATATTGATTCCACCTCTGGCCGGAACCCCCGGCCTGCCAGCCTCGATCGGCCGCTTGATCGGCGCAGCCGCGTCTATGGCCGCGGTGGAGTACGCTCAACTGCTCGGCAGTCCGGTCCTGGTGCTGGCACGCGATCCGCGGCATGCCGATCAGCTCGAGACGGAAATGCGTTTTTTTGCCGCTGGCAATCTGCCGATCGTGCATTTCGTCGAATGGGAAACACTGTCCTACGACAGTTTTTCGCCGCATCAGGACATTATTTCGCAACGCCTGTCCGTCCTGTCGGCACTGCCCGATCTCAGCCGTGGCATCGTCATCGCCTCTGCACCTTGCCTGTTGCAACGTCTTCCGCCAAAAAATTATGTAAGCGCGAGATCCCTGCGATTGGAACGCGGAGAAAAGGTGGACCGGCAGGCCTTTGTCGATTCGCTGATCGCGGCTGGATACCTTCGCGTCCCGCAGGTTGAGGAGCACGGCGAGCTTGCAGTTCGCGGATCGCTGCTTGACCTTTTTCCGATGGGTGCGGACGAGCCGTTGCGCATCGACTTTTTCGACGATGAGATCGAGAGCCTGCGCCGCTTCGACGTCGACACGCAATTATCCGGGATCGAGATTTCGGAAATTCGAATTTTGCCGGCCCGCGAGGTGCCACTCGACGAGAGTGACATCCGGGAGTTCCGCCGCCGTTACCGGGAAAGATTTGAAGGACAGCCATCGCGCTCTCGTATCTATCGCGAGGTGTCCGAGGGCATTGCCCATGGGGGAATCGAGTACTACCTGCCGTTGTTTTTTGAAGAGACGGCGTCGCTGCTCGATTATCTGCCGAACGCCACTGTCGTCTTCAGGCCGTCGGACCTCGGTGCAATTCTCGATCAGAGCTGGCAGGAAATTCTCGATCGTTACGACATCTGCCGCCTTGATCCGGAACGACCGATACTGAGTCCCGAAGAATGCTTCATCGGCCTGGAACAACTGGTGGCAGGCCTGGCAGGTTTGCGATCGGTCAGTTACACATCGCAGTCGGTTGCCGATGTCGCCGGCAGCATCAATCTGCCCGCCCGACTGCCGCCGGCACTTCGCATCGAGTCGCGGTTTGACGACGCGGCAGCAGCATTGCTGCAATTCATGGCGAGTTTCGACGGCCGGGTCTTGTTCACGGCGGATTCTGCCGGACGTCGCGAAGCGATCATCGACCTGCTGCAGGGGCGTGACATTCGCGTTCGCCGCGTTGACGACTGGCCGTCATTCCTCGAGTCCGACGAGCGTATCTGCATCACCATCGCGCCGGTGGAAAATGGCGTGTTGCTCGACGAGGCCGGTATTGCCGTGATCAGCGAACAGCAACTGTTCGGCGACCGGCCTCGACATAAATCGCGGCGACGTCGCAGCGAAAGGGATCCGGAAACCATCATCCGGCAACTCAATGACCTTCAGGACGGCTCACCGGTCGTGCATGCCGAGTACGGCATCGGCCGATACCGGGGCCTGGTCAGCCTTCGGCCCGGAGGCGTTGAAGGAGAATTCCTGCATCTTGAGTACGCCGATGGCGACAAGCTTTACGTGCCGGTTCATGCCCTGAACCTGATTTCGCGCTACACAGGGGCATCACCGGAAAATGCCCCGTTGCACAAGCTGGGAAGCGATCAATGGGCAAAAGCGCGACGACGGGCGATCGACCGGATCCGCGACGTTGCCGCGGAGTTGCTGGATGTGTATGCAAGGCGTGCCGCCCGGCCCGGCCACCGGTTTCACTGGCCCGAAGCCGAGTACCGGGCATTCGAGGACGGGTTCCCGTTCGAGCCGACCGAGGACCAGGCACGAACTATCAACGAGGTCCTGCAGGACTTGGCCAGCGGCACACCCATGGACCGCGTTGTCTGCGGCGACGTCGGTTTCGGCAAAACCGAGGTAGCCTTGCGGGCGACGTTTGCTGCTGTTCACAGCGGCAAGCAGGTCGCAATTCTTGTGCCTACGACATTGCTCGCGCAACAACACGGGCAGACCTTTCAGGACCGGTTCGCGGACTGGCCGGTTCGGGTCGAAGTGCTGTCACGATTTCGCTCGAAAAAGGAGGCCGACCGCATTATTGACGGAATGCGCAGCGGTGCCGTCGATGTCGTCATCGGCACCCACCGGTTACTGCAGCACACCCGTGATTTTCGCGATATCGGACTGGTCATTGTCGACGAAGAACATCGATTCGGCGTCCGGCACAAGGAGGCGATCAAGTCACTTCGCAGTGCGGTCGACGTATTGACACTGACGGCGACACCGATTCCCCGCACCCTCAACATGGCCCTCGGTGGACTGCGCGAAATGTCGCTGATTACGACTCCGCCGGTTGGACGCCTCGCGGTCAAGACCTTTGTCAGCGAATGGAATGACGTCGTCATCCGCGAAGCGTTGCTTCGCGAAATACGCCGCGGTGGCCAAGTGTATTTTATCCACAACCGGGTCGACGACATTGCACGCGTCGAGCAACAACTTGCCAAACTGGTGCCGGAAGCCACGATACGAATTGGCCACGGACAAATGCCGGAACGCGAACTCGAACAAGTGATGCTGGATTTCTATCATCGCCGATTCAATGTCCTGCTGTGCACCACAATCGTCGAAAGCGGCCTCGATGTGCCGACTGCCAATACCATAATCATCAATCGCGCCGATCACTTCGGTCTGGCCCAGCTTCACCAGCTGCGTGGACGGGTGGGTCGCTCGCATCATCGCGCGTATGCCTACCTCATCGCACCACCGCGCGCCGCCATGACCGCCGATGCCATCAAGCGCCTGGAAGCAATTGATTCGCTCGAGGACCTGGGGTCCGGCTTCATTCTGGCAACGCACGATCTGGAGATTCGTGGCGCCGGCGAGCTGCTCGGTGACACGCAAAGCGGCCAGATTCAGGAGATCGGTTTCTCGCTCTATACAGAACTTCTCGGTCGAGCGGTTGAGTCGCTGAGGAACGGCAAGGAACCGGATCTGGACCGGCCATTGAACGCCGGCGTCGACATCAACCTTCACCTGCCGGCCCTGCTGCCGGAAGACTATGTACCGGATGTGCACCTGAGACTAATGTTGTACAAGCGCATTGCCAGCGCAGAATCACCGCCTGGACTCAGGGATCTGCAGGTCGAACTGATTGACCGTTTCGGGCTGTTGCCGGCGGCAGCCAAAAACCTCATGCGCGTCGCGGAAATCAAGCTTCAGGCCTCCGCCCTCGGACTGCAGAAGATCGATGCCGCGGAAGCAGGCGGATATCTGTTGTTCGGCAAAGAGACGCGCGTCGATCCACTTAACCTGGTGCGACTGGTGCAACGTGAGGGTCAGGGGTATCGAATGCAGGGCGCGCATCGATTACAGTTCCGGCTTGACATGAATACCCCGGATAAGCGGTTTGCGGCGATAGAATTACTGCTTCGCGAACTGGCAACTTCCGATAACATTGCCAAAGTAGCTACCGGTTGAACGATATGCATAAGATCATGCCCGGAGTCCTGATGTGGTTGCTTTGCGGCATCCCCTGCGCGCACGCGCAGATGGTCACCCCCGAGGCACCTGCCGAAGTCGCCGAACCGGAGCGACGCTACACGGTAGAAATAATCATTTTCGAGTACGCCGAGAATGCTCAGGCCGGCGATGAAGTGTTTATTGCCGAAGCTATCGAGCCGCCGCCCGGGGAGCCCCTGGAAGGTGAACTTGTTTTTACCGACATGCCGGCAACACTCGACAATTCGGCCCCGGGTAGCAAGCCATCGCTGGCGGAAATTCCGCTGTCGCGCCAGATCGGTCTGTCACTGCTGGACCCGACGCAGTACACGATGCACGACATCTACCGAAAGCTGCGGACACTCGATGCTTACAGGCCGATCATGCATATGGCATGGACGCAAACCACGGTCGAAAAGGAGCTGACTCCGCCGATCCGGCTGCGAATGCTCGGCAATGCTCCGTTGCGCCTCGATGGATACCTGACCCTGTACCTGAGCCGGTATCTTCACCTGGTCGTGGACCTGGCACTCGACGCCGACCCGTCAGCCCGGTCGTACAGCGGCAATGCTGCTACCTCCGCAGATGCCGTGTCGCAGGTTGGCAATGTTTACTCCGATAAGCCGGACCTGCAGCCGTCCACGGTACGGTACCGGATTTTGGAGGATCGGATTTTCAAGAGTGGCGACCTGCGCTACTTTGACCATCCAAAATTTGGCGTTCTCGCGAAGGTTACCCGCGACGAGTCTGCGTACCCGAACGCGAACCCGAGCGCGGAACAAACTGCACCGATTCCGGCCGGCACAGGCAGCTTGTAAGTCACCAGAAGACGAAGGTCAGCCCTCGAGTACGCTGCGCAGAAACACGTCGGCGTTTCGTTCATCACCGTCAGCTGGTACGACCGCAACCCGGTACGCTACGGTGACATGACGTGCTTTCTTGGAGCGCGGATGGTGCAGGCCAAGCTCCTTCACAGCCGCCGCGATTTTTGCAGCAAATTCCGTGACGCCAGCTTCCGACGAGGCGTGGGCCAGAACCAGCATGGTCGAATCGTCAACTCGCGCGGCAACGTCACTTGCGCGTCGCAGGCAACGCCGGACGGCTTGGGCGACACGCCGCAAACAGGAATCTGTTGCGTGTCGCCCAAAAACTTCCAGATAAGCTGCGAAATCTTCCAACTGAAATGCAACCAGAGCCAGAGAGGAATGCTCACGTGCAGCTACCGCCCAGTCATGTACCAGCACGTCGTGGAACGCGTGCTTATTGAGCAGCCCGGTGACCGGATCATCACGCGACAGGTCCCGGATGCGTCGCTTTGCCTTGACCAGCTCCCGGTGGATTTCGCCGTCGACGTTCGTGCCACCGCCGGCGCCCCGCCAGTAGGCAACGTAAAAATGGTTTGGTGAATCGACTGGCAGCTGCACCGGACGCAGCACCAGCAGGTACTCGCGGCCAAAGAGGTCAACAGCAAGGCTGGTCTCCTGGCTGGCACGAACGGTCTCACTGATCTCGAGCGCCAGCTCCCGGCCGATCAGCTTTTCGATAACGTCGGCGAAAGGCTGCTTTTGTATGGAATGTGCTCGTGAGATCGCCTCGAACGCAGGATTGCACAACACTACCGGCCAGTCTGCGCTATCGACCTGCGCGACCAGCATTGGTTCAGCACAACCGCGGATCAATTGTTCGAGTAACTTGCGTTGCAGCTTTTTCGTCATTTACCGAGTTCCCTCAGTAGACAGCGTGAAAGAATTGTCGAAGCACTTTCATCGACTGCATTTTGGCTGTCGCTGTATGAGCCTCCAGGTCTTCATGAATCGCCGTTTGGCCACAGCCGGCAGCAAAGTTGACGATCAGTGACAGGCAGGCATAGTGCATGCCGAGCTCCATTGCCAGTGAGGCCTCAGGCATCGCGGTCATACCGACAAAATCCGCGCCGTCAAGTGCCAGACGTCTGACTTCGGCCGCTGTTTCCAGGCGCGGTCCCTGTGTAACCGCATACACGCCGCCATCATGACAGGCAATCCCCGCTGCTTCTGCCGCATCCAGTATCTTTTGCCTGAGATCACTGCAAAACGGTTCCGTGAAATCGATATGGGCCAGATTATCGGATTCGCCCTCATGGAAACTGTGACCCCTTCCCCAGGTGTAGTCGATCAGCTGGGCCGGCACAGCGAGCTGACCTGGCAGGAGCTGTCCGTTGATGACACCGACCGTATTGATTGCCACGACACTGTCGACCCCGAGTTTTCGCAGCGCCGTCATGTTCGCCCGGTAATTGACCCGATGTGCCGGTATACGCAGATGGTCTCCATGCCGCGCAATCAGGAACACCTTGTGCTCACCATACTCGAGTTCGCGAACCGGGCTCGACGGCTCGCCATACTCGGTTTCGACGATGTGCGTCGCCGAATCGGCACCAAAGTCGCGAAATCCGCTGCCGGCAATCAGCGCATATTGCCTCGGAGTCCGTTTTTTTTCACGAGTACCCGTCATGCGTCGAGTTCGAGCGGCGGTCTTTCAAGCCAACGGCTGAAGGTTGCAGACGCGTGCTGCCATTCGTCGCTGGCCTGCAGGGTTTCACGCATGACCGATCCGGTACCATGCAATCGGGCCAGTCTCACAAGAGACAACGGATTCGAATAGTCGTTGAGTGCCATGACTGTCGCGGCTGCCGCTGGTCGATCGTTGCAAACCAGCACCATGTCGCAGCCTGCCTCCAGCGCACGTCGCGCCCTTTCCGGCATCGAGCCATAACTGGCAGTTGCTTTCATGCTGAGATCATCGCAGAACACCGCCCCGTCAAAACCCAGCTGCGCCCGCAATTGCTGGCGTATCCACTGCGTCGAGAATCCGGCAGGCAGACTGTCGATCTCCGGGTACACAACGTGGGCCAACATGACCCCGGCAATGCGTCGATTGGCGATCAGGCGTTCGTAGGGTCGCATGTCGTCGAGAATATCGCTGTACTCGCGCCGGTCGACCGGCAATTTCTCGTGCGAGTCGGCGAGTACTGCACCATGACCGGGAAAATGCTTGGCCACGGCTGCCATGCCGGCGGAGCGGAGACCGCTGCAGAACGCGCCTGCCAGAGTCGCAACGACCTCGGGATCGGAGTGAAAGGCGCGATCACCGATCACTTCGCTGGCACCATGATCGAGATCGACGCAAGGTGCAAAGCAGAGGTCGATAGCCGCAGCGCGGAGTTCCGATGCAATAAGCCAGCCGGCCATCCTGGCGGACTCGATGGCCGTGTCCTGGTCACGATCGAATTCCGTACCGAGCCGCCGCATCGGCGGAATCGCGCTGAAGCCCTTTCGAAATCGCTGCACGCGCCCGCCTTCATGATCGACGGCAACGAGTACCGGCGGGCTGCGTACGGCGCGAATGGCAGACACCAGGTCGGACAGCTGCTCGGGGGATGAGTAATTGCGGCTGAAGAGAATCACGCCGCCAACCGCCGCTTCGCGCATCAGCATACGATCGGCTGGGGTCAGTTCGAGTCCCTCTATATCCAGCATTACCGGTCCGAGCGCCATAAATCACTGCCTGGCAATGCCGCCAGGCGCCCCGAACTGGTTTCGGATGCGGGCGGCTGTCTCAAATGCATACCTTAAATATCAGTCTTAACTTATTGTTTATATTACTTTTTCGAAAATACTGCAATCGATTCGACATGTGCCGTGTGGGGGAACATGTCAATGATGCCTGCTGCCTCGAGGCTATACCCCTGCCTGTGCACCAGCTCCTCCGTGTCCCGCGCCAGAGTACCCGGATGACAGGAAACATAAACAATTCTTGCCGGGCCGATGCGCTCGACATGCTGCAGCACCTCGATCGCCCCGGCACGTGCAGGATCCAGCAGCAGTTTGTCCCACGGCCGCGCCATCCAGTCCTCGGTCCCGCCTACCGCCGCCAGGTTGCCAACAACAAAATCGCAATTCACGATGTGATTACGCAACGCGTTTTGCCGCGCTCTTGCGACCTGGCTCTGCTCGCCCTCGATACCGAGTACCCGTGACGCGTGGCGAGCGAGTGGCAATGAGAAATTGCCGATGCCGCAGAACAGGTCGAGGACGCTGTCGCCTTTGGCCGGCTGCAGCAATTCCAGTGCTTTGGCTATCATCATGCGGTTGACAGGTCCATTGACCTGTACGAAATCCGTTGCGGCGAACTCCATCTGCAGACCGTATTCGGGCAGGTCGTAATGCAGTGTGTCAGCCGGAATTGGCGCGAGAGGCTCAATAGAATCGAGTCCAGCAGACTGCAAGGCGATTTGCAGTCCATGATGCGCTGCAAACCTGGCGAGCGCTTCCCGGTCGGCTGCACTTGGCTGGTCCAACACACGAAACACCAGCTCGGTACGGTTGTCTGCCACCGCAACTTCAATCTGCGGTAGCCGGCTGCGAATGCTCAAGTTTCCGATCAGCTCACTCAGCGGGTCGATCAGCGCGTCGACCGGGCTGGCAAGCACCTCGCAACGATGCATATTGGTGACGTAGGGTGCATGGCGTTCACGAAATCCGACCAGAACCCGGCCCTTTGCGGCGACATCCTTGACTGCCAGTCGCGCGCGGCGGCGGTATCGCCACCCGCCATCCACTGATGCATCGAAAAGCGGCGACAGCCATTGCCGCGGTTCGGTGCGGCCGATGCGCATGATGTTGTCGTGAAGGGACTTCTCTTTGATTTCGCGCTGTTCGGCAGCTGCAACGTGTTGCATCGAACAACCGCCGCAGACTCCATAAACCTGGCAACGAGGCTGCACACGGGACGGTGATGCGCTTAGCACGTCCACCAGTTCGGCATCGTCGTAGCTGCGATGCCGCTTGCGGCGCAAGAAACGCACTTCCTCGCCCTGCAATGCTCCGGCAACAAAAACCTTTTTTCCCGGCACCTCGGCAATGCCGCGCCCGTCATGGGTTACGGCCCCGATGCGTGCCGTCTCCGTTTCCCGTTGTCGGGCCATGCCGCTACGCTTCAGCTCTGCGGCCAGGCAGCAAGGAACTCGTCAAGGTGTGGACGATGCATGCCTTTGAGTGTCGTGCGCACAAGTGCAAATTCGCGGGCGAGGTCGTTGTTGTCCAGCCGACCGCGCATGTGCTCGAAACGCAGGTAGATCAGATAGGTGTTGAGTACATCGGTCTCGCAATAATTCCGAATATCTTCGATTCCACCGTTCAGCCAACGGTTCCAGACCTGGTCGCCAGCCATCCCGAGTTTCCCTGGGAAACCGAGCAGCACTGACATCTGCTCCAGGCTTGCGCGACCGCGCATCTGGAAACCCGAGAGCACGTCCATCAGATCAATGTGCCGCCAATGAAAGCGGCTTAGATAATTGTTGTAGCGGTAATCGCGATCGTGATCGCCGATTTCCCAGTATCGCGGTGCCTGAATGCCGTGTCGCAATGCCCGGTAATGCAATACCGGCAAATCGAAGCCACCGCCGTTCCATGACACCAGATCGGGTGCATACTTTTCAATGCCATCAAAGAACCGGCGCACCAGCTCGGCCTCGTCCGAATCGGGGTCTCCGAGACTCCAAAGACGAAAGCTTTCAGCAGTACGCAGGCCAACTGAAATTGCGACGATACGGTGCTGGTGCGGTGGCAGAAAATCGCTGCCGGTTTCCTGCAGGCGATTGAAACTCATGGCCGTGCCGACATCCTCGTCTGACAGGCCGTCGAGTTTCCACATCCGGCGGCCAAAATCCACGTCCGGGACAGTCTCGATATCAAAAGTGAAGCAATGCATCGGAGCTCTTTTGTTATTCAATCAACCTGGCGTTCCACGACGGCAAATGCGAGAACCAGGCCAGCATCATCCGACAGGCTCACGTGGCCCGCACCGATGCCCAGTTCCTGGCAAACACCCTTGCCGCGCGCTGACCAGATGACCAGCGGACGCCCCCAGGCATTGTTGACAATGCCGACATCACGGATCCACATGCCGTGCGCAAATCCGGTACCCATGGCCTTGACTGTAGCTTCCTTGGCCGCAAAGCGCATGGCAAGGAACCGCACAGGCCATTTGCTGCGGTCAAAAAGCGCACGTTCTTCATCCATGAGCAGCCGGTCGACAAAGTGCGTCCCGAATCGGTCATAGGTCTGCTGAATGCGCGCGAGCTCGACAATGTCCGTGCCGACGCCAAATATCACGACCTCAGGCTCCGGAGCGCGCGGCAGACATCAGCTGCTTCATTTTTCTTACGGCTGCGTCCAGACCCTCGAATACCGCGCGTGCGATTATGGCGTGACCGATATTAAGCTCCCGAATGCCGGCCAGGGCAGCGACCGGACCAACATTGTCGTAATTCAGGCCATGCCCGGCGTGTACGATCAGGCCGGCCTGCTGCCCGTAGCTGACAGCATCCTGGATCCGCTGCAACTCGCGCTTCTGTCGCGAGCCGCTTGCATCGGCGTAGGCGCCAGTGTGCAGTTCCACAACCGGCGCAGCTGTTTCTACCGCCGCATCCAGTTGCCGCCTGTCCGGGTCAATGAACAGCGCTACACGAATCCCGGCATCTGCAAGCTTCGAACAGGCCGCACGGACCACGCGCCGATGCGCAAGCACGTCGAGGCCACCCTCGGTCGTCACCTCTTCACGAGTCTCGGGCACCAGGCAACAATCGCGTGGCCGAATTCTCAACGCGATTTCAACCATCTCGCCGGTCACGGCCATCTCCAGGTTCATGTGCGTCCTCATGATTTCCTGTATGGCGACGAGATCACTGTCCTGGATGTGACGCCGGTCCTCTCGAAGGTGCACCGTTATGCTGTCGGCGCCAGCCGCTTCCGCCATTCTTGCAGCCACGGCTGGTTCCGGATAGGTCGTACCCCGGGCCTGTCGAAGCGTCGCGACATGATCGATGTTGACACCCAGGTGCAAAACGTTGTCGTCGTTCAAAGCAGATTCCTGTTTCCCGCGTTGTCGTTTGCATTGTCCGGGATGCGGGCCGTGCGTCGCAACTCGAGCAGCACCTTGCGGGTCTTCAGTTCCCTGCCGCCGAGATGATAGGCAATTACGTCTCTCATCAGCCTCGCGGCGCCCTGCAGGACTTCCGGATGCATGAAGTCCTGCCGGCCAATGGCCAGCAGCATTTCGCCACTGTAGGTTCCCGGTCCCTGATTGCGGCTGACCGGTACCGGCCCCTCGTCGACCCTGTACTCATAAATCGCGTCGGTACGCAGGGGGGTGAGCGTTTGCGCCTCGTGATCCAGTATCAACGCATACCCGAGATTGCGCAGCAGCACCATCTCGAACTCTCGCAGACATGCCGAAAGGTCGCTGCGGCGGGCAAAGCCGTCGACTGCCCGGGCATAGGCACCAAAGATCTCCGGTTGCGGATCGTGCCGGTGCAGCAGATTGAGCAACAGCTCATTCACATAGTACCCGGCGAGCAATGCGTCGCCGTTCAATGCGATTGGCGGACCATCCATCTCCGCTGCAGTCAGCGTCCCAAGGTCGGAACGAATTGACCACGACACCTGCAGCGGCATGAACGGTCTGAGGATCCCGCGCAGCCTCGACTTTGCGCCACGGCTGCCGCGAGCGACCAGCATCAGTCGCCCGTTATCGCGACTGAGGATATCGAGGAGCTGACTTGAGTCGCGAAACGGCCGGTGGTGCAGTAACCACGCCGGTGCGTTCAGAATGCGCTTGCTGCCGGTCAATTGGCCCGCCCGCCTGGTGCGTCGAAGCCAAGGCCCAACAAATCCCTCTCGCTGTCTGCCCAGTTCTCTTTCACACGAACCCACAATTCCAGATGTACCGGCACTGAAAGTCGCTCCCGCAACTCGAGCCGGGCAGCCTTGCCAACGCGCTTAAGCATGCTGCCTCCCTTGCCAACCACGATGCCTTTCTGGCTGTCCCTCTCAACCCAGATCACCGCATGAATGGTAATGCCGGACTCGTCACGATCGAATTGCTCTATCTGCACCGTCAGCCCGTAGGGCAGTTCCTGCCGCAGGTTCAACGTCAACTTTTCCCGAATAATTTCCGCTGCCTGAAATTCCTGGCCCCGGTCGGAAATCATGTCCTCCGGAAAAAGTGCCGGAGACGCCGGGAGGTACTGAGGGATCAACTTGAGCAGCTGACTGAGATTGTCGCCCTTTTCGGCTGACACCGGGACCAGTTCCGCGAACCCGTGTCGCTGCGACATGCTGCTGATGTGTCCAAGCAAGGCTTCTTTCGGCACAATTTTGTCAATTTTGTTGAGTATTGCGACAGAAGTAATTGCAGATTGTCTTATGCGCTGCAATACGTCGTCATCCTCGTCCGTCCAGCGTCCGGCTTCGGTTACAAAAAGTATCAGATCCGCATCCGCGAGTGCGCTCGCTGCCGAGCGGTTCATCATTCTGTTCATTGCTTTGGCAGCATCGCGGTGCATCCCGGGGGTGTCGACAAAGATGATCTGACTATCGCTGTCCGATCGGATTCCCAGGATGCGGTGACGAGTGGTCTGCGGTTTCGGCGTTACAATGCTGACCTTTTCCCCGACCAGCGCATTGATCAGCGTCGACTTGCCCACATTCGGCCTGCCAACGACGGCGACAAATCCGCACTTGAAACCGTCCGTCACGATCTATTGCTCCACGTCCAGCATGGTCAGCATTCGCTCTGCAGCCTGCTGTTCTGCGTCACGCCTGGAACCGCCGGTGCCGGTGGACCGGCCGCCGGTTCCGCTCACGGTGCAACTGATAACAAAAGTCTGTTGATGCGCCTTGCCGCTGATTTGTTCCATATGGTACTCAGGCAATGGGAGTTGGCGTGCCTGCAGAAACTCCTGCAGCGCGGTTTTTGGATCACGCAGATCGACAGCATCGGGCAACGTTCGCAAGCGCTCTCCGTAGGCATTGCAAACTATCGATTTGGCTGCATCGAAACCTGCGTCCAGGTAGACAGCGCCAAACAAGGCTTCCAGCGCATCGGCCAGGATCGACTCCCGGCGGTGTCCTCCGGTTTTCTTTTCGCCTGGTCCAAAAATGATGTGGCGTCCAATGCCCAGTTCCGTCGCGAGGTCCGCTAATGCCGAGTCCTTCACCAGGAACGAGCGTAGCCTGCTCAACGACCCTTCGTCTGCATCAGGTTTCTGTCGATAGATAATTTCGGAAACCACGGTATCGAGTACCGCGTCACCCAGATATTCGAGGCGTTCGTTATTACTGCCAGGCGCACTGCGATGGGTCAGCGCCTGACGCAGCAGCTCCGTATCGCGAAATTCGTAATCGAGCGATTTCTTCAGCCAGCGTGCCGCTTTTTCCAAGGTGTCTGCTCACAATATCGGCAACCGGCCGACGTGGCCGTTGTATATGGTATGGGCAGAAGCTTGGACAGGCAACGCCGCAATGCTAATTAGCGGCGCACTTCCACGGAATCGTCGAATCGAACAGTGAAATAGACGTTTGCGATAAACGGCGTTGTGTGGTCGTAGGCGGCTTTGACGATAAAGCCGTTGCCGCTGGGTGTTACGGTCACGTCTTTGGCAGTAATTTCGCTCACGCTCTCGATATCGAAACGGCGGTTGATCGATGTCCTTATCGCCGCGCGGGAAGGATTCTGCCCGTCGAATTCTGTCTCGACACCGCTCAGGACGCCCGCGACCTTCATGTAATTGAGATATACCGGGGTCAGCCTGATTGCCGCGAAGGCGAACAGGCCGATAAAGGCCACCAGAATAAGTAGACCGAGGCCGGTCATTCCCGCCTGTCGGGCCAGCGCGGTGGCCGAGCGCCCGCTGCGCCAATTGCCTGCAAGCCCTGCGGTTTTTCCCGGATTCAATGCCATTCCCATGCCACACTCCAGCATTTCGCTGCCAATCCTGACTAATTTTACCTGTCAAATCAGTGACTGGCACCACATTATTCAATCTTAGTCCCGATCCGGCTCCAGTTTGGCCATTCCAGGCCATCCATGTGCATCCAGATGCGCACTGCCTCGCCCACCAGGTGCGTTTCGGGAATTGCACCAATGTAGCGGCTGTCGCGGCTGTTGTCCCGATTGTCGCCCATCATGAAAAAGTGCCCTTCTGGCACCCGGTATCTGCCATCCAGCACGTTGCGTTCAGGCTCGGTGATCATGATCTCGTGCTGGCGCTCCCCCAGGGTCTCCAGAAAGACCTGCGACTCATTGCCCGCCGAATCCGTTTGCAGCGGCATCGGCACACCGTTGACGGTCAAACGATGATTCGAGTAGATAATTTCGTCGCCTGGCAGGCCGATGACGCGCTTGATGTAGTTTACATTTGGCTCCGAAGGGAGTCTGAAAACCACTACATCGCCACGCTCCGGTTTACCGGTTTCAATGATCTTCTTCTCGATGACAGGCAGTCTCAGCCCATAGGAATACTTTTTGACAAAAATGTAATCGCCTTGCAGGAGCGTGGGCATCATCGAGCCCGAAGGGATGCGAAACGGTTCAAAGATGAAAGAGCGGATTATCAGGACGAACAACAGCACCGGAAAGAATGATCGGCTGTATTCGATGATCCATCCGTGGCCACTCTTGTCGGCCGGATCGCGCTGCTTGCGAAGGTAAAACCTGTCGAACGCGACGACTGCGCCGCTGAACGCTGTCAGCAATGTCAAAATCAGTGCCAGATTAATGTTCAATGCTTCTTCTCACTTCTCAACTCGTAATACTGCCAGAAATGCCTCCTGAGGTATTTCCACAGAGCCAATCTGCTTCATACGCTTCTTTCCCGCTTTTTGCTTTTCAAGCAACTTTCGCTTGCGCGTGACGTCCCCACCATAGCACTTGGCAGTAACATTCTTGCGTAAGGCCTTCACGTTGCTCCGCGCAATAACCTGGCTTCCGATCGCAGCCTGGATTGCTACGTCGAACATCTGCCGCGGAATCAGTTCGCGCATTCGCTCCACCAGCTCACGTCCACGCGAGTTCGCATTGCCACGATGCACGATAATGGACAGTGCATCGACACGCTCCTTGTTGATAACCAGGTCAAGTCGAACCATTTCTGCTGGTTGAAATCGCACCAGATGATAATCGAAGGACGCATACCCGCGACTGACTGACTTCAGCCTGTCGAAAAAGTCGAGTACGACCTCCGAAAGCGGCATTTCGTATTCCAGTGACACCTGGCTGCCAAGGTACCGAATATGCTTTTGCACACCGCGCTTTTCAATGCACAGCTTCATGACGGCGCCGACATGCTTTTCGGGCAGCAGAATGTTCGCGGCGATAATGGGCTCGCGAATTTCCGCGATTTCATGCACCGGCGGAAGCTTGGACGGATTGTCGACATACAGGACTTCGCCATTCGTCCGCAGAACCTCGAATATCACAGTCGGCGCGGTCGTTATCAGGTCCAGCCCGTACTCTCGCTCGAGTCGCTCCTGGACGATTTCCATGTGCAGCATGCCGAGAAAGCCACAACGAAAACCGAAGCCCAATGCGGCGGAAGTTTCCGGCTCGAAATGCAGTGCGGAGTCGTTCAGGCGCAATTTCTGCAGTGCCTCGCGGAAACCTTCGTAGTCTTCAGACTGGATAGGAAAAAGGCCGGCGAAGACCCTGGGCTGTACCTGTTTGAAGCCAGGGAGTGGTTTGTCACAGGGCCGCGAGGTCAAGGTGAGCGTGTCGCCTACCGGCGCGCCATAAATGTCTTTTATGGCCGCAATGACATATCCGACCTCGCCTGTCTGCAGTACGTCGCGGTCCTGCATTTTTGGCGTGAACGCACCGACTCGATCCGCATAATAGGACTTGTCGGTCGACATGACCTTGAATTTGCTGCCCTTGGGCAGGCTGCCATTGACCACTCTGACCAAAGACACCACACCAACGTAGTTATCGAACCAGGAATCGATGATCAGGGCTTGCAAAGGCGCGTCCGGATCACCTCGGGGTGGCGGCACGGTCCTAATCAGCTGTTCGAGCAATTCGGGAACGCCGGCGCCGGTCTTGGCGCTGACCCTGGCCGCGTTCTGCGCATCGATACCGATTACCTCTTCGATTTCGCGCGCTACCTTCTCGGGTTCAGCCGCCGGCAGGTCGATCTTGTTCAGCACCGGCAGGACTTCCAGCCCCTGATCGATGGCAGTGATGCAGTTCGCGACACTCTGTGCCTCAACACCCTGCGCCGCGTCGACGACAAGCAGCGCTCCCTCACAGGCGGCCAGCGATCGCGAAACTTCGTATGAAAAGTCGACGTGTCCCGGAGTGTCTATGAAGTTGAGCTGATAGTCCTGACCGTCTTTTGCGTGATAGTTCAGGGATACGCTTTGCGCCTTGATCGTGATACCGCGCTCTCGTTCAATATCCATTGAATCGAGCACTTGCTCCGCCATCTCCCTGTCCTGCAGGCCGCCACAGAGCTGTATGAATCGATCGGCGAGCGTCGACTTGCCGTGATCAATGTGCGCAATGATGGAAAAGTTTCGAATGTTCTTCATGCTTTACCGACAGGCTTTGGGCCCGTCACAACAACGGCCGTGCCAATTGAATCTGTGGGAAATGAGCAGCCGCGAAGTATATACGTTTCGCCAGCTCAGGACGCTTTCATCGCGCTTGCGTCGGCCGTCAGAGCTTGCTTGAGGGCCGCGGCATCCAGTGTGTACTGGCAGACAAACTGTCCATCGACTTCGACGACCGGAACCCGGTCCCCGAATCTTTCCCGCCAGTCACTGCGTGAATCGACGTCGCAAACGTCGACGACTGCCAGGTCCCGAACCAGCGGCAATAGCATGTCCACCAACTGGTCACACAGATGACAGCCGGGCCGGCTGTAAACACTTATGCGAGGCACCGTCACTCGGCCTCGTCGTTGTGGGTGACTATCTCTGGCTGAAACCGCAGAAAACATTGTGGGCGCTGCAATGACAGTCGGCTGCCCGTCCAGGCCGCGGCCAGTCCAGTTGCGGCAACCAGCACAGCAGCCAGGTCAGTCATCGGTCCATGCAACAACCGGACGGCGGCCAGGGCCAGCACCATCCCGGCCAGGGGTAAACCGTAGGCGTAAACCGCGCCGCGCAACAGATCGGCAGCCGGAATTGCCAGCGCAACCGGATCGCCGGTCTTTAACAGCGATCCGTCAGCAAGCGGCACTTTGATCTCGCGATGGCGATCCACAGCCGATATCAGGCCCGCGCCACAGCCTTTGCCGGCCTCACATCGCGGGCAGGCTGCCGGAGCAACGGATACCATGGCGTAGCCTTGGTGAACACTGAGAATCTGCCCGCGCGGAAAGTCCACGATCCGGCTGCTTATTGCACGCGGCGCATCGAGCTGGCGACACGTCTCAGGGTCTCTTGTGGCACTTCGCCAACTGCCGTGATGCGGAACCCGTCAGATACAGTGCTGAACGAGCTGGCCGAGCCGATTCGCGCCTGGCCGGCAACAGTCTCCTCGGAGTTCATCGCGACGAAGACAGACAGTGACGCCAGCCCGTCAGCGTATACGATGTGCGTAACCGGTGCCTCGGCGCCAGGGAATTTCTCGACGGTCATCGACATGACCTGGAATCCGGCCGGCAAATCGTCGCTGACCCAACTTGCCTCTGCTGGAACCGGCGGTGACCTTGCCGGTTCTGCGTACCAGGTGAAATCATCGAGACTCAGGGACGGTTTCAAGGCATCTCCTGAGACCATGGCACCGAGCCGGATATCGGCAAACTTGATCTCCTCAATCAGTTCTCCGTTGTGATCGACCAATTCAGTGCGTAACGGAAAAGCTGTTTCACGATCGAGCCAAAAGCGGTGTCCGAAGCGAAACTGATCATGAGGTCGCACTGCGATCAGTACAGCCGCACGTCCGGCAACGCGTTCTTCCCTGACAACGGACAGGTCATAGTGTGCGCCAAAACGAATATCGCCGCCGGGAAGCGCGGAGAACAACGCACTCTGGTCGTCCCAGCTTTCGATCAGCACCGACTTGCGGTCCGGCAATATGCAATGCGCTTCGTCGCCGACGCGAATGATCTCGAGTCCGTTGCCCTCCTGGGTAACCAGTCGCTCGTGGACAACGCCGTCAATGATTTTGTGAACTACCTTGATCGCCTCGGACTTGCCGTTCTGCCGCCTGATTACGGTGCCTTCATAATCTATTTCAGACAGCACCCGCGACATTCCACGTAGCCATTCGGCCGGGGCTGAACTGTCCTCGGCGTGTACCACTGGCGGCGAAAGCGTCAGCATTGCCGTCAGACATCCGGCGGCAACGCATTTCAGAAGGTGCAGCGTCATGTGTCTCAGTCCACCCGAGTCTTTTTATCGTCGGTCGGCTTATCCGACTCGTCGTCCGGTGACGCGATGCTGTCGATAACGGCCGTTTCGGCGGCCTTGTTCTGTGGGCTAATCCTGACCAATTCTCCGCCCTGCAGCTCAAGGGTGACCAGGCGCGTGATCATGTCGTTGGTACCAAAATCCGCAGAACTTGCGCTATGTCGCAGGTACATGTGCCGCAGTTCGTCGGACAACACATCATCGGCAGCCGCTTGCGTTATTGCCGGAGCGGATTCGATCGGCGGAGCCGCCGCTTCGGTCACCGGTTCGGTTGAGTCCGGCAGAACAGACTGGCGCAAGCCCACCAAGGCGAGCACGGCGACCGAGGCCGCCAGTGCAACACCCAGAGCCGGCCTGACAAATCGGGAAGTTTGTTCAGCCGAAACCTGCGCCGCCGGCAAAAGTTCCTCGCCCAGCGCATTGGCAATTCTGCCACGTAACTCGCGCATCCCCGCCAACTCCGGATCACGTCGCATATGACGACCGATTGCCAGGTACTCAGCAACTTGCTGGCGCATGGCAGCGTCCTGATTCAGCCGGCGCAACAACAGTTCAGCCTCGTTCTCGGGCAGTTCGCCATCGATAAACGCCGAGATCTGCATTTTCAATGCATCATTCATATATCACCTGCGAGGGCAGAAACCCCCTGATTCCATCCGCCTGAAACAGATCCGGCGGTCTTCAATTAATTCCACTAATTCCACTCAGTCGATCAGGCTGCCAATCTTTTTGCTGATGGCATCCCGGGCTCTGAAAATTCGAGATCGCACCGTACCGACCGGGCAATCCATTGTCTGTGCAATCTCCTCATAGCTCATACCTTCGAGCTCACGCAATACTATGGCAGTCCGGAGGTCGTCCGGCAGTGCCGCAATAGCTCGTTCGACGGCTTCGTGCAACTCACGGCCAAGGGTGACACCCTCCGGGGTGTCCATGTCCCTGAGATTCGCGTGCAGATCAAATTGCTCCGGGTCCTGCAGATCCAGCTCGACATCCATCGGCCTGCGCCGCTGTGCTGCCAGGTAATTCTTTGCCGTGTTCACAGCAATCCTGTACAGCCAGGTGTAAAACGCACTGTCGCCGCGAAAACGAGGCAATGCCCGGTAGGCCTTGAGAAAAGCCTCCTGGGTAATGTCCAATGCCTGATCCGGGTCCCGCACATATCTCATCACCAGATTGACGATCTTGTGCTGGTATTTGAGCACAAGAAGGTCAAAAGCGCCTTTCTCACCTTTCTGGACCCGACGGACCAGTTGGGCATCCGACCACTCAGTTGCCATTGAGGCAGGCCCTGCCGGTAGACCGGCACGGCCAGTCGACCCCCGGGTAGACCGGGCGTCGTGCCGAAAGTTCTGCGAAATGAATGGTATCCATGCGTTCTGGGCTTTTTCTTCCCTGGACCTGACACAGGTCACAGAAATGGTATCAGCTTCGATCAGGCTGTCCAAAGCGCGGTCCATGCTGGCGCCAGCTCAGTTGCAGCCAATGCCAGCCGGGGCACAGGCGACTGTCGCCCGCCAACAGTTCCCCGTAGCGGCTACGGTCGGCAAACTCGAGCCGCAGCCAGGCAATCCGCGGCAGGACCAGACTGCCGCCAAGAAGCCGTACCGGTTCTGCGTATCCACCGGGCCGGATGGTTTCGATCAGGCCTGTGACCTGAATGCGAATCGCAGCCACGCGACGGTAGGCCCGCAGCTGACTTCGCCAGTCATGCACACACATCCATGACCAGCCGAGAATCAAGAGTGCACGTACCCCAGCCGGCAATGGCATCAGGAGCAGGAGGACCAGGCCTGCCAGCTGCATCAATGAGGCAAAAACCAGCAGCACTGACCGCAACAGCCAGTCAGGTCGAAGATCGGTTACGGACGGCGTGGACGACATCGGCAAGTCGCGAATCGGCAGGCGAAGCATCCCCCAGCAGATAAGCAACAAGTTCGGGATCCTGCAATTCCAGAAGTGCGCGAAATGCGGATTTTTGCGTGTCGCTCGCTGCGGTGTATGACGACTCGAACCAGGTCAGCAACAAATGATCGAGTTCGCGGGTGCCGCGACGACATTGCCAGCGAATTCGCGTGTCCCTGGTTTGCGCGGGCTCCGGACTCAATGTCGCCGTTCCGCCAGCATCTTCTTGGTTTCGGCAATGGCCCTTGCCGGATTCAGACCTTTTGGACAGGTCTGGGTGCAATTCATGATGGTATGGCAACGGTACAGGCGAAACGGATCTTCCAGATCGTCGAGGCGTTCGCCGGTGGCTTCGTCACGGCTGTCGACCAGCCATCGATAGGCTGCCAGCAGGGCCGCCGGACCGAGATAGCGGTCACTGTTCCACCAGTAACTCGGGCAACTCGTGGAACAACAGGCACAAAGAATGCAGGCCGCCGGTTCGTCGATGCGTTCCTGATCCTTCTTGCTTTGCAGGCGCTCCCGATCCGGCGGCGCCGGCGTCCGGGATTGCAACCAGGGTTTGATGGACGCGTATTGTGCATAGAAATTGGTCAGGTCGGGAACCAGGTCCTTAACCACCGGCATGTGCGGAAGCGGATAAATTCTTACTTCGCCGCGCACGGCGTCCGCTGCCATCGTGCACGCAAGCGTATTGCCACCATCGATGTTCATCGCGCAGGAACCGCAGATCCCCTCACGGCAGGAACGGCGAAACGTCAGGGTCGGATCAATTTCATTTTTTATCTTGATCAGCGCATCGAGGACCATGGGTCCGCAGCTGTCCATGTCGACATCGTAAGTATCGATCCGCGGATTCTCGCCGGTGTCAGGATCGTACCGATAAACAGCAAAGCGCCTGACATTTGCCGTGCCGGCCGCGGCTGGAAAATGCCGGCCCTTCCGCACCCTCGAGTTTGGCGGAAGCCGAAACTCAGCCACCGGCATTCTCCCTTTGCCTGACGTGCAATATCGTTTCCAGGGTGATGTTCATGGGGTCAGTACACTCGTGCTTTTGGCGGCACTGTGGCAACGTCGTCTGTCAACGTCTGCAGATGCACCGGACGGTAACCAAAGCTTACATTGCCCTGCGCATCGATCCACGACAAGGTATGTTTCATCCAGCTTATATCGTCCCGGTCCGGATAATCCTCTCGCGCGTGCGCTCCGCGGCTTTCCAGCCGGTTCGCCGCCGACTCGATGGTCGCAACTGCATTCAGCAACAGGTTTTCGAGCTCCATGGTTTCGATCAGATCCGTGTTCCAGATCATTGAACGGTCGCTGACACGGACGTCGGAGAATGACTTGAACGTCGTTCGCAAAAGTTGCGCACCTTCGTTCAGCGACTCGCCGGTGCGAAATACTGCGGCATGGTTTTGCATCGTCTTCTGCATTTCCAGCCGAATTTCAGCGGTGGAACGCGAGCCGCTGGCGTTGCGCAATCTGTCGATTCGATCGACGCTGTTCTTGCCGGCCGCCGCGGGCAGCACGGCCTGGCGTTGTCCGGGCTTAATCAATCTGGCGCAGTGTCGCGCGGCTGATCTCCCGAAAACAACAAGATCGAGCAGAGAATTGGAACCAAGCCGGTTTGCGCCGTGCACCGACACGCAGGCGGCTTCGCCAACTGCCATCAGTCCCGGCACCACTGCATCGGGGTTGCCGTCGCGCAACGTAACGACCTCGCCATTGTAGTTGGCCGGAATGCCGCCCATGTTGTAGTGCACTGTCGGCAACACCGGAATGGGTGCCCGGGTAACATCGACGCCAGCAAAAATTCTGGCCGATTCCGCAATGCCCGGAAGTCTTTCTGCGATCACCTCCGGACCGAGGTGTTCCAGATGCAGATGAATGTGATCCTTGTCCGGGCCAACACCACGACCTTCGCGAATCTCGATAGTCATCGAACGGCTGACAACATCTCGTGAAGCGAGGTCCCTTGCGTTCGGCGCGTAGCGATCCATGAACCGCTCGCCGCTGGAATTGGTCAGGTAGCCGCCCTCGCCACGCACACCCTCCGTAATCAACATGCCGGCACCGTAAATGCCAGTTGGATGAAATTGCACGAACTCCATGTCCTGAACGGGCAGGCCGGCACGTATTACCATGGCATTGCCGTCGCCGGTGCACGTGTGCGCCGAGGTGCACGAAAAATACGCGCGCCCGTAACCACCGGTGGCCAATATGACCATTTGCGAGCGGAAGCGGTGCAATCGGCCGGTTGCCAGATCGATTGCGACAACGCCTCGACAACAACCCTCATCCATGATCAGGTCGATTGCGAAATACTCGACATAGAACTCTGCATCGTGTTTCAGCGACTGCTGATAAAGCGTATGCAGCATGGCATGACCGGTCCGGTCGGCGGCAGCGCAGGTACGCTGCGCCGTGCCCTCGCCGTAATGTGTGGTCATGCCACCAAACGGCCGCTGGTAGATCCGCCCATCCTCGGTACGCGAAAACGGTACGCCAAAGTGCTCGAGTTCGATCACGGCATCCGGCGCTTCCTTGCACATGAATTCGATAGCGTCCTGGTCGCCGAGCCAGTCAGACCGCCCTGGGCAGCAACCGTATGGCTGCGTGTTGGGAATACCTTGGTGATGCATGCGGTTTCGAAACCGCTCTCGGCAAGACCGAAGGTCGCACGCAATCCGGCGCCGCCCGCCCCGATGACGACGACATCGTAATTGTGATCGATGAAATCGTATGAACTCACGGTATGTTACCGAGCGAAATCCGGAGGACAGCGAACGCGGCTGCTATCGCCACGAATACGTGTGCGAACCGATTCAGCAACAGCAAGACAACCTTGAGCAATGGTCCGTGCACATAGTCCTCGATGACGACCTGCACCCCGAGCGACGAATGCCACGCAAGCGTCCCGCACAAGAGAATCAGCATTACACTGTTCCAGGGATTGGAGATCCAGGTCGTAACCTGTGGCTGCGCGAAACCGGCGATTTGCGTCAGCGACCACAGGAACCACAGCCCCAGCAATAACAGCCCGACCGCGGAAACGCGTTGTGCCCACCAGTGCCCCGTACCGTCCTTTGCGGAGCCCGAGCCGAGCACGTGTCCA
>JAHKKM010000015.1 GCA_020027645.1 Pseudomonadota bacterium
GACAAGATGCAGGAATGGGCCGTAATCAGCGAGAACCGGCGCTTCACCTTCGCAAATCCGCAACCGGCGCTTTACGACCGCATTGCAGCCGTTCGACATATCGTCAGAGAGGTTCCGGTGGCCGGCCGAATCCTGTTTCTCGACGAGGCCACGTTCACCAAAGGCGTGCCGGAACTGGTCTGCACCCTCGATGACCTGGTAAGTGAGTTCGGCGAGACGGACCGGTCATCGGCGAAAGTCAAAGTCGAGGCATTCCGCCCTCACTGGGAAAAAATGCGCCGTTTCGCGGGCAGCTGAGGGTCGCTGCCAAACAGCATTTGTGTGGTTGTCGGCGGGTACGGACTCCCGGACCGTGCGTCACAGGTCGAAAAAACGCTTCGCGTTGGCAGTCGTAGCCCGGGCTATCTGCTCTTCGCTGGTATCCATGGCGTCCGCCACTGCACGCAACACTTCCCGCAGGTACATGGGTTCATTGCGCCGGCTCTTGGGTCTTGGTTCCAGGGAACGTGGCAGCAGGTAAGGCGCGTCGGTTTCGATCATCAACCGATCCAGTGGGATGTGTCGCACGGCGTCAACCAGATTCGCGCCGCGGCGCTCGTCACAGATCCAACCGGTCACACCTATAAATAAACCGATTTCGAGGTACGCCTGCAATTCCTCGGTGCCGCCGGTGAAGCAATGTGCAACGGCACGGGACAGCTGTTTCATGACAGGCCGCAGAATCGCCAGGAAATCCTCATGGGCGTCCCGTTGATGCAGGAAGAGCGGCAGTCCGGTCTCGATGGCGATTTCAATCTGTCGCTCGAAAGCCGATCTCTGCCGATCGCGTGGCGACAGGTCGCGGTAGTAGTCCAGCCCGCACTCGCCGACTGCGACCACTGCGGGCCGCGAAGTCAGTGCCAGCAAGTTTGCATGCGCAGAATGGTCGTAATCTCCGGCGTGATGCGGATGAACACCGACAGTCGCGTGAAATACTTCCGGTCTTTCCTCCGCGAGTGCGACTGCATCGTGACTCGCCTTCAGGCTGCTGCCGGTCAGGATCATCTGTTCGATTCCTGCCGACAGGGCGCGCTCGATCACATCATCGCGGTCGGCGTCGAAGCTGTCATGCGTCAGGTTCGCTCCGATGTCGATCAGGGAATGCATCGCGGATCAATTGGCCCGCCAGCGAAAAATGCCCGCTGCGATACTGAGGAACACGGCGCTCATCAGCGCCAGTACAAGAAGCTGCGGAGCCACATCGGCGAGTGATGACCCGTCCAGCATTATCGATCGCGCCGCGGCAAGTATATGTGTCAGGGGAAAGACATTGGCGAACTGGCGCAGCCAGTCACTGGTCGATTCCAGGGAATACCAGACACCGGATAACATCATCATTGGCCAGGTGGCGAGGTTCAGAAGGCCGCCGGCCAGTTCTTCGCTGGTGACGCGTGCCGCAACCAGCAGGCCGAGGGAAATCAGCGTAATACAGCCCAGCAGTGCGACCGCGAACAGGGCCAGGTAGCTGCCATCCATGCGCGTGTCGAGGAACCATGCGGTGCCTGCGTAGACGAACACGGTGATGCCGAGGATCAATACCAGGCGCGAGGCAACCTGGGCTATGACAAACTCGATTGCCCGCAAGGGCGTCGCTCGCAATCGTTTCAGAAACCCGTTCTTTCGGTAACGCACCACGACGTAGCCGACACCGAACAGGCAACTGAACATCATGTTCATCGCCAGAATACCTGGCAGTACCCAGTCGACATAGCGCACCGCTTCGCCCTCGATCGACGACTTCATGATCTGAGCCGTTGTCTCGGCCTGTAACAGCGCAAGCTCGGCAAAGTAGCCCTTTGGCGAATCCGGGTTGACCCAGTACCGGGGAGGCGATGCGTAACTGACCAGCAGATCCAGCTGGTGCCGGGCAACTTTGCGAAGGCCCGAGGCCTCGTCGGCGATTGCGACAAACTCGATATAACGCGTTTGCAGGAACGGATGGGCATTCAGGTCTATCTCTGCCTCTTGCTGCAATATGCCAACGGTGTATTGCGGACGATCTCCGCTGAAGATGAAAGACAGGCCAAGCATCAGCGCAATCGGCAATACGATATTCCAGCTCAGCGTTCCCCGGTCGCGCAGGAATTCCAGGTTGCGCGCTCGAAAAATTGCGTAGATTCGCTTGAACACGATTCGATCCGGTTGTCAGGCGCGCAGCGAGTGGCCAGTCAGATCGAGGAACAGGTCCTCCAGATTGGGCTGCCGGATGCGCAAGCGGTTCAGGCCGGTCGCCTGCTGGCTGAGTTGCTGCAAAACGGCATTGACGTCATCCGTGGCGATTTCGATCAGGCCCTGGGTCTCCAGCACCTTGTGATTGATCGAAAGTTTGCCTCTGACGTCCGCCAGCGGCAGCTCGATAATGGCGTTACTGTACTGGCGGTGCAGTAAATCCGTCGGATTGCCGCTGGCAATAATCTCGCCCGCGTCCATGATCGCTATCTCGTCGCACAGCACCTGTGCCTCATCCATGTAATGTGTGGTCAGGATGATGGTAGTCCCGTCCTCGCGAATGCGATTGACCAGGTCCCAGAAATTGCGCCGCGCCTGTGGGTCCAGGCCGGTCGTGGGTTCGTCGAGGAACACGATTCTCGGTTTGTTTACGAGAGCAACCGCAAGCAGCAGGCGCTGGCGTTGTCCGCCGGACAACTTCCGGTTGTCCCGCTCCAGCAGCTCGCGAAGCGAACATTCATCGATGATGTGGTCGAGGTCCGCGTGCCGGTGGTAGAGCGCCTGAAACATCTCCAGGGTTTCCAGTACCGAGATGTGGTCCTGCAATGCCGTATTCTGGAACTGTATGCCGGCCTCTTCACGGAATCGCGAGTCAGCGGGGCTGCCGCAGTAAAACACTTCGCCGGTGGTGGCCGGCGTTACACCTTCGATGATCTCGACGGTTGTGGTCTTGCCGGCGCCGTTCGGGCCGAGCAGGCCAAAGCATATGCCTTCGGCCACCTCAAAGCTGACGTCATCGACAGCAATGACTTTCGGGTACTCCTTCCGGAGGTGCCTGGCTTCCAGAATCGCTGCCATTTTACGGTGCTCGCTCGGCCTGCGGGAACGGCAGCTAGAGTAACCTGCGGGGGAGGCCGGGCATAGAATGCCGCTTGAAATTCTGACCGGGCATGACAACCATTCGGGGGCTGGCGGTATCCAAAGAGCACAACGGCTGATCGATAAGGCAACGAGGAATACAGCAATGTTTAACTGGACATTTACCCGACTCCTGGCATTGGGGATCCTGGCAGTGACGCTGGCGTCACCGGTTCAAGCCTGGAGCATCAACAAGGGAATCAACATAGAGGACGGCGCGACCAGCGGCGGGCAATCATCGGTCAACGGCAGTATCACGGTTGGCAACAAGGCGACCGTTACCGGAGAGCTCGAGACCGTCAATGGTGCCATCCGAGTCGATGACGACTCCACGGTCGAGGATTTGCAGACCGTGAACGGCAGCATCCGGGTCGGGTCAAACGTACAGACCGCTGACATCAGCGGTGTGAATGGCAGCATTCGACTCGGCAGCAAGGTGGTCGTCGACGGCGAAATTTCGGTGGTGAATGGCCGCGTTTCCACGGAGACCGGCACGCGCATCAGCAAAGATGTAAGCAACGTCAATGGCGAGTTCCAGATCTCGGGTTCGACCATTGGCGGCAATTTGACCACGGTGAACGGCGATGTCTGGCTCATGGATCAGTCCGAGCTGCAGGGTGACCTGATAGTGGAGATGCCTTCGGGGTGGAATTCGCAGGGTCAGCGCGATCCCAGCATTGTTATCGGGGCTGGATCCACCGTCAAAGGCGAGATCCGGCTCGAGCGGAAGGTGAAACTCTACATTCACGAAACGGCGAGCGTTGCCGGTGTTTCCGGTGAGATGACCCTGGCTGACGCAGTTCGCTTTAGCGGCGATCGCCCGTAAGATAGGGGCCGTGCAAAATACGGCCCGCCAGATACCGCTTTTCCCCCCGGACCAGCCTGTCTTGGACAAGCCCGGCAGCGCGCCAGGCTTGTCCGTTCGGGAAAGCGCCCGGGCACGTCGGCTGTCGATCAAGGTATATCCGCGCGGGCGGGTCGAGGTTATCGTTCCTCGTCGGACCCGGGCAACCGATGTCGAGCGATTTGTAACCGAGAATCGGGACTGGATAAACAAAGCGCGTGCTTCATTTGCATCCCGGCACGAAGCGGCATCGGATGCATTGCCGACGCGAATCGATTTGCCTGCAATTGGAAGGTCGGTTCGTGTGCAATACCTGCGCGACGGGAAGGGCAGCAGCACTGGCGGCACGAATTGCGAAACTGTTCGTTACCGCCAGGCAGGCGCAGTCCTGACGCTACGAGGCGATACCGCAGATCACGGTCTGTGTATTGCTGCGATCAAGCGCTGGCTTGCCGAAGTGGCGCGGCAGGAGTTTGCCGCGCAATTGCTCGCCTTATCGCGTTTGACCGGCAACACTTTCGAGACCATGCATATCCGTGCGCAGCGGACTTGCTGGGGAAGTCACAGCTCGAGCGGCACCATCAGCCTGAATCTTTGCCTGTTGTTCCTGCGCCCTGCCGTGGTGCGCTATCTGATGCTTCACGAGTTATGCCATGGCCGTCACATGAATCATTCGAAGCGTTTCTGGAAGCTGGTGGGCCAGTTCGAACCGGACTATCGCCAGCTGGATCGGGAGCTCGGCGAATGCTGGCAGGAAGTGCCGGGTTGGGTAGGAATTTACTGATTTATAACAGGTACTTAGATACCTTACCTCATGCGCTTTATTACCCCTGGTCGAGCAACTCCCGGAGATTGATGACAGCAGCATTGGCACGCGCCATGTAGTTGGCCATGACCAACGAGTGATTGGCCGTGAGCCCGAATCCACCGCCATTCAACACCATCGGAGAGCGCAAGGGCTGAAGGCTGGCCTCCAGTTCGCGAATAATCTGTCGCACGCTGGCACGCGCGTTCTTGTCCTCGAGCACCTGGGCGAAGTCGAATTCGGCGGCACGGAAAAAGTGTACCAGCGCAAAGGAAGTGCCGCGTGCCTCGTAGAAGACATCGTCGATTTCGAACCATGAAGTCCCAACCTGCACATTATCCTGCAATGTGGTGCTGGCCGTTGCCGAAGGGTCGCCGGCTAGGTCGGTATTGATCACCGTGGTCGCAACGCTGTCGCCCAGTCGCCGGCTGAGGCTGCCAAGCCGTTTCTCGACCTGGGCGAGCCACTCCCGAAGATTGTCTGCGCGTGCATAGAACTGCGCATCCGGCTCACCGATCCCGGACAAGCGGTCACGATAGCGGCGAAATCCATCGATTGCGCCCCGGTATTCGGACTCGGTACGCGGGAATGCCCAGGAGTCGTTGTCAATGAAGAACCGCGGCTCTGCCGATGCGATATCCGGGTCTTCCCGCGATTGCGACTGGCTACGGCTGTGATCATTGCGAACGACCCGCGCAAGGTCCCGGACCTGCTGAAGCACGCCGAACTCCCAGTTCGGCATGTTGTCGAGGAACACACTGGGTGGCGTTACGTCATTGGTCAGGTAGCCGCCGGGCTTATCCAGCATATGCTCAGCGACCCGTATCAGGGTATCGGTGGTCGGATATCCCACCACCGTCCGTTCGCCGTCGACATTCTCGGCTACCCAGAAGATCTCCGGTTCTCGTGACCAATACCAGCCAAGACCCAATTGCAGGACGATAATTACGGCGACTGCGTACAAAACGGCGTGCCTTGACCTCCGCCAGCCGGCAGGACTCATTTTTTGCATGAAGCCGGTCGTCATCAGGCAGCTTTCCTTGCAGTAGCAAGCTGGCGTAGTACGTAGTGCAAGATACCGCCGTGTTCGTAGTAGTCCCGCTCTTTTGGCGTGTCGATGCGAACGATGGCTTCGAAGCTGCGCGGTTTGCCCTTGTCAGGTGTTACGGTGACTTTCACCACCTTGGCGCCCGGATCGGACTGGCCCCGGATATCGAATAATTCCCTGCCGGTCAGTCCGAGCGACTCGGCACTGTCGCCGTCGCGGAATTGCAGTGGCAGCACACCCATGCCTATGAGATTGGAGCGATGTATGCGTTCGAAACTCCTGGCGATGACAGCCTTGACGCCGAGCAACACAGTTCCTTTTGCAGCCCAGTCGCGGGACGATCCGGCGCCGTATTCGCTGCCGGCAAGAATTACCAGCGGTGTTCCGGCCTGCTGGTATTTCAGCGAAGCATCGTAGATCGACATCAATTCGTCACTGGGCTGATGCCGGGTCCAACCGCCTTCGGTGCCCGTCGCAAGCCGGTTCCGCAGACGGGTGTTTGCGAAGGTCCCGCGCATCATGACTTCATGGTTGCCACGGCGCGAACCGTAGGAGTTGAAGTCAACCGGCTTCACGCCCTGACCCTGCAGGTACTTTGCCGCCGGGCTGTCCGCTGCTATGTTGCCGGCCGGCGAAATATGATCTGTTGTTACCGAATCGCCAAGCACCGCCAGAACCCTGGCGCCGTGGATATCTTCAACCGGCCTGGTGGCGAGAGTCATGCCCTCGAAATAGGGCGGGTTCTTTACGTAGGTCGATTCCTCGTCCCAGGTATAGATCTCGCCTTTCGGCACGTCGAGACTGTTCCAGTTCTTGTCGCCGTCAAAGACAGCGGCATAACTCGATTTGAACATGCCGGAATTGATACTGCGCGCGATGACGTCCTGAATCTCCTTCTGACCGGGCCAGACATCTTTGAGGTACACGGGCTTTCCGGCCTTGTCCTTGCCGAGCGGATCTTTGTAAAGATTGATGTCCATCGTGCCGGCCAGCGCATAGGCGACGACCAGCGGCGGCGACGCAAGAAAATTCATCTGCACCTGCGGATGAATGCGGCCCTCGAAATTTCGATTACCGGACAGGATGCTGCAACCGATGATGCCCGCTTGCTGAACGGCGGCAGCAATTTCCGGGCGCAATGGGCCGGAGTTCCCGATACAGGTCGTGCAGCCGTAGCCCACCGTGTAAAAGCCCAGCGCGTCGAGGTCATCCAAAAGTTTGGCCTTCTGCAGATAGTCTGTAACGACCTTGGATCCCGGCGCGAGACTGGTCTTGACCCAGGGTTTCGATTTCAGACCTTTGGCCCTGGCATTGCGCGCCAAAAGGCCCGCCGCAACCATCACCGCCGGATTGGAAGTGTTTGTGCAACTTGTGATCGCGGCAATCAGGATCGAACCGTCGCGAATCTCTGCCTTGGTGCCATCGAGCGTTACTGTGGCCGATCCGCCGGACTTGCGACCGGAAACTGCATTCTCCAGGTGCTTGCGAAAGACCGCGTCCGCACCGCGAAGCGCGATCCGGTCCTGCGGTCTCTTCGGTCCGGCCAGGCTGGGTTCGACGCTTGCAAGGTCGAGCTCAAGTGTATCGCTGTAAAGCGCGTCCGCTTGACCGTCACGACGCCACAAGCCTTGTTCCCTGGCATACGCCTCGATCAGACGTATGTGCGCCGGGTCGCGGCCGGACAATTCAAGGTAGCGCAAGGTTTCCGCATCGATCGGAAAGATCGCGCAGGTGCTGCCAAATTCCGGCGACATGTTGCCGATGGTTGCTCGATCGGCCAGCGGAAGCTGCGTCAGGCCATCGCCGTAAAACTCGACGAACTTGCCTACGACACCCTTGGCTCGCAGCATCTGCGTAACTGTCAGCACCAGATCGGTCGCTGTAGTACCTTCGGTCAGCTGCCCGGTCAGCTTGAAGCCAACCACCTGTGGAATCAGCATGGTGATCGGTTGCCCCAGCATTGCCGCTTCGGCCTCGATTCCACCGACACCCCAACCGAGCACGCCAAGGCCATTGATCATGGTCGTATGCGAGTCCGTGCCCACGACGGTGTCCGGGTACGCGCGGCGTACGCCATCCTTTGTGGTATCGAATACGACTCTGCTCAGGTACTCGAGATTGACCTGGTGCACGATGCCGGTATTGGGCGGAACCACACGGAAGTTCTCGAAAGCACCCTGGCCCCAGCGCAGGAAGGAATAACGTTCCCGGTTGCGGTTGAACTCGATTTTGTTGTTCAGATCGAGGGCTTTCGCCGTGCCGTAGTTGTCGACCTGCACAGAGTGATCGATCACGAGTTCAGCTGGCGACAGGGGATTGATGCTGTCGGCCGAGCCGCCGAGCTTGACAACGGCATCGCGCATGGCGGCGAGGTCGACAACCGCGGGCACACCGGTGAAATCCTGGAGAATGACACGAGCAGGGGTGAACGAAATCTCGGTGCTCGGCTCGGCCTTCGGATCCCAGTTCGCCAGTGCCAAAATGTTGTCACGTGTCACATCTCGGCCGTCTTCGTGCCGCAACAGATTTTCCAGCAGAATCTTCAGCGAAAAAGGCAGGCGGTTCGCATGACCTTCCTTCACAGCCTTAAGCCTGAAAATTTCAAACTGCTTACCGTCAACCTCAAGCGTTGAACGAGCGCCGAAGCTGTCCGTCATATCGTAATCTCCGGGGGTTATTTCTGGTAACGCTAGCGCGGGGCCAGCCCCGCTCGGGGCGGCATTATAACCGGTTACACGGCCGCTCGCAGCGCATCGGCGCTGGGCATCAGGCGCTCGACAGGCGCGCCTCCAAGGCAGCGCTCGCCAGAGTAGAAGACCGCATACTGTCCTGGTGCAACCGCGCGCTGTCTCTGTTCAAACATGACCTCAATGTTGTTGCCCGCAGCACGGCGGATCAGGCAAGCCTGATCCGCCTGGCGGTAGCGAACTTTCGCACTGCAAGGCATTGCGCCTTTGCGCATCAGTAGCTCGGGCTCCTCACCGATCCAGTGCACCGGTCCGGCAAGCAAATGATCGGAATACAACAATTCGTCCTCACCCTGTACAACAATCAGCGCGTTGGTCTTCAGATCCTTGCCGGCAACAAACCACGGGGCCTCCGCGGCGTCGCGCCGGCCACCCACACCGAGGCCCTGGCGCTGGCCGATAGTGTAGAACATGAGTCCGTTATGCTGTCCCAGCGTGGTTCCATCCACACTGCGTATCGGCCCCGGATTGGCTGGCAGGAAATTGCCGAGAAATTCCCGGAAGGGCCGTTCACCGATAAAACAGATACCAGTACTGTCTTTCTTTTCGCTGACGTGCAGACAGAATTCCCGTGCAATGTCCCGAACTTCTGTTTTCCGCAGCTCGCCCAACGGGAAAAGCGTCTCCCTGAGCGCCTCTTCGCTCACTGCGTGCAGGAAATAGCTTTGATCCTTGGCCAGATCGACAGCTTTCAAAAGCTGCGCGCGGCCATCGACGATGCGAACGCGCGCATAGTGCCCGGTAGCGAGCAATGCGGCCCCCAGTCGTTTGGCATAGCGTCGAAACTCACCGAATTTGATTTCCCGATTGCACAACACGTCCGGATTCGGTGTGCGCCCGTTCCGGTATTCGTTCAGGAAGTGCTCGAATACGTTTTGCCGGTATTCCTTCGCGAAATTGACGTGGTGCAAAGGCACGCCGATCTGTTCACAGATTCGACGCGCATCCTGCAAATCCTGCGCCGCAGTACAGTGACCGTCATCGTCATCCCAGTTGGTCATATGCAGGGCCTGTACGTCCGCACCCTGCTGTTTCAACAGCAATGCGGCAACGGCGGAATCAACTCCGCCTGACAGTCCGATCACGACTCTCTGGCCGGCTAATTTGTTTTTGTTTTCGACCATGGGTCGGTGATTTTATCACCGATTACAGGAAGCGGGGTGGGGCGGTACGACCTTGCTGTCAGACCAGGCAGGCGTGGGCGAGCACGGCACCTACGTTCTTTTGCACTGGCATCATTCCGGCCAGCAGCGTGGATGGCTGGCGTTTGCCGGCCAAGTAGTCATCGATGCATCTGAGCACGACCGGTGAGCGGCAATCGCGTTTTCGGTGCTTGATGTCGGCAATCGAGTACCAGTGCACGGCATGAATTCCGTTGTCGAGCTTCTGCCTCTGATTTTCAGTAACGAGGTCCGCGGTGTACACGATGCGCAGAAATTGCTGGCGAGTTTGTGGATGTATCCACAGGTAGACACCCAGCAATCCGCTGACATTGATCAGGCAACCAGCTTCCTCCGTGACCTCGCGGACGACAGCGTCCTCGGGCGATTCACCGCTCTCAATATGACCGCCTGGCTGAGTGATGACCACAACGCCTGACGAACGTTCCTCGACAATCAGGAACTTCTCGTTCCGTTCGACGACGGCACATACGGTGAGGTCGGTGGGTAACACTGGTATAGGCTGATGCGGAGTCTGGTATCAGATGCCAAGCTGGCGGAATTCGATTTCGACTTCGCTGGCCAGCCAGATTTCGTCGAACATCTTTGCATACAGCCGGGCGACCGCGGGCTCAAAGGTATCGGCAATCCCTTCCCAGCGGCTGGCCTGGAGCCGGTAGACAAGGGCTGTTTCGTCAGCAATGCAAAACGACTCTGCATGCGTCCGCAGGTCTTTGCGAACATGGCGAAATTCGATGTAGGTGTTCAGACGCCGCCCGAGATGTACAAACGCGTTGCCATTCTTGATGGCACGTGTCGGGTCCGCTATCAGCACCCGAATTCGTGCATAGGTTTGTGACAGCACCAGGTGTTTGACGATTTCCAGAAAATCCGGATCATCGTAGATTCCCGGATCGAGGTCGTGCGAATAGATGGAGATCCTGCGCGTCGCTACACTGGCGACATCGATGACCGCACGACGCGCTTCCTCTTGTGACGAGATGACCCAGCGCCGACCTTTTTCCCGAGCTTGTTCCATTTTTGTCCGAGTTTGTTTTCCAGGAAGTACGGGCAGGTGCCTGCCGACCGCCGCGTCTCCAGATCAGAACCGCGGTTTCCCGCAGACGCCGCGAGTCTGGACATGTTACCGGCCGGTCAATCTTCGACGGTGCCAACTGCGTCACGTTTTGCCGACAAATGACGAGCCTGAGAACCGTTCTCATTCATCACCAAGGTCAAAAACACCACAGCTCAGGAGCCATTCAAGCAGTTCACGCGATCGGGCCTCTTTGTACCAGTGGTCGAAATCGCCGCTGTGCAGCTTCCGCTGGCGGCACAGTTCGGCCACGGACCCTGCCAAAGCAGGATCAGTTTCCCGCTGGAAACCGTTGGCGAACACCCTCATTGCACCTCCACTACCGGATCCGCCCACGGTGTAGGCCACGCGCGCCATCCCGTGCAGCGATAAGGCATTTTGTTGCCTTATTTCGGCAAGCGCCGTTCTCGCCGCTTTGATCGTCATTCGGTCGGGCGCCAGCCATGCTTTCGGGTCGGTAACAAGCGAGCCAAAAGTTATTGCAAGTTTGTCCGGCTCCGGGCAGGCAGCGAGCCGAAAGCAGGCTTGCGCCCTTTGCAATGCACGTTCGCTGATCAATCCTGACAAGGCTTCATCCAGCGAGAGGTCCGGGTCCTGATAGAAAGTTGCAAGATCCTGCTTTGACACAGCGGCCCGCCGCCGACCGGGAAACAATCGATCCAATGTCGTGGTGAATTCCGATAACTGCGGAGCCCGCATGCCGATGGAATAGGTCATGCAGCGGTCCTGCGCTATACCCCAGTGCGGCACTCCAGGTGGCAGGTACAACACATCCCCGTCCTCCGCAAGGTACTCCTGTTGCGCGTCGAAAGGCTGCAACAACGACAATTCGGCGCTGGCAACCGACGCCTCGACCTTGTCTGCCGCAGTAATTCGCCATTCGCGTTTGCCTTCGCCCTGGCAGAGAAAAACATCGTAGTGGTCGCGATGCGGCCCGACGCTGCCGCCAGGGGCCGCGAAGCTCACCATCAGGTCGTCGATACGCCAATCCGGAATAAATGGTACCTGTGCGAACAGCGCACGAAAATCCGGAAGGTGCTTTTCCACGTCCTGTACCAGCAGCGTCCAATTGCTGTCCGGTAATTGCATCAGAGTCGTGTCGTCGAAAGGCCCATGTTCGACGCGATAACGACAAATTCCGCCATCGTCATGCGTGTAGATCAGCCGTGACTCCACGTCAGGCAGGGTTGCCAGCCAGGCCAGTTCATCCGGAATCAGTACAGGAGTGAGCGCGTCGATACCGGAGGGGAAAAACAAAGGTGCTTTTTGCCAGTATCCGGCCAGGAACCGGGCCGGATCGAGTGTTGCGGGAAATCTCAAAACGGAATTCGTCCTGCCGCTCAGGAATTGCGCCTGGCGAGACTCGATGCGAGGCCGGTGTAAGTAGATGGCGTAAGCGCAAGCAGCCGGGCCTTTGCCTCGTCTGGCACTTCGAGATTTTCTATGAATTCATGCAACAGCTCCCGGGTCACCGTCGTCCCCCGAGTCAGCGCCTTCAGCTGTTCGTAGGGCTCGGCAATGCCATAGCGACGCATGACTGTCTGAATCGCCTCGGCCAGCACCTCCCAGCTTGCATCGAGGTCCTTCTGAATCGCATTAGAATTAACCTGAAGCTTGTTGAGCCCTGTCAGGATCGACTGCATTGCGATAAGCACGTAAGCCGCGGCCAAGCCGAAGTTTCGTTGCACTGTGGAATCCGTCAGATCGCGTTGCCACCGCGATATCGGCAGTTTCAGGGCGAAATGATCGAGAAGAGCATTCGCCATGCCGAGGTTGCCTTCGGCATTTTCGAAATCGATCGGGTTGACCTTATGCGGCATAGTCGAGGATCCGACTTCGTCCCTCAATACTCGCTGGCTGAAATATCCCAGCGATACATATCCCCAGACATCGCGACACAGGTCGATCATAACGGTATTGCACCGTATCAGGGCGTGGCAATATTCAGCAGTCCAGTCGTGCGGCTCTATCTGCGTGGTGTGCAGGTTGCATTCCAGCCCGAGCGATTCGACGAATGCAGTGGTGATGGACGGCCAATCGGCATCCGGGTAGGCAGCAAGATGCGCATTGAAGTTGCCGACCGCACCATTGAATTTGCCAAGTACGCGAACGGCTGAGAATTGTTCCTGCGTGCGGCTTAGCCTATGCACCGTA
Organism: Pseudomonadota bacterium; assembly: GCA_020027645.1. Classification (GTDB taxonomy): domain Bacteria; phylum Pseudomonadota; class Gammaproteobacteria; order Steroidobacterales; family Woeseiaceae; genus JAKEGN01. The sequence continues at coordinate 12,981 of JAHKKM010000015.1, forward strand.
TTGGCGAACTCCTTGCCGACCGTAGTAGGGCTGGCGGCCTGGCCATGCGTTCGCGACATCATTGCCGTCCCGGCATGGTCGTTGGCAAGGGTTCTCAATCGGGCAATCAGTTCCTTCATCCTGGGAACCAGCAATTCGTCGCGAGCCGTCCGCAACATGAGTGCGTAGGCAAGATTATTGATGTCCTCAGACGTGCATGCGAAATGAATGAAGTCCGCGAGGTTGCGCGTATCTTTGCCCGTTCCGATGCGTTCACGCACAAAATACTCGACTGCCTTGACGTCGTGGTTGGTGGTCGCTTCGATTTTCTTGACTCGGACTGCGTCTTCTGTGGAGAAGTCGTCGACTACATGGTTGAGCATGTCTTTCATGACCGGGGAGAGCGGCGCAAGCTCGGCCACCGCCGCTTCGTCCGAGAGCCACTGCAGCCAGCGAACCTCGATCAACACCCGGAATCGGATCAGGCCAAATTCGCTGAAGATGCTGCGAAGTGACTGTACCTTGTCGGCGTAACGACCGTCTGCCGGAGAGAGTGCCTTGAGTCTCGTGAGATCCATGTCGATTGAGTAGACTACGCCGCGCAAAGCGCGAATCATACACTACAGGCCCGTTCATTGGCCCGCAGGGAGACCAGCAAGATATGAGTGACAAGTCCAGCCGCAAAGTACATGACAGCATGGGTGAACTTGAGGTTCCCGCCGATGCGCTGTGGGGCGCCCAGACACAACGTGCGGTCGACAATTTCCCAATTAGCGGACTAGCGATGCCACGTCGGTTTATCGCAGCCCTGGGGCTCGTCAAGTGGGCGGCCGCCGGCGCGAACGCAGAACTAGGCCTGCTGAAAACCGAGCGTGCCGTGGCAATTCAGAAAGCTTCGCTTGCGGTAGCTGACGGCGTCCACGACCGGCAATTTCCGATCGATGTGTTTCAGACCGGGTCTGGCACCAGCTCCAACATGAATGCGAACGAGGTGATCGCGAATCTGGCCAGCGGTATTCTCGGCAGCGAAGTGCACCCGAACGATGACGTCAACATGTGCCAGAGCAGCAATGATGTGATTCCCACCTGCGTGCATGTCAGTGCGTCGCTTGCGATCCACAACGAGCTGCTACCTGCACTGAAGCATCTGGCGGAAACCCTGGAGAAAAAGGCAGACGAGACCCGGACGGTGGTGAAAACCGGGCGAACACACCTGATGGATGCGATGCCGGTGACGCTTGGCCAGGAACTCGATGGCTGGCGATCGCAGATCGAGCATGCGAACGAGCGGCTCGGCGAAACTCTGCGGCGGCTGGCCGCGCTTGCCCAGGGTGGTACAGCGGTCGGTACGGGAATCAACGCGCATCCGAAGTTTGGCCGCAAGGTTGCGACCCTGCTTGGTGAGCGCACCGGCGTCGAATTCACTCAGGCCTCATCTCTATTCGAAAGTCTCAGCAGCCAGGACGCCGCGGTCGAAGCATCCGGCCAACTGAAGGTTCTCGCGGTCAGCCTGACCAAGATTGCTAATGACTTGCGCTGGATGAATTCCGGGCCACTGGCCGGCCTCGGCGAGATCGAATTGCCAGCGCTACAGCCGGGTTCCAGCATCATGCCGGGCAAGGTAAATCCGGTCATTCCGGAGGCGGTCGCGATGGTCTGTGCGCAGGTCATTGGTAATGACGCGACCATCACCCTGGCTGGACAAAGCGGCAATTTCCAGCTCAATGTGATGCTGCCCCTGGTAGCCCATAACCTCCTTCAAAGCATAGAAATCCTGAGTAATGCCTGCCGCTGCCTGGCAGATAAAGCGATCGCCGGGTTCGTGGTCAATGCCGACAACATCAATCGCGCACTCGACCGCAATCCGATCCTGGTCACCGCGCTGAATCCGGTGATCGGCTACGAAAAAGGTGCCGCGGTCGCTAAGGTGGCTTACAAGAAAGGGCGGCCGGTCAAGGACGTGGCCAAGGAGATGACCGATCTCAGCGACAAGGAACTCGACCGGCTGCTGGATCCGGCAGCGCTGACCAAGGGCGGAATCCAGCACTGACTGGAAGCAAGGTGCCCGCAACCAAAAACAATCCGGTGTCCGAGGCGCACATACGCCGACGGCTGGCCGGTACGAGGCTGCCTGCAGATCCCTTGCATTTCGATTTGCAAGTGGCACTTAAGCGATGGCCGAAGGCACTGTTGGAGAAGTACGCCAGCCAACTGCAGCCGGCTGGCGTGCTCGTTCCAATCATCGTCCGGGATGACGCGATGTCGATCTTGTTGACCCAGCGCGCCGCGGGCCTGTCCCAACACGCCGGGCAGGTCAGCTTTCCCGGCGGACGGATGGAAGCCGGGGACGCCGATGTACGGGCGACCGCGCTGCGGGAAACCTGGGAGGAGATAGGCATTGAACCGCATCTGGTCGATGTCGCCGGTTACCTCGAGACGGCGCCAACGGTTTCAGGTTATGTCGTTACGCCGGTAATCGGCTTCGTTGCCGGCGGCTTTCGCCTGAAAATCGACAGGTCCGAGGTCGAGCAGGTATTTGAGGTACCACTCGACTTCCTGTTGCAGGCAGGCAATGTGCAAATGACCGAGCGCGAACTCGACGGGTTCCGCATGCCGGTCGCCGAATTCCACTACGCTGAGCGCAGAGTCTGGGGCGCTACTGCGAATATCCTGGTCAGGTTTCTTGAAAAACTTACTCAATGAAAACAGTTATTAATGTCTAGTATTGAGAAATTACTTGAAATAATGTCAACCCTGCGGCATCCGCAAGACGGCTGTCCCTGGGATCTGCAGCAGGACTTCGCGAGCATTGCGCCCTACACCATTGAGGAAGCCTACGAGGTTGCCGATGCCATTGCGCGGGGCGACCTTGCCGGACTCAAGGATGAACTGGGCGACTTGCTGTTCCAGGTGGTGTTTCATGCCCGGATGGCCGAGGAACGGGCCGCATTCGATTTCGAGGCTGTGGCGGCGGCAATCGTCGACAAAATGCGGCGACGGCATCCGCACGTCTTTGGCGATGAGCAGCAGCGCCGGACAGGCATGGACGAGGCCGGTTGGGAAAGCATCAAGGCCCGGGAGCGGCAGGCTGGCGCAGGATCGACAACGGTCAGTGCGCTGGACGGCGTGGCGCAGGCGTTGCCGGCACTGAAGCGTGCACAGAAACTCGGCAAACGAGCCGCAAGAATCGGTTTCGACTGGCCGGACAGCCTTGGCGTGCGGGCGAAGATAGACGAGGAAATGGCGGAATTGCGGCAAGCCGAGACCGACGGTGGCGCGGCGCGTATCGCCGAGGAATTCGGCGACCTGCTGTTCTCTCTGGTCAATCTTGCAAGGCACCTGGACGTCGACGCAGAACAGGCGTTGCGCAATGCGAACCGCAAGTTCGAGCGCCGGTTCCGGCACATGGAGCGGCTCGTTGCGGCGTCCGGGGAACAGCTGTCGGAGCTCGATCTCGAGGCTATGGAACGCCACTGGCAGCGCGCCAAAGAGACTACCGACGGTTAGTCCCGGGCGGTTCATCCGGCGTTCAGTTTCGCAGCGAAAACACAGGCCAATCGTTCAGCCAAGGTTCATTGCGCGGGTCCTATTCTTGGTCCCAGGCTCGGAGCTGGATCCGGGCCGGTGGACTGGAAGGGAGAACGAGCATGAACATCAAGCCCTGGAAATTGACCGTATCAGCCGCCATCCTTTTATCGATGGCCAGCGCCATACCGGCTAATGCATCCGGTAACGGGCACAGCAACGGCCGATCCGCGGGCGTTTACGACTACGCACGCGTATTGAGTGCCGAGCCCAACTATCGCTACGTGACGGTGACCACACCGGTCAACGAATGCTGGGACGACGTCGAGTACTACACTGTCGATCGCCGTCCGGCCGGTATCGGCGGCAGCACTCTTTTTGGTGCAATCGTCGGTGGTGTCGTCGGACACCAGTTTGGCAGTGGCCGCGGTAATGACGCAGCCACCGCCGTCGGCAGCATACTGGGTGCCGCGATCGGCAATAACGCGGCAGTAAGGGCCAACGCAAACTACCGGCCGGTGGAGTATTCGCGACCGGTGCGCCGCTGTGAGACCCGCTACCAGTCGCGTGAGGAACAACGCATAGACGGCTATCGCGTGATCTACACCTACAATGGGCGAAGATACGCGACCGACATGCCTTACGACCCGGGCAAACGCCTGCGCATACGGGTTGACGTGCAGCCGGCAGCGTGAGCAAACAGGGTGTCCGGCGGACCGCTTGTGACAAGCTTCGTTGCAATCGGTCCGTCGACGCACCAAACTTCACTTTTAGACGATCCGGACTGAAGCCACCCGAATGAGATTTCCAATCGCATCGTTGCTTATCAGCCTGATGCTGTGTGTCGCCCCGGCGATCAGCGCAGAATCTGCGCCGTTGCGAAATGACGGCCACGTGCTCGCGCGTATGCTCGCACAGGGCGGCGGCATGACCCTAGACCAGGCGGTGGAACAGGTTCGCCGGCAATACAACGGCCGGATTGTCAGTGCCGAGACCAAGGTCAGTGGCAATCGTGAGATCCATTACATCAAGGTCCTGCTCGACGATGGCAAGGTCAAGACGGTCACGGTACCAGGCCGTGTGCTGAGCAAGGGCTAGACACGATTCCCGCAAATGCGCCTCCTTGTAATAGAAGACGATCTGACGCTGCGCGAGTCACTTTGCGCACAACTCGAAGCGGCCGGATTTGCCATAGAGCAGGCCGGCGACGGCAAGGAAGGCCTTTACTTCGGACTTGAATACCCGATCGACCTCGCGATTGTCGACCTGGGCCTGCCGCAGATGTCGGGGATCGATGTCATCAGGGAGCTGCGGAGCAAGGGAAAGACCTACCCGATACTTATTTTGACGGCCCGCGACCGCTGGCAGGACAAGGTCGATGGCCTTAGTGCCGGCGCCGACGATTACGTCGTGAAACCCTTCCATATCGAGGAGGTTTCGGCGCGGGTCAACGCGCTGTTGCGGCGTAGTGGCGGTTGGGCATCCTCGGTACTGCAGGCCGGTCCGGTTGCGTTGGACACGTCGCGTCAGGAACTCAAGGTCAACGGCTCATCCGTCGAATTGACCAGTTACGAATACCGCATCATCGAGCATCTGATGATTCGTGCCGGGCAGGTCATATCGAAGTCTGACCTGACCGATCGGCTGTATGACCAGGATTTCGAACGTGACAGCAACGTTATCGAAGTTTTCATCGGAAGACTGCGCAAGAAGATCGATCCTGACAATACCTTGAAGCCTATCGAGACCCTGCGCGGCCGCGGCTACCGCTTCTCGCTCGAACGAAATCACCGGGAGTAACACCGGCGCATGTCGTCGCTCAGTACTCGCCTGCTGATTTCAGTCAGCCTGCTCCTGTTGTTTTTCTTCAGTGTTACGATCGTTGTACTGGATATCGCCTTTCGCAAGGCTGGCGAGCAAGCGCAACAGGACATTCTCGACGGTCAGCTGATGTCGCTGCTGGCCGCCGCAGAGCCGGACATTTACGGCGAACTGCAAATTCCGCCCGACCTGCCGGAACCGCGTTTTTCCAGTGTTGACTCAGGACTCTACGGTGAGTTGCGGGACGACAGCGGCGAGCCGGTGTGGAAATCCCAGTCTGCCCTGGGGCTGAATCTGCCGTATGGCGAGCGTCCCGCTTCGGGACAGCACCGATTTTCCCGCCTGGCGCTCGATGACGGCACACCGTTGATGGCGCTCAGCCTGTCTGTCGAATGGGAACTGGCAAACGGGCAGCTGAAGCCCTATACCTTCAGCGTCGCCGAAAGCCTCGATTCGTTCAATGCACAACTGGCGCGTTTCCGCGGCCAGCTGTTCGGCTGGTTCGCCGCGGTCGCGATGATCATGCTGTTTTCGATTTCGCTCGTAATGCGCGGACTGCTGCGGCCGCTGCGCCAGATTGAAAAAGAAATCAGCGAAGTCGAGGAGGGCAAGCGTGGCACGCTGTCCGATATATTTCCAGCCGAGTTGCAGGGCGTTGCGCGTAACCTGAATTTGCTGATCGGTTCGGAAAGGGCGCGCTCCGAGCGCTATCGCAACACCCTGGACAATCTCGCGCACAGCCTGAAAACGCCCCTGGCAGCGATTCTCAGCGTTGTTTCGGAGCAGCCAAGGAATGACGGCAATGCAAAAATCGAGGAACAGGTCCAGCGCATGAACGACATCGTGCGTTACCAGCTGCGAAAACCGGCCACGTACGTCAGCGACACGCTGGGGATTGCGCCGGTAACGGTGGACGCCGAGCTGGGGCGACTCGTTGACGGACTGCGCAAGGTATATCGCGACAAGCAGCCGGACATCCGGCTGGACATCGGGCCTGAAGTGCGGTTTCGGGGTGACATGGGCGACTTCATGGAAATCGCCGGCAACCTATTGGACAACGCCTGCAAATGGTGTCGCAAGATCGTGCAGCTGAAAATTCGCGGGGCCGATCCGGCGGGAAGCCTCTACATGACAGTATCGGACGACGGGCCCGGCATTCCGGAGGAAGCGGCGTCGCAACTCATGCGCCGGGGTGTGCGGCTCGATGAATCCGCACCAGGCCATGGAATCGGCCTGGCCGTGGTCAAGGAGATCGTCGCGTCCTACAAGGGAAACGTAAAAATCGGCCGTTCGGCGCTGGGCGGTACCGAAATCAGCGTCAGCATCGGCCCCGGTAGCCACGCGACCGTGAAACCGCACTAACTCCGGTTCAACTACCCACGGGAGTCCGTCAGCTGTCGCTCTTCCCAGGATCGGCAAACTTCATCAGCGGCCGGATCAAATCCAGTGGCAGTGGAAAGACGATGGTGTTGGTTTTTTCGCTGGAGATTTCCTTCAGTGTTTGCAGGTAACGCAGCTGCAGGGCCTGCCCTTGCGAGGCCAGTATTTGAGCCGCCTCTGCAAGCATGGTGGCGGCCTGCTTCTCGCCTTCGGCATTGATAATCTTCGCGCGTCTCGCTCGTTCGGCCTCAGCCTGCTGGGCGATCGCCCGTATCATGCTTTCATCAAGGTCGACGTGCTTGATCTCGACGTTCGCCACCTTGATGCCCCAGTTGTCGGTGCGCTGGTCCAGAATGGCCTGGATATCCGCATTCAATTTTTCACGTTCCGCCAGCATGTCGTCGAGCTCGTGCTGGCCGAGCACCGAACGCAGGGTTGTTTGCGACAACTGACTCGTCGCTTCGAAGACGTTGGCCACACGAATGACCGCTTTCTCCGGGTCGACGATGCGAAAATAGATAACCGCATTGACTTTCACCGATACGTTGTCACGTGAGATGACATCCTGCGTTGGTACGTCCATAACGATGACTCGCAGATCGACTTTGGTCATCACCTGGATGATCGGGAACAGCAGAATCAGACCGGGTCCCTTCACTTTCTGGAAGCGGCCAAGGAAGAACACAACGCCACGCTCGTACTCTTTGAGCACCTTGACGGTGTTATAAAAAAGCACCATGAGGATGGCGACGACAAAGCCTAGGTAAGCAACTGACATGGGAGTTCCTCTGTAGATACTCTTGGTTCTGGCTGATTATTCTGTTTGCATCGCGGAAGTGCTGACGTCGGTAACCGGCTCGACATGCAATACCAGTCCCTCGAGGTCACGAACTACAACGTCCTGTCCCTTCAAGAGCGGTCGTTTGCTGATTGCCTGCCACGCCTCGCCTTCGAGCCACACTTTGCCATCGCCGGTGAACGCATGCATCGCCTGGCCGATTCCGCCGACGATCGAACCGCGTCCGCTGACGGCGCCCCGGTTCCTCAGCTTCACGATGTAGGTGACCATCCATAACAACAGGCCGCCAAAGATCGCGGCCAGCACGGTCACAAATGCGATCGAAATACCGAACCCTGGAATGCCGCTGTCGAACATCATGATCGCGCCGAAGATGAACGCGATAATTCCGCCGAGCCCGAGCGCGCCGAAACTGGGCATGAACGCTTCGGCGATGATCATGGCGAGGCCCACCAGGATCAGTGCCAGGCCAGCGTAGTTAACCGGCAAGACCTGCAATGCATACGCCGCAAGCAGCAGGCAGATGACACCGACAACACCCGGGAGGACGGCACCGGGATTCCAGCCCTCGAATACCAGGCCGTAAATACCGACCAGCATCAGCAGCAAGGCAATTTCCGGGCTTGCGATGGCGCTCAGTATCTTCAGACGCCAGCCAGGTTCGATCGCCTCGATGCTGATGTCGTCTGTCTTCAGCGCTGTCGCCTGGTGATTGATCAGTACCTCGCGTCCGTGGATCGCCTGCAGCAGTTCATTTTCGTTGTCGGCAACAAGGTCGATGACATTCTGCTCCAGTGCTTCGGTGGCCGTCAGCGTCGCCGCATTGACTACTGCATCTTCCGCCCAGTCCGCGTTCCGACCATGTGCCTCCGCGAGACCACGGATATACGCAATGGCGTCGTTCAATACTTTCCGCTCCATTGCACCTTCAGAATCTGGCGCCTTGTCCGCGGCGTCGTCGTCCGCGGACTTATTGGACTCCTCCGCCGGCGGCTCGCCACGATTGAGCGGCGTCGGCGGATCGGGACGGTCGCCGCCGCCCAAAGCTACCGGAGTTGCTGCTCCCAGGTGGGTGGTCGGTGCCATGGCCGCGATGTGGCTGGCCAGCAGAATATAGGTACCGGCACTGTCCGCTCGCGCACCACCCGGTGCCACATAGGTAACCACGGGCACAGGCGATGCAAGTATCGCCTGCACGATGTCGCGCATGGGTTCGACCAGGCCTCCCGGCGTATCCATTTGAATGATGACCAGCGAGGCGCCTCTTTCCTCAGCCTGTTGCAGGCCGCCAATCACGTATTCGGCGGTTGCCACACCAATGGCGCCGTCGATTTCCAGTCGTATTGCAAGCTCCGAAGCAAGCGCGCCAGGCGTGCTCAGCAACACGGCCACGGCAACGACGAGACGGCGGATGGCGATGCCAGGAGACGGGATCATGAGCGCATGATAGCAGGCGGGCGGGGCAGGGTGACATGGCATCGGGCGTCGCGCGATGGCATCCTAGGTTGACGTCAAAGGCGTCGTTTTCGTTCAGGAACCCGATGTTTATCCGATTTGTGACAACCGGCGGCACGATCGACAAGATCTATTTCGACGCCATGAGCCAGTTTGAGGTCGGTGATTCGCAGCTCCGCCACATACTTGCCGAAGGCCTGGCCACATTCGACTACGATGTGATTGCGCTGTTCCAGAAAGACAGCCTGGATATGACGGCCGAAGACCGGGATGAACTGCGGCGCTTCCTGGAAAACGACGACGCGACCCTGTACGTCATTACCCACGGCACCGACACAATGACGGATACGGCCGCGGCCTTGCAGGGATTGCCAGGTAAACGAATAGTATTGACGGGGGCATTGAGTCCGGCACGCTTCCGCAGTACCGACGCCGTCTTCAATATCGGCATGGCTGTCGCTGCCGTACAGCTGGTCGATCCGGGCGTGTATATCGCGATGAACGGCCAGGTGTTTGCCGGTAACGCCGTTACCAAAAATCGTACCGAAAATTGTTTCGAGGCGCTGGACTGACCGGCGTACTGCTAGAGCTTGAAATTGATGCCTTGAGCCAGTGGCAGGTCCGATCCCCAGTTGATCGTATTGGTCTGCCGCCGCATGTACGCTTTCCAGGCATCCGATCCCGCTTCGCGCCCGCCGCCGGTTTCCTTTTCGCCGCCGAATGCACCGCCAATCTCCGCTCCCGAGGTACCAATGTTGACATTGGCGATACCGCAATCGGAACCGGCGTATGACAGAAAATACTCGGCATGCTGCAAGTTGTCGGTGAAAATCGCGGAAGACAGTCCCTGTGCGACGCTATTTTGCACGGTAATGGCCTCATCAAGTGTCACGTACGGAATCAGGTAGAGAATCGGGCCGAAGGTTTCAGATTGCACGATGTCGTATTCATTCTTTGCAATCGCAATTGCCGGTTCGACAAAAAAGCCCGCTCGGTCGAGGCGCTTGCCGCCACAAAGCAACTCACCACCCGCGGATTTCACGGCCTTGATCGCCAGCTCGAATCGATGCACCGCCGCCTCGTCGATCAATGGCCCCATCAATGTGTTCTTGTCCAGCGGATCGCCGATACGTACCTGACCATAGGCCTTGACCAGCCGGTTCTTCAATTCTGTCAAACGCGATTTGTGCACGATGACGCGCCGTGTCGAAGTGCAGCGCTGCCCTGCGGTTCCGACCGAACCGAACACAATCCCTGGTACGGCAATGTCCAGGTTTGCGAATTCGTCCACGATGATGGCATTGTTGCCGCCGAGTTCCAGCAAGCATCTTCCCAGCCGCGCTGCTACTCGTTCGCCGACCTTGCGCCCTACCGGTGTGGAGCCTGTAAAAGAGACCAGGTCGATACGCCTGTCATCGACAAATTTCTGCGCCAGCTTGTTATACCCGTCATTGAACAGGAAGAAGATTTCCGGCAAACCTCTGCCGGCCAGTGCTTCGTTACAGATTTTTTGCACGGCCACGCCACACAAGGGCGTTTTCGGCGACGGCTTCCAGATATTGACGTTGCCGCAGATTGCCGCGATGAACGCATTCCATGACCAGACGGCAACCGGGAAATTGAACGCCGAGATCGTGCCGATCACGCCGAGCGGATGCCATTGCTCATACATACGGTGCTTTGGGCGCTCCGAGTGCATCGAATACCCGTAAAGCATGCGGGACTGGCCTACCGCAAAGTCTGCAATATCGATCATCTCCTGCACTTCGCCGTCTCCTTCGGCCTTGATCTTGCCCATTTCCAGTGTGACCAGGCTGCCCAGCGCATCCTTGTTATCGCGCAGTGCATTGCCGACGCGACGAATCGCGTCTCCGCGCACCGGCGCGGGCACCTGTCGCCAATGCTGAAAAGCCTCGCGTGCCGCGGATACCATCTTTTCATATTCCGCATCCGTCGTTCCGCGCACGCTGGCGATGATTTTTCCACTGGCAGGATTCACGGATTCGATGAGCGGCGCCGACGACGTCTCGAGTGCGGCAGACCCGAGCCAAGTACCCGGATTGACGGCTTGCAGGCCGAGCTGTTTCAGAACTGCATTCATTTTGCCTTCCTCCGTGCGCCGCGCTGGTGCCCGGTTTCGCCGCTCGCCACCAGTTCGGACGAGACGATATTGGTGCCGCCATGCTCGTAGTACTGCCCGAAACGATTACCGAGGATATCCTGCAGACTGAACTGTTCCTGGGCGATGAATCCGCTGCGCTTGCCCGGGCTGGTCAGGATTTGATCGACCACGCTGCAGACACCGGCCGCTGTGGTGATCTGGATCGCGGACCAAAGGCGGCCGGCGACCACTTCGGGATAGATCTTGTTAACGTAATTTTCTTCGCGAAATTCACCGTCCTGCATACCTGTGACCGCGGCATAAATAATGACAACATCCTGCAGTGTTTGCGGTACAGCATTCTCCAGGATACGTTTGAATGTTGTACGGTCATCGTTCAGTTTCAATCCGTTCATCAGCAGGCGCATTTGTTCGCAATGCCCCGGATAACGTATGGTCTTGTAATTCATCGAACGGACCTTGCCGCGATACGTTTCGCCAAGGGATCCGAGTCCGCCGGATGTGTTGAAAGCTTCGTAACGCGTGCCGTCGATTTCGATTTCCTCGAGCCCTTCGAGCGGCAGTACATCGACTTCCTTGCCGTTGCGCACGCTTTGACACATGTTTCCGTATTCGTTGATCAGCCCGTCGGTTGACCAGGTCAGCGAGTACTTCAGGACGTTATTCGGATGTTGTGGCAGTGCACCGACACGAAGTTTGACCGAACGCACTTCATCGAAATGCTTCATCAGTTCATTTGCCGCAATGCTGATGAAGCCCGGCGCCAGTCCGCACTGCGGAACGAATACGGTGTCGGCACCGGCAGCGAGCTTGCGTACTGCTGCGGTAACCGCAACGTCTTCGGTCAGGTCGAAATAATGAAGCCTTTCGGCCCTTGCTACCCGCGCGACTTGCGGGTTGCAAAAGTAAGGCAACCCGGAGATGACCGTTGACGGCTTGTGCTTGCGCACGTGGGCTGTCAGCGCTGCTTCGTCGCCGGCATCAAAAGTGAATGCCTTGACGGTATTCAGTCCGTGCGCGCTCACCACATCGGCGGCCGCACCGTCGACGCTGTCGACCAGCTGCACCCGGTAGTCGTCACACTCTCCGAGCAGGCCGGAAATCAGCGCGCCGATTTTGCCGGCGCCAAGGACCAGGATGTCTTGCATGGGAGCTCCAGTGAGTGGCGATCGAGGCGTTGCTGGCACTGCACCATGGCAGGGCAACGAAGGCGCGCATTGTGCCAATGTCGCCGCGACCTTTCCACCCGCTTTTCGCTATGTGGCTACGTCGTGCCAAGGGCCGACCCGCATCCGGGCGCAGATTCAGTCATTTTTCAGGTAGGACTTGTAAACACCTGATTGCGTGAGAAACTTTTGCCACATTCTCCGATCACATGGCATAGTCCGGCAATCCAGGTCTTTGCCACAAAACGGAACTGAAGTGACCCGCACACCATCCGCCGCCGACTGGCATCCTGCCAGCTGGCAACGTCTTGTTGCCGCCCAGCAGCCCACCTACCCGGATCGGGAAGCGCTGGACCGCGCAGTGGCCGACCTCAGCCGCCTGCCACCGATCGTGACTTCCTGGGAGGTCGATGCACTGAAGGCACATTTTGCACGGGCGCAAAGAGGCGAGGCTTTCGTATTGCAGGGCGGTGACTGCGCCGAGAGTTTTTATGACTGCACCTCGGAGAGCATCGTCGCCAAGCTGAAAATCCTGCTGCAAATGAGCCTCGTCATGCTGTACGGCCTGAAGAAGCCCGTCATTCGGGTCGGTCGTATGGCAGGCCAGTATGCGAAACCGCGATCCGCGGACCTGGAGTCCCGAGACGGGCTGACACTGCCCAGTTTCCGTGGCGACCTGGTCAATCGCAATCCGTTTACCGCAGACGACCGCGTGCCGGATCCGCAATTGATTCTGCGTGGATACGAGCGGGCTGCGTTGACACTGAATTTCGTACGTTCGCTGGTCGATGGCGGATTCGCCGACCTGCATCACCCGGAATACTGGGACCTGGAATGGGTCGGCCATTCGAAAATGGCCGACCAGTATCGCGAAGTGGTTCGATCGATATCCAATTCCCTGGATTTTCTCGAATCGATCACCGGACGCGCCCTGCACGATACCCAGCGGGCGGACGTCTACGCATCGCATGAGGGCCTTCACCTGTCGTATGAACAGGCCCAGACGCGGTTTCTTGGGCGGCGCAAGCTTTGGTACAACCTGACGACGCATTTTCCCTGGATCGGTATGCGGACTGCGACGCTGGATGGCGCCCATGTCGAGTATTTCCGCGGTATTGCCAACCCGATCGGTATCAAGGTTGGTGCCAGCATGACGCCTGACTGGCTGCAGGACCTGATTCGCGTGCTCAATCCCGGGAATGAGCCAGGCCGCCTGAGCCTGATTCACCGCTTTGGCGCGAGCCAGATCGAGGATCGCTTGCCGGCGCTGATCCGGGCCGTGCGCGAGACCGGTTCACCGGTATTGTGGGTCTGCGATCCGATGCATGGCAATACCGAAAGCACGGCAGACGGGACCAAGACGAGGCGTTTCGACAAGATCGTAGCCGAGCTGGAGGCAGCGTTCCGCGTGCACCAGTCCATGGGCAGCTACCTTGGTGGCGTGCACCTCGAGCTGACCGGTGAAAATGTCACGGAATGCACCGGTGGCGCACGCGGCCTCACCGACGCGGACCTGGTACGGGCTTACAAATCGAGCGTCGATCCGCGGCTGAACTACGAGCAGGCGATGGAGGTTGCGATGCGCATCGCCGGCATTCGTCACAACAGGACTTGAGTCTGGGATTGCAGATCCTTCCAGGCGTCATCGTTGTCGAGCATGCGGCTTTCGCCCGGCTGAAGACTCCCGAGTGACCAGGGCCCAACGCCTTGCCGTATCAGGCGCAAAGTCGGCAAACCGACGGCGGCCGTCATGCGGCGAACCTGCCGGTTGCGACCCTCATCGATGGACATCTTAAGCCAGCTGGTCGGGATGCTCGCGCGGAACCGGATCGGCGGGTCCCTGGCCCAGAGTGCAGGGGGATCCTGCATCACGCGGGCTTCGAGCGCTATTGCCAGACCATCCTTCAGCTGAACACCGGCGGTCAGCGCCTGGAGCTGCTGCGAATTCGCATCGCCGTCCACCTGGACCAGGTAGGTCTTTGCCAACTTCGAGCGCGGCTCGGTGATCCTGGATTGCAGTTCCCCGTCGTCCGTCAGCAGCATCAGGCCTTCACTGTCGTAATCAAGGCGCCCACAAGGATAGACTCCGGGCAGGCTGACGAAACTGGCGAGCGTCACACGTCCATCGGCATCGCGGAACTGGCTGAGTACCCGGTACGGTTTGTTGAGAAGGATCAACGGCACCGGCCGAGTATAGGGTAGCCGCCTGCCGCGTTGTGCTCCCGGGCCTGCGGGGACTATCCTCGCGCGCTGTATCGCGCCTGGACAAGACTTGCGGCAATTTTTAGATTTATGCTGTAAGACATTGTTATTAAATACGACTGGAATAAGGAAATGAAGTCAAAAAGCAAGGGAGGCAAGGTGACTATCAGCCTCACCGAGGCGCTCGAGCCCGGCTATGCCGATATCCTCGACGGTGATGCGCTAGAGTTTATCGGCGCGCTCGCGAGCACTTTCGGCTCTCGCGTCGAAGACCTGCTGGCCCGCCGCAATGAGCGACAGAAAGCCATAACGAACGGCGCGATGCCGGACTTCCTGCCCGAGACCCGGGAGATCCGGACGGGTGACTGGAAGGTGGGACCGATTCCCAGCGACCTGCTGGATCGACGGGTCGAGATTACCGGGCCTACCGATCGCAAGATGATTATCAATGCCCTGAATTCGGGCGCACGGGTATTCATGGCGGATTGCGAGGATTCCATGACACCGACCTGGCACAACGTCGTGCAGGGCCAGGTCAATCTGCGCGATGCGGTCAATGGCACGATCTCCCTGAAGAGCGCCGGCAAGACGTATCGTCTCAACGAGAAAACGGCAACGTTAATCGTCCGGCCACGCGGCTGGCACCTGCCTGAAAAACACATACTGTGCGAAAACAAACCTGTGCCCGGCGCGCTGGTGGACTATGGTCTGTATCTGTTCCACAACGCCAGGGCACTGAAGAAGAAAGGAACAGGTCCGTATTTCTACCTGCCAAAACTCGAGTCGCATCTCGAAGCAAGGCTGTGGAATGACGTATTCCGGTTCTCCGAGAGTTATGGCGCTGTCGACGCCGGCGAAATCAAGGTCACGGTATTGATCGAAACGATACTCGCTGCGTTCGAAATCGATGAAATCCTCTATGAGCTCCGCGATTACATCGTTGGACAGAATTGCGGCCGCTGGGACTACATCTTCAGCTTTATCAAGAAGTTTCACGCCTATCCGGAATTCGTATTACCCGATCGTGCAGAAGTCACCATGACCACGCACTTTCTTCGTTCCTATTCACAACTGGTGATTCGCAGCTGCCATCGCCGTGGGGCGCTGGCTATCGGTGGCATGGCCGCCCAGATTCCGATCAAGGAGGACGCCGACGCAAATGAGCGAGCCATGGAGAAGGTGCGAGCCGACAAGCTGCGCGAAGTCGGTGACGGTCATGACGGCACATGGGTCGCGCATCCGGGACTGGTAGCGCTGGCGACCCGGATATTTGACGAACACATGCCGGGGCCGAACCAGCTCGACCGGCTTCGGGAAGACGTGCATGTCGCGGCTGCCGATCTGTTGCAAGTGGCCAAGGGGAAAATCACGGAGAAGGGGCTGCGCGCCAATATCAATGTTGCCGTGCAGTACATGGCAGCATGGCTTGCCGGTAATGGTTGCGTGCCGATCAACCACCTGATGGAGGACGCGGCTACTGCAGAAATTTCCCGGGCACAGGTCTGGCAATGGGTTCACCACGAGACCGGGGTACTCGATACCGGGCGGAACATTACCTACGGCTACTTCAAGGCATTGCTGCGTGAGGAAATGACTTACATACGCGATGCGGTCGGCGACAAGGCATTCGATGATGGCAAGTATCGCGAGGCAGCCCGGCTCATGGACGAGATTACCCGGAGCGGGGAGTTTGTGCCCTTTTTGACCAGCGTCGCTTACGAAGAACTGGAATAGCCCGTAACGCAGAATATTTGTTGTGACGACAATTGCCGCCCCTCGGTACAATGCGGCCGATTTCCGCCACCGGCCGCTGACAAGTCATGCATTACGATCACATAGCTGTTCCTGCGAAAGGCCAGACGATTACGATCAATCCGGATCATTCACTGGATGTGCCGGACTTTCCGATCGTCCCTTACATCGAGGGCGATGGCATTGGAATCGATGTCACTCCGGTGATGCTCGATGTCGTGAACGCGGCGGTTGAAAAGGCCTACGGCGACAGCCGGTCTATCTGCTGGATGCAGGTGTACGCAGGACAGAAGGCGTCGGAAGTCTACGGCGGCGACAACTATTTGCCAGATGAGACCCTGCACGCGCTGCAGAAATACGTTGTTTCGATCAAAGGCCCACTGACGACACCGGTCGGTGGCGGCATACGCTCTCTCAATGTTTCGATTCGTCAGACGATGGACCTGTTTGCCTGTGTTCGGCCGATTCGTTATTTCCCGGGGGTCGAAACTCCGATGAAAGATTCCAATCTCGTGGATATGACCGTTTTCCGCGAGAACACGGAGGACATCTATGCGGGTATCGAGTATCCGACAGGTTCACGCGAGGTGCAGAAACTGATTCATTTCCTGCAGAGCGAACTTGGCGTTACCCAGATCCGGTTTCCATCGAGCTCTGGTATCGGAATCAAACCCGTCTCCAGGGAGGGTTCACAGCGGCTTGTGCGCAAAGCGATCCAATACTGCATCGATCGCGATTTGTCGTCGGTCACCCTTGTGCACAAAGGCAATATCATGAAGTTTACCGAGGGTGCCTTTTGCGAATGGGGATACAAGCTCGCAAGAGAGGAGTTCGGCGCTGTCGAAAAAGACGGTGGACCGTGGTTGTGCTTCAAGAATCCGCGCAGCGGCAATGAAATTGTTATCAAGGACGTCATCGCAGACAATTTTCTCCAGCAAATTCTCATGCGACCCGAAGAATACGATGTGATCGCCACGCTTAACCTGAACGGCGACTACATTTCGGATGCGCTGGCAGCGCAGGTCGGCGGCATCGGTATTGCGCCCGGCGGCAATATCGGCGAGGGCGTGGCTGTCTTCGAAGCCACCCATGGAACGGCACCGGGTTTTGCAGGCAAGGATCGTGTCAATCCCGGCTCACTGATTCTGTCCGGCGAGATGATGTTGCGCTATATCGGCTGGCATGAAGCAGCGGATCGGGTCATCAAGGGTGTGGCGAACACGATTGCCAGCAAGGAACTTACATTTGATCTCGCGCGGCTCCGCGAGGCCATTCACCGGCCGATACGCAAGGATCGCCCTCATGACCGGAAGGAAGTCGAACACGAGCTCGAGCAACTGATTCCCGGCGCAACCCTGGTAGGCACAAAAGGCTTTGGCGAGGCCGTCATTCGGCATATGGATGACTGACGTTTTCGACAGGAATTGCCGGCTGTGCCCACGGCTCGCCCAGTTTCTTGAGCACGTTGCAGAGAAAAACCCGGGCTATCACTGCAAACCGGTGCCACCTTTTGGAGATGCGCTGGCGCGCCTCCTGATCGTCGGCCTGGCGCCCGGCATGCACGGCGCGAATCGAACCGGCCGGCCGTTTACCGGTGACCATGCAGGCATTCTGCTGTATCGAATGTTGCATGATTTCGGCTTCAGTGATCGACCCGAATCGCTTGCGGCAGAAGATGGGCTGCGCCTGCTCAACTGCCGCATAACCAATGCCGTGAAGTGCCTGCCGCCGGATAACAAACCCGTCGGTGCCGAAATCAGTAGGTGCAACCGCTTCCTGGCGAATGAACTTCGAGGCATGAACTATCATTCCGTGGTGCTGGCGCTCGGCGGGATCGCTCACAAGGCCGTGATTCGCGCGCTGCGCCTGCGCCAGACCGACTATCCTTTCTCCCATGGCACGATCCACCGTCTCGACGCAAGATTACAGCTCCTGGACTCGTATCATTGCAGCCGCTACAACACCAATACCGGACGGCTCACGGCTGAAATGTTTCGCGAGATCTTTACCAAGGCACGCGATCTCGTAACAGCGTAAGCCGTGGGGAATGGCGCGTAGTAGAATCATTGCAGCACGCTACTGGCCTCATCTGTGACCGAAACAGCGAAATTTGATCCGCAGACTTTCCTTCGTAACCTGACTACCCGGCCGGGCACCTACCGCATGCTGAACGACAAGGGAAAGGTCGTTTACGTCGGCAAGGCCCAGAATCTGAAGAAGCGTGTGTCAAGCTATTTTCAGAAGCAGTCGGGCGATGCGAAAACGGCATCGTTGATGAGTGTTGTCAAGAATGTTGAAGTGACTGTTACCGGCACGGAAGCCGAGGCATTGCTGCTCGAATACAACCTCATCAAGCAGCACAAGCCGAAGTTCAATGTGACGCTGCGCGATGACAAGAGTTACCCCTATATTTACGTATCGACGCAGCATCCGTTTCCACGCCTGGAATTCCACCGCGGCCCGCGCAAAGGCAGCGGAAAATACTTTGGACCGTACCCGAGTACCAGTGCGGTTCGAAAGACCCTGAACGAGCTGCAAAAGCTGTTCATGATCCGGCAATGCCAGGATAATTATTTCTCCAATCGAACGCGGCCTTGCCTGCAGTACCAGATACAGCGATGTACCGCACCGTGCGTCGGATTGATCGATGCGGCGGCCTATGCCGAGGACATTGAAGCGGCAATCGAGTTTCTCGAAGGCCGAAATCGCCAGGTGATCAATACGCTCGTGGACAGGATGGAGCATGCATCTGCGGCGCAGGATTACGAGCGGGCCGCACGATTTCGCGACCAGATTTCCCGGATTCGTCAAATCGAGGCGGAACAACATGTCTCCAACAGCGCTGCCAAGGACCTCGATGTGATTGCTATCAGTTCGGATCGCGGCACTCACTGTGTCACCGTTCTTTTCATTCGGCAGGGTGCCGTACTCGGGAGCCGCAATCACATCCCGAAGATCGGCGTGGATGCGAAGCCGAAACAGGTGCTCGAAGGATTTCTGCCCCAGTACTACCTCGGACGGGAGGCACCGGCCGAGATCATTCTGCCAACCGATGTCGATGACCGTAAGTTGCTCGAATCCGAGTTGACGCTTCGCAGTAACCGCCAGGTGCGTATCCGCTCCAGGGTTCGCGGTGACCGGCAGCGGTGGCTGCAAATGGCCGCGACCAATGCCGACCAGGGCCTTAGGTTGCAGCTCGCCAGCAGTTCAAGCATGCGGCGACAGTTCGAGGCCCTCGGAGAGTTGCTGCAGATGGATGCTGCTCCGGAACGGCTAGAGTGTTTCGACGTCAGTCATACTGGCGGCGAGGCGACCGTTGCATCCTGCGTAGTGTTCAATCAGGCGGGGCCGCTGAAGAGCGATTATCGGAGATTCAACCTCACCCCGGACCAGGCCGGCGATGACTATGCGGCGATGGCGGAAGCCATTCGTCGCCGTTTTGTGCGGGTCGCAAAGGGTGAGGTGGCGACCGCGGATGTGGTTCTGATCGATGGTGGCAAGGGGCAACTGGCGGAAGCACTGACCGTCATGGACGAGTTGGGACTTGAAGGCATGCAGCTTGTCGCGATCGCCAAGGGACCGA
>JAHKKM010000016.1 GCA_020027645.1 Pseudomonadota bacterium
GGTTGAAGTTCTGGTTCTCGAGATCGACGAGGAGCGGCGCCGGATTTCGCTTGGTATCAAGCAATGCAAGCCGAATCCCTGGGCAGAGTTTTCGGCTACGGTTAACCGGGGCGACAAGGTCAAAGGGCAGATCAAGTCGATTACGGACTTTGGTATTTTCATTGGTCTGGAGGGCGGTATTGACGGACTGGTACACCTGTCCGACATCTCCTGGGACGTTCCTGGAGAAGAGGCCGTTCACAACTACAAGAAGGGTCAGGAAATCGAAGCAGCCGTGCTGGCGATTGATTCGGAGCGCGAGCGTATTTCGCTCGGGATCAAGCAGCTCGACAAGGACCCGTTTTCTGCCTGGCTGGCGGATCACCCGAAAAACTCGGTGGTCAAGGGCGTGGTCACGGAAGTGGATGCGCGCGGAGCTGTGGTGGACCTTGGCGACGGGGTTGTCGGTACCCTGCGGGCCTCTGAATTGACCCGCGGACGAGTCGACGACGCGCGTAGCGTGCTCAAGGTCGGGGACGAAGTCGAGGCAAGATTCACCAATGTGGACCGCAAGAATCGCTCGGTCGCGCTGTCGATCAAGGCCAAGGAAGTGCACGAGGAAGCCGAGGCGCTCAGCAGCTACAAATCCGAGGGTGCTGGCGCTCCAACCGGCACCACGCTTGGCGAGCTTCTGAAGGAGAAGATGTCCGGCGGAACCGAATAGTAAAAAAAAGCTGGCCCGGACCTCCCGGTCCGGGCTATATTTCTTTTATAATCGGCAGCTTATGCAATGGTCCTGGCAGAAGAATAAGCGAATGGCGTTATGACAAAATCAGAACTCATTGAATTGATCGCCAGAAAGCAAAAGCATTTACCGGCGAAGGACGTAGAGCTGGCGGTCAAACACCTGCTCGACCTGATGAGCGACTCGCTGGCACGCGGAGAGCGCATAGAAATCCGCGGATTCGGCAGCTTTTCGCTCCATTTCCGGCCGCCGAGGATAGGCCGGAACCCCAAGACCGGGGAAGCGGTAGCACTGTCCGGCAAGTACGTGCCGCACTTCAAGCCCGGCAAGGACCTGCGCGAACGGGTCAACGACAGCCAGGAATTCCCGATCAAGACCTGATCAGGTCCTGTAAACCGCGATTTGCGGCGCGTGCCCTGTAACCGCCAGCCAGTTACCATATTCCGGTCGCCTGAAGAGGTTCGGGTCCTGTCGGCCGCCGAATTTGCCGATGGATATCACCTGGGACAGCCGCATGCTCAAGAAAATCGCCGTACTGCTGATATTCCTGGTCATTTTGATCACGATGCTGGTGTTCACGCGGTTGAATCCCGGCCTGATTACGGTGGACTTGGCCTTTGCTTCAGTGGAAACCTCGATGCCAGTGGCGTTTACGGTAACGTTCGTTGCCGGCTGGGTCTTTGGCATTCTTTGCGGCGCAGCATTCGTCCTTCGCCTGATCAACGAGCGTCGCCAGCTGAGGCGCTCCCTGCAGTTGTCCGAGTCCGAAGTCAGCAGCCTGCGCAGCTTGCCGCTATCCGATGCCGACTGAATCGACTTTCTTCCTTGCAGGCCTGTTCTTGTTGCTTGCCGCCGCTGGCTGGGCGCTTGGTCGATTCGGTGAACGCGATGCGGAGGAAGGCGCTCCGCCGCCGCTCAACATCGATTACCTGAAGGGTCTGAATTTCCTGTTGAACGAACAGACGGATCAAGCGCTGGAGCATTTCCTGAAAATGGTCCGGGTTGATGATCGCACCATAGAGACGCACTTTGCGCTCGGCAGCCTGTTTCGGCGTCGGGGCGAAATTGACCGGGCCATACGTATTCACCAGAACATCATCGCGCGCCCGGATCTGGCGGCCGAGCAGCGTGATCAGGCGCTGTTTTCGCTGGCAAAGGACTATCTCCGCGCGGGACTCCTCGATCGTGCGGAAAAGCTCTTCGTCAGGCTGTCGCAGGGATCGCGTTACCAGGTCGAGGCCCTGGAACAGTTGTGCCGGATTTACGAGCAGGAGCACGAATGGCAAAAAGCCATCGATGCCGGCCAGAAACTCGAGGTGTTGAGCGGTCGATCGCTGGAACTCGAGATCGCTCATTATTATTGTGAGCTTGCGGAGCAGGCAGCTGCCAGCAAGGACTATACCGCTGCACGTGCGTTTGTAAAAAAAGCACAAAGCGGCAGGCCTCGAACGCATCGCGGTGCGCTGACACGCGCGGAAATCGCACGCGACACGGACGACACCAAGACCGCATTGCGGCTTTATCACCGCATTATTGACGAGAACACCTACCTGATCACGGAAGCTCTTCCGCAGCTGGTCAAGACCTACAGCAAGGAGGGCTCGACAGCGGAGCTGGAGCGCAGCCTGGACGCCTTGTTGAAGAAGAATCCCGGCTTGACGACAGACATCGCCTATACCGCAATTGTCAACGATATCTCCGGCATCAGCGTGATTGACGCCTGCGTCGAGGAATACCTGCTGAAAGAACCGACGCTCGCGGAATTCGTGGACCTGCAAAGCATGGGTGAGCATGACGAGGCAAGGCGTGCAGCGGCTATCGCCAAGGTCCGATCCGCATTGTCAAAGCTCGCCAAGGCAACACCCCGCTACCAGTGCAAGGAATGCGGGTTTTCCAGCCAGCGTTTGTTGTGGCAATGCCCAAGCTGCAAAGACTGGGAGACCCAGCGGCCGCACAGCCGGGTGCAATTTGACTCGCTGCTGCAAAGAAGCAGCGACACTCGACCGTAACCTCGCACAGCACATTTCCGATCAAACGCGAGACTTTTGCACGCAGCCACAATGGTCGCATGCCATTACTGTTGGATCGCCGTTGCAAAACCACTGCCGGCGCGAGCGTGCTTGGCTCGCTTACGCAATGCGATACAGAAGGAGATCGGAATGAGAATACGCAACAGATTACTGGCGGGAGCGCTGGTTGGCTTGATGATGCCAGCCGTTACCTTTGCCGGGCCGGTAAACATCAACACGGCCGATGCAGAGACGATTTCGGCCGAGCTTCAGGGTGTTGGACTTTCGAGGGCGCAGGCGATAGTCGAGTATCGCAAAGCCAACGGTCCTTTCAAGTCTGCCGAGGACCTCATTGCTGTCAAGGGAATCGGTGAAAAAACTCTGGAGATGAACCGGGCTAACATCCTGCTCGATTCGCCGGATCAGCGCGACAAGAAATAGCCAGGCGGCGGTGGCTGTGTCGGGCTCCCCGGCACAGCCGCCGGCCGTGGTCGCCGGTACCAGGTCACAAACCGGTTTGCCGGTTTCCCGATCCACGGCCGGATTGGCTATGATGCGAAGCCTGTCCTCTAACTGCGGAGCCCTGCATTGTCCCAACCAGTCCGAGCCGTGGTCTTTCCGGTTGCCGGCCGAGGCACCCGTTTCCTGCCAGCCACTAAAGCCAGTCCGAAGGAAATGCTGCCGATCGTGGACAAGCCGCTCATTCAGTACGCGGTGGAAGAGGCAATAGCAGCCGGAGCAACGAAACTGGTATTCGTGACCGGTAGTTCAAAACGCGCCATCGAAGACCATTTCGATACGGACGCGGAACTGGAAGCTGCCTTGCGCAAATCGGGCAAGGATCAACTGCTCAAGTCCATCCGCAACATAGTGCCGCCCGGTGTCTCGTGCATATACATCCGTCAGGGAGAGCCGCTCGGCCTCGGACATGCGGTGCTTTGCGCCAAGTCCGTCATCGGAAACGAACCGTTCTTTGTGCACCTTGCCGATGACCTGATTGCCGGTGAACCGCCGGTACTGGCGCAAATGGCAGCGGAGTATGCGCGGCATGGCGGCAGCGTAATCGCTGTCGAGGAAGTGCCGCGCGCAGAAACGTCGAGCTACGGTATTGTTGCGACGGATGCTGCCAACAGGGTGACCAAGATTGTCGAAAAGCCGGCGCCGGACAAGGCTCCGTCCAATCTTGCCGTGGTTGGCCGTTATCTGTTACCGGGTTCGATTTTTGGAAAACTCGAAAAAACGGGCCGGGGCGCCGGCGGGGAGATTCAACTGACGGATGGAATTGCCGCACTTCTTGCAGAGTCGCCGGTCTACGCCTATCCGTTCAAGGGCGTTCGTTACGATTGTGGCAACAAGCTGGGTTACCTCAAGGCAACTGTGGATTATGGCCTGTCACATGCGGATGTCGGGCCCGCTTTCGCTGAATTCTTGAGGCATGCCGTTAAGTAGCGATTGGTTTCCCGTCAGCTTCGTCTCATTCACTTGCAGTCGCGGATGTGGCTCGATTTGCGGAACTCATGCGGTCCCACGATTTTAGGAACGACCGCAATGTCCACAGGTTGTGTCAGGCCGGTCGATACTACGCAGGAATCGCCAGCCGCGTACGTTGTAACGTCGATTATCGCGATGCCGCCATCGTCGTATACGCGCTCGATCCGAATTTCCGCACCACCGGATGACTGCTGGCCTGCGGCCACGATGATCACGGAATTGGTTTCAAAGTCGATGGCAGGGAGTTCAGGTTGTGGGCGGCGTCGCGCGTGAATTTGCCGCCAGGCCAGTTCAAATGTTTCCGTGTCGTTGATCAGCAGCTCTTGCGCCGACTCCATCCCGCTGTTAAACGTGTAGGAGGCAAGTCCTGGCGTCAGGCGCCGAAGTGGTAATGATGACGAGCAAGCCGCCAGTGGCTCCATGAGAAGCAGAAGGACTAGCAGCAGCGGCAATGAAGCGACAATTCCCACAATTGATAAACGAACTGCAATTTGCCGGAATCTTACCATCGAGCAAATGCTTCAAAAGCCGTCAGACTCAAAGGTCCGTGCGTTGTTTGGTCGGAACTTCCTCTGCCGATATCAGGTTTTGGCGAATAGCATAGAGGGTGACCGCTGCTGTACTGTGGAGACCGAGTTTCCTCATCAGGTTCGAGCGGTGTTTCTCAACTGTTTTGATACTGAGGCCGAGCGTCGTAGCAATACTCTTGTTGCTATGCGCCGACGCAACGAGTTTGAGAACCTGCTTTTCGCGCTGCGTGATCTTGTTATTAGGCCCAGCTTCGGCCTCGTTCAGAATTCCCAGGTAACCGGATACGAGTTTCGATGCAACGGGCGTCGAGAAATATTTTTGCCCAGCGGCGATTGAATGTATGCCGTTAATGAGGTCCAATCTGGTGGCGTCTTTGAGAACATAGCCGTCTGCACCAGCCTCGAGTGCGGCACGAACATACTCGTCGGTACAGTGGGCGGTGAGTACCAGGATGCGCGTATTCGGGTTGCCCGACCGCAATTCCGGTATAATCGACAGACCCGATCGACCGGGCAGTCCGATATCAGTAATAACCACGTCCGGTTTTTCCGTGGCGGCAATGCGCAATCCTTCGTCACCGGTCGCAGCCTCACCGATAACCTCCAGGTCGTCTTCCATATCGAGTAGCGACCGCAAACCGTCGCGCAAAATGATGTGATCTTCGATAAGCAGTATTCGTATCATTATTTTGAACTGCTTCGTGGCGTTCAATAGTCAAATATTAACATGAAGCGGCGCGAGCCATTTTTTAAGTGGTCCCGTGAATTATTTCACATAATGATCGGCAATCCACAACAATTGGACGAATCGCGCAGGAACTTGGCTGTGCGATGCCAGGTTATTGATGAATTGATCGTCCCACGCGGCCTTCGGCCGTTCAGCGCTGGATCCATTGCTCATTCATAAACGGCATGTCGATGTCACCAGACAGGCTGACTACATAAGCCCCCTTGGCAAGGAATCGCTGATCCGATCCCAAAGACGTCTTTGGATACAGCGAAGTCAGCGCGGCGCCATCCAGGGAGTGCTCCCAGGTTTCGATAAGGTACTCGCGCGAAAAGTTGCTTTCTATTTCCGCGAGTCCCGCTCCGAGTACGGTACAGGCAAATAGAACTTTTGCCGCAGTGACTTCGTCAAGATCAGAGAATCCCTGGGACTTCAGCCACGCGTGCTCGCGTGGAAATTGGGCTCGGCCGGTTTCGGGGAGGGAATACGGATAGACGTGGCGTATGCGCGGTGCCAGGTCCGGCGAGGGCAAGGTTGTCCATTCCGAAAACGCCTCGGCCGTATAGATCAGGGACGGCAGCTTTTTGCTTTTCGCCAATGCTTTCAGAAGATTGGTCGCGGTCGTATCCGCAGTCCACAAGAGCAGCATGTCGGGCTGCTGCTCTGCCAGCATTTTCCGCCAGGACCTTGCGCTGCGCGTCTCTGAACCCCCGGTTACGGCCCGCGTCGCATCGTTATGCCCAAGCCGGCGCAGTTCCGAATTGAGCGCGATAAAAGCAGCTCTGCCCGTCGCGTCGTCATCCTGTACAACCATTATCTTCGAATTATCAGGCAACCCCAGATTCGCGATATGGCGCGCGGTGACTATGGCCTGCAATTCAACACCCTGCGAGAAGTAAATACTGTAAAACCCCGGTTCTCCTTCGGGCGTAAGCTCTGTCAGTGGCAATAGACAGGGAATTTCGCGATTTTCACAAAACGTTGCGATAACAGGCCAACCGGACCCTGCAGCTCCTGAGACGATGGCAAATGGCGCATCTGTTTCGCGGTAATGTTCGAGTTGTTCATACCACGTCGATTCAGGCCCGGTCAGTTCCCATATTTGCAAGTTCCAGTGTCGATGCGCCCGCTGCCGGCTGTGGCCGTACGCATGCAGGTCTGCAGCATTCGCTCGCTCTGCTTCGCGGCGCGACCCCGCGTTCTTGATCTCTACGAATCTTTCCAGTACCCGCCGGACGGCCTGACGATCCGCTTCGGGCGCAACAGCGGCTATGACTGTAGCAATACTTATGTCGTGAGTTGACACGCCCTCCGGCGCCATCGCGCCAAGCGTTCGCAGGTAGGCCACAAGAGCAGCCTCGTCTGCCATATTCAGTTCATAACGCGGCATTGTCCGCGCCAGGATCCTTTCATCGGCGTCAATACCGGCGACTACGGCACGAACGAGCGTTGAATCCGTGTAAGCAGGCCGCAGCGGCGGTTTGGCGGTGGGATTGAACAAAGCAGGCGCGGTCAAATTCAGCGAGCGCGATCCACCTTCCGAAACTCCGAGACCGCTGCGTCGATGGCAATTCGCGCAAGCGCCGGCACCGTCAGGAAGAGCTACGTCGCCCTGTACGATTGCGCGTATTCCTGTTCCGTCAGCACGAATGCCGGTCCGGTAGAGAACGCGGCCATCGTCAACCAGCGAAATTGACTCCGCAGCGGTTACGCCTGACCAGATCAGAAGAAGTACGACAGCTATACGTGCAAGGGGGTACCGGAGCAAAGGATTGCTTCTGAATCAAAGTGTGATTTCGCGCCAAACGCGCGCCAGTTCCTCAGCCGACGTGAGACCCTCAATTCGTGTCCATTCGGCATCGTCAGATGCGCGCATCAGCGTGAGCGCGAAATGGTTGATCTTGTTGCCACGGTACGCATCGAATGCGCGCAACGTGGCCATGACATTTTCTTGAGAACCGGTCAAAAATGTCCAGTCGGCACCAAATCGATTTGCGTACTCTTTCATCACCCCTGCTGAGTCAAAATCCGGATCAATCGAAATCGAGATGTAGTGCGGCTTGATCGAGGCATTGCCCAGCTGCCTTTGCAGCTGCAACATGGTAGCAGTCATTACAGGACAAATTGTGGTGCAAGACGTGAAAATGAAGTTGACGGCAACCGGGCGATCGACAGCAAGCAAATCCTGCAATCGTGAGTTTGCACCCGTTTCATCGACCAGAGTAACGTCCGGGATGGCATATGCAACTCGGCCAATTTTGACGCTGGAGTTCTGCATCGCTGCAAGGTGTTGCGCGTGAGGCGACGCGGCGTTGGCATTCGCCCGCAGTTCCGCGATTGTCTCAGCGGAGGCGGCCCCTGCGGCAATGGTCGAGGCAAGCACCGCGATAAGCCATCTGGGTTTCGAGCACAACATATTGCATTCCTGAAAAGCCGGAATCAGATTTCACAGTATGTTCGACCTCCGCGGACTCGCAATGGGTCGAAGACCTGATGAATAGTCTACGCGGTTTCCCTACCTTTTAAGTCCAGGGGCGTTGGTGTACCAAGGGTAGCGTGCGCATCGCTGCATTGACACTACTGTTGCTCTTGAACAATCCCGTTGTTGCGGAGATTTATGCGTTTGTCGATACCAATGGAGTAACGCACTTCAGCAACGTGCCGTCCGATGAGCGATTTGAACTGGTGCTCGCCGAGTCGGATGTCATGACGGATTCGCCATTGCACCCGGCATTGCGGGAGCTCTCGGTGCGCTTCGATCCGTTGATCAGGGCGGCAGCAGAAGGTGTGAATCTCGATCCCGAGCTGCTCCGGGCTGTAGTCGTGGTCGAATCCGGTTTCGATCCGGATGCGGTGTCCAGCGCCGGTGCGCAGGGACTGATGCAGCTGATGCCGAATACAGCTGACAAATACGGCGTAAGTGACGTGTTTGATCCACAGGAAAATTTGCAGGCAGGTGCACGTTACTTGCGCGACCTTATCGACACGTATGATCAGGACTACGAGCTGGCGCTCGCTGCATACAACGCCGGCGAACCTGCAATTCAGAAATACGGCGGCCGGATCCCGCCGTACCCGGAGACTCGAAAATATGTCCCGTCCGTGATTAAGTTATACAGATCGCTTCTGGAGCTGAACGACAGGGGCTGATCTACCGACATACCCTACCGGTACTACCGTACTTACTCCAAGTCCTTTAAGGCATCAACCCAAGTTTCTTTGCAGGCGCGTTCCAGTACGTTGAGCTTCGTACTGCACCGCGTTGTGCCAGGCTGTCTGACCGTACATTCGATTTGCAAGTACCAGGTCTCACTCAGCCTACGCAACCGGGAAATTCGAATAGACGCGCACGTCAAGACTTCAGCTTCCGGGCGCAAACGTTTGCCTGACAGGGGACCAAGAGATGCAGGACCAATATTTGAGCTCCGATTCGCGTTACGCTACTTCGCGTCACTTCGCGACCTTGGTGTTGCTGGTCATTGGCGCATACGGAACTGCGTCAGAGGCAGCGACCGTTAATGTCACTGTTAAAACGGAAACTTCTGCCGGCGCCACTTTTGCCGGTAGCTTGCGCTGGACGCTCGAAGAGGACGTAACCTACGAGCAGGATCCTGCGAATCCGACCGCGCCATTCGATTCGCCGACGCTGCAACTTCACAAGAGCAACATGCCGGTAGCAAAGACCGGTGTGGCTGGCTCGGGGACGTTTTCGATCGCCGGTCTGGATCCTGCCAAGCGGTATTACCTTAGTATTCTCCCGGACCGGCCTGCGGGGGCTTCCTGCACAACCGGCGATGGCTGCTACACCTTGTCCGGTGCACCGGTGCGCTTCGCCGACGGTACACCCGGCGACGGTTCGACCGCCACTACGGTAACAGTGACGTCACAGCCTTTGCCGCCGGCACAGTTACGCATTTTTACCTTTCACGACACCGCGCCGATCAATAACAACTGGGATGTTGGTGAACTGGGCCTCGGCGGTTTTACCGTATTCATTTACGACATGGGCGGTCCGCTGATGACCGACGTGTTCGGCAACCCGCTTGGCACCGTATATGAGCCCGGCATACTGGATGGTGATGCTTCGCCGACGGTCATTCGACTCGGCGACGGCTCGTTGCATACGATGACGGCGGCCGAAGTTGCGGATCCAAGCTTCAATCCTCAGCATTTGAAGGTCGGCGAACTGGTCGTGCGCAATATCGCTCCCGGCAAGTACGGGGTGCGAATCGTGCCTCCGGCCGGTCAGGAATGGCAACAAACGACGACGATCGAGGGTACACCCGGTATCGACGCGTGGGTACGCGCCGGTGAACCGTTCCTTACGTCGAACCTGGTGGAATTTGGCCCGACGTTTGCACACGCGTTCTTCGGTTTCGTCCAGCCCATGAACAACCTCGCAGCGGCTGCCGACAGCGGCAGTATCAGCGGCACCGTTGCGAATCTGAGAATGGCACGCGCGCCCGATGGCCTGTTCTATGACGGCCAGTCATTTCCGAACTGCT
Organism: Pseudomonadota bacterium; assembly: GCA_020027645.1. Taxonomy (GTDB): domain Bacteria; phylum Pseudomonadota; class Gammaproteobacteria; order Steroidobacterales; family Woeseiaceae; genus JAKEGN01. Next base: position 9,987 of record JAHKKM010000016.1, read on the forward strand.
GGATCGGCCTGAATGACATGGCCTCGGGTGTTGGAGTCTATGTTGCGCCTTGCGAAGAAACGATGCCGGGCGATGCGGACAACAGCTCTTTCACTATTCCCGATGTGCCGCCGGGTGACTACCAGCTCGTCGTCTGGGATCGCTATCTTGACCTCATCATCGGCTTTTTCACCGTATCGGTTGGCAGTAATGAGGACGTCGCACTTGAAAAGGTCTCGGTGCCGTACTGGTTCCATGTCCAGCATCACTACGTTTTCAACGACGACAACGGTAATGCGATGCGGGACCCGGGCGAACGATCCATCCCCGAACAGGCCGTCAATTTCCGGTATCGGGATGGCAGCATGTACATGTCGTCCACAACCGATACCGAAGGTTTTCTGCCATTCGACGAGGTATTTCCATTCTTCAGCGGCTTGATTGCTGAAATTGACTTTGCCAGATTCCAGGCAACGGGCGTGACCATTACGGTAGACGAGGGTGGAAATGTCGATAACGGCCCGATTGGCCAAGGCATGCTGAATCCGCAGGCTCAGGACCCAGCCGATGGCGGCACGAATTGTTCGGGTGGTATCTGCCAGACGCGCACCGAATGCAACACGTCCGAGGCACAGTGCCCACCCAATACGTTTACCGGTACCTCACCGGCCCTGCTCGAATGGTTCAACGGCTTCGCCGGCAATACCAACCGTTTCGAATGGGGCAAGAAGCCGTATGAGCCCGGCAAGAACGGCGGCATCACGGGCGTTGTCTATTTCCAGATAACGCGCGCGGAAAACGATCCGCGCTATGCCACACCCGAGACCTGGGAACCGGGTATTCCACGCGTCCAGGTCAACCTGTACCGATCCAATGCGGATGGCGACATCCTGGACATAAATGCTCCTGCCGGTATTCAGTTGGCCGATGTCGATAACCCGCCGCTTGGCTGGCAGGACGATCCTGCAGCGTTCGGGGACGAGGACATCGATCGCAATGGGAATGGCAGCTTCGACATGGGTGACACAGTTGAAGTCACCCACACCGACAGTTTTGACGACAACATTCCCGCGGGCTGCCGCAATGACACTCTCGTAACCACAGCAATCGATCCGACCGGACGATGCTATGACGCGCTGCGCAACTGGGCCCAGGTCCGGCCGGCCATGTTCGACGGTGGATACGCCTTTGGCGCGCCGTTCACAGATCTGCAGCTAACGTCGGGAAATTATGTTGTTGAGGCCAATGCGCCACTGGGATACGAGCACCAGACCGAACAGAGCAAGAACGTGGATTTCGGCGACACCTTCGTGCCGCTGGCATTGCCACCTGTGTGCGTCGGCGATCCGGACCACACCGCCGGCCTGCAGCCGTGGAATGTCGTTGGTGACGAACTCTCGCTGTTTCCGGGCGTCGAAACCGACCCGGTCTACCGGGGTAACCGGTCATTCTGCAACTTCAAGCAGGTCATCGTGACCGACGCGAAAAATACCGCGGCGGACTTCTTCATGTACACGGATGTACCGATCAGCGGCCATATCCAGGGCCTGACCACCAACGACCTTGGCAATGAGCCAAATCTGAACTCGCCGAACTTCAATGAGAAACAGGCGCCGGCTTACATTCCGATTTCAATGCGCGACTACGCCGGCAACGAGGTCAATCGTTTTTACACCGACGAGTGGGGTCACTACAACGGCCTGGTGCCCTCGACCTACCGGATCAGTGCGCCAATGCCTTCGGGTGTATCGCCAAACATGGCGCAGGTATGCCTGAATCCGTCGACCAAACCGGATCCGGCAAATCCCGGCAGCTTCATCTTGGATCCGTACCACGATCCGCGCTACTCGCAGACCTGCTACGTGTTCAACTTCACACCCGGTGTTACGACCTACCTCGACACGCCGGTATTGCCGGTGGCCGCGTACACGTCCGCTCCGGACTGGCAGCTGGATTGCGCCATGCCGGATGGCACGCCGGTGATACGCGAAGCCTCGGTGAGCACCAGCGATGCGCTTGGCAGTGGCAGCGGCCCGTACATGGCGCCGGGTGGCTCGCGCATACTCAAACTCCATTCGGTCGGCCTGGCCCAGGTTGCGGACCCCGAGCTGCCCCGGCCGAATCTTGTGACGCGCAATTTCGGATTTGGCGGCGCCGCAGGTACGGTGTTGCTGAACGGCATACCGATCCCGGCCGCAAACGTAACCTGGGGCAATGACATTATTACAGTCAATGTGCCTGCAGCCGCACCCTTCAATGCGACTGGCCAGATAGACGTCGTTCGCGCCGACGGTGCCAGCACCGTACATGGGATCACCCTGATCCAGGGTGGTGCAACCGAAGTTACATCTGTCGTCCAGGGAGACTCGATCCAGGACGCCATCGACGCAACCAATGCCGGTGGCATCGTGCTGGTTGCCCCAGGGCTTTACTACGAGGGCCTGATCATCACCAAACCGATCCAGCTGCAAGGCTGGGGCGCGGCCAGCACCATCATCAACGCGGCGCGCAGCGGCAACTTTGCGGAATTCAACAGCTGGCGGGAAGCGGCGCATGCACGCACCAATTGCCCGCTGGCTGACGAGACACAACGCATCGGTCTGCTGCCCGGGCAGCCCAACAACGTCGGGCCAGGCACCGACGCTTGCGAATACCTGCCGGGTACCGGTCTGTTCGCAACCGAAGAACATGCGGCATTGATAGTCGCGCCAGCCAGCGGCCGGTTCGGCACACTGCCGGCGCGCATCGACGGCCTGACGTTCACCGGTGCGGAATTCTCCGGCGGTCTGATCGTCAATGGCTATGCAACGGGCCTCGAGATCAGCAATAACATTATTTCGAACAACCAGGGCCAGGCGGCTGGCGGTATTCGTGTCGGCCATCCGTCGCTCGTCGACGCCAACGGCGAGCTGGTAAGTGGCGGAAACTACAACCTCAAAATCCACAACAACCATGTGATGCAGAATGGCTCGACTTTCGACCATGGCGGTGGCATCGGCATCTACAACGGCAGCGACAATTACCAGTTGTCGTCCAACTACGTCTGCGGCAACTTCGCGCAGGGCGATGGTGCAGGCATTGCGCACTACGGGCGCAGCCCCGGTGGTGTGATCGAGAAAAACAAGATCCTGTTCAACCAGTCCTTCGACCAGACGGCTACGGGACAGGGCGGTTCCGGTGGCGGCATCCTGATTGCCGGCCACGAGCAACCAGTCGGTGCCGCGATTGCACTCAGTGCAGGCACAGGTTCGGTTCGAATCAACGGTAACCTGATCCAGGGCAACCAGGCGGGTTCCACCGACGGTGGTGGTATTGCGCTACGGTCCGTCAACGGCCAGGACGTACTCGCATCGCCGAATGATGCAACCTGGAACCGTGTGCAAATTCTGAATAACATCATCGTCAATAACGTCACCGGCCTCGCTGGTGGCGGCATATCGCTGCAGGACGCACTTCGGGTGGCGATAGTGAACAATACAATTGCGAACAACGACAGCACGGCAACGTCCGCTGCGGCTTTCGGTACCGATCCGAATGCGTCTGAACCGCAACCTGCCGGCATTGTGTCACGTGCGCACAGCGCCGCTCTGGAGGGCTTGCCATCTGCCGGCACGTTCTCTAACCCGACACTGGAGAACAATATTATCTTCAGCAATCGCCAGCAGCACTGGGAGGTCCCGGCAGTTCCGGGCACATCGGGATTGATGGTCGATGGCGTACAAGACCTGGCGGTGCTGGGAGTTGCCGGCAGCCTGAATCCGCAACGCAACATTCTGACCAACGATCCGGTGAATAGCGGCTACAACGCAAACAACATCCGGGTATTGCTGTCGAATGCGAACGCTCTGTTCGCATCCCCGTATTACAACGGTGACAACGGTGCCATTCCCCCGACAGCAACATTCCTTGACACGATGCTGTCGGCAACGGCCAATGACGAAGGCGGTAACTTCCTGAGCGTGGTACACGGACCGCTGTCGCTGGTCGGTAACTATCATCTCGCCGCCGGTTCACCGGCGATCGATCCTGTCGTCACCGGAGGAACCAACGGCATTCTGAGCGCTTACCCGGCGTTGCTTCGCGACTATGACAGCAACCCGCGTCCGGTTGACGGTACGGCCGGTAATGGCATAACCATACGCGCCGATCTCGGTGCGGACGAAGTCGCGGCAGTGGCGCTCGCAACTGCAGCACCGCCGCAGATCCTGTCGACGCCGCCTGCCTTAATCGCGTACGTCGGCGTGCCGTTCGTCTACCAGGTCGTTGCGGTCGACCCGAACAACACAACTTTCAAGTACGGCGTAACTTGCGCAAGTATTCCGGCCTCCGTGTGCGGTAGCGGGCCAACAATCAGCACCACCGGGCTCATGACCTGGACGTCAGGCAATGCAGGACTCGCTTCAATTACGGTCAGGGCTTGCAGCCCGGAACCTGCCGGAGCCTGTGTGCAGTCTGTGGCAGCGGCCGACCGTGCCAATCAGACATTGGGCATGGTTGTATCCGCGAACATTGCGCCTCCGACGGCGGCGAATGACAGTTTCAATGTCGACAGCCCTGCAACGTTCTCGGTTGCGGCACCGGGTGTAATCGGCAATGACTCGGCATCAGCACTCTATGGCTTGATGACAGCGGAACTCGTGGCCAATGTTACTGCAGGCACAGGGTCGGTAACGCTCGCACCGAGTGGTGCATTCAGCTACAACCCGACAGCAGGATTTGTCGGTACGACCAGTTTCCAATATCGAGTCTCGGCGACGCGCATCCTGAGTGGCACGGTCGGAACCAGCAATTCCGCGACTGTAACGCTCAATCGTGAGCTCGCGCCAACCAGCATGCAGTATGCGGCGGCATCAGCAGGCGGCGGTACGTGGACTCTGTCGGGCAAAGGCAGCACCAACGGCCGAACCCTGACGTTCACGCTGGTGCGAACCGGCGAGACTATCGGATCGACCTCGGTCAGCGGCGGCACATGGTCGCTGGTCAATGCAAGCGGCCCGGCCTGGCAGGCTGGTGATACCGTGACGATCGTCGCTACCGGTGGTGGGCCGGCCTTTACCCTCGGCATGGTGCCGGTTGCAGCCGTTAGCACCGGGCCACTGTCCGGTGTGACCACAACCTTTGTCCAATGCCCGCTGGATAGCAACGGCAACGGCGTGCTCGATGCGCCGGACGAAGGCACGCGTAATGCCGACGGCAACTGGGTCAACCCCGCCGATCCGGAGCATCCGAACGCGGTTTGCCGCCACCTCGGAGCCGGAGATGGTTACGTGCGGATGGCGGATGGCACTGAAATCTATACTTTCGGTTTCAGCGATGTCAGCCTCGACAAGGACGGCGTCCCAGTGCCGGCGGCCCAGACTATTGCCGACGGCCTCCTGAATGCGAACTTCCCGGCACCTACGCTGGCATTCGACCAGGGCGACGAGGTGTACCTGTCTCTGACCAACGTCGGTACATTGCATCGCCCGGACCTGTTCGATCCGCACACCGTGCATTTCCATGGCTTCCCGAATGCCTCGGCGGCGTTCGACGGCGTGCCGGAGAGCAGCATCTCGATCAATTTCGGGTTCACGCTGACTTACTTCTACAACATCATTGAACCCGGAACGTTCATGTACCACTGCCATGTCGAAGCTGCGGAGCATATGCAGATGGGCATGCTGGGTAACCTGTACGTACGACCGGAACAAAACGGATCGCTGTACGGCGGGTACACGAAGTTTGTCTATAACGACGGAAATGGCGACACGGGCTACGACGTCGAAGTGCCGATCCAGATCGGCTCCTTCGATCGAAACTTCCACGAGCAGCATATCGCCGTGCAGCCATTGCCCTTCGCCGAGATGCACGACGATTACCCGATGCTGAACGGCCGCGGCTATCCTGACACGGTCAATACCGCGCCAGACGCCATGGACCCTGCAATTGACAGCGAGAAGTTCAACTCCGGGGTCAACAGTGCAAGTGAGTCGTCGCAGAAACTCCACAGCCGGGTCAGTGCGACTGCAGGGCAGCGCATACTGCTGCGTATCAGCAATCTCAACGTGACGCAGTTCTTCACCCTGACGACCACCGGCTTGAAGATGAAGGTGGTTGGCACAGGCGCGCATATCCTGCGCGGACCGGGAGGAACGGCAGCTAACGATCTGTCTTACTCGACCAGCTCGGTGACACTGGGCGGTGGGGAGTCGGCCGATGTGCTGATCGACACCAACGGCGTAGCGCCGGGCACGTACCTGCTTTACTCGACAAATTTGAACGAGCTCAGCAACGGCACAGAAGACTTTGGCGGAATGATGACCGAGATCGTCATCAACTGAAGGCCTGGAGGCGAACTAGATGAACAAGCAAACTTTTACTTCAGCCGCATTGCTGTTACCGGCAGTTCTGTTGATGTCGTCAATCGCAACCGCGACGATACCCGGAATCGGTCGTGTAGCAGGGGACACTTCCTGCAGTGCCTCGACCTGCGCCTTCAGTCTGACCGCGCGAGCAGGTCACATACAGCTGGGTGATGGTACAGCCTTGCTCGCCTGGGGTTACGGCCAGACTGGATCCGCCAGTATGCAGTATCCCGGCCCGACACTCATCGTCAACCAGGGGGATATTGTCGAGGTAACGCTGGCCAACAGTCTCACGGTGCCGGTCTCGATGGTGTTTCCCGGCCAGGCCGGCGTAACGGTTGTTTCCGGCGGCGATAGTGACGGCCTGCTTACACGGGAAGTGACGACCACGCCGGTGACTTACCGTTTCACTGCCAGCCAGCCAGGAACGTACCTGTATCAAAGTGGCACGTCCCCGGAAGTCGAAATCGAGATGGGTCTGCTCGGGGCGCTCATTGTGCGGCCGCTTGGCTACGCGGAAGGAACACCCGCAGCGCATTCGAACCGACGCGCATACGCGGGCACGGGTACGGCGTACGACCGTGAGAACCTGTTCCTGCTGACGGAAATTGATCGTACCGCCCATGACAGGCTCGAGACTTTGCTGGTTGGCGGCGGAACATTGTCGCTTGCAGAAATAATTGCCGAACTGGACCCAGCCAGCTATTCAGCGACCCTGTGGTTTATCAACGGCCGCAACGGGCCGGATACCATGCATCCGCACGGCAGCACCTGGCTGCCATTGCAGCCCTACGGAGCATTGGCGCAGATTCACCCAGGCGAGCGCGCTCTGATGCGCATCGTCGGCGGCGGCATGGATTTGCATCCTTTTCACCACCACGGTAACAACGCCTGGCTAATTGCACGTGATGGCCGCGTGCTGCAGAGCGGTCCACCGCCGGCAAGTGAAGTTGCCTATCCTGATTTCCAGCCGCCCACCGGGCTGAGCCCGATACCGGAGCTGGCCTCGCTCGGTGCCAGTCTGCCCGACCAGGCAGTCTCGAATTTCACGATACAAATCGTACCGGGCAGCACCTATGACGCAATCTGGACCTGGACGGGCATTGGCCTCAAATGGGACATCTACGGCGATCGCGCCGATCACATGGCAGGCCCGGGGTGCACAGACGCCACGCGCGAGGTCAACGAGGATCCGAACAGCCATTGCGTCGACATGCCGGTAGTTTTGCCGGAGCAGCAGGCGATGGCCTTTGGCGGCATGTGGAGCGGCAGTCCGTTTCTGGGCACGGTCGATCCCTTGCCACCGCTGCAGGGCGGTCTGAATCCGTACGGTGGTTTCTCGTTCATGTGGCACTCGCATACGGAACGCGAGCTTACCAATGACGATATTTTTCCGGGCGGCATGATGACAATGATGATCGTCGAGGCGACCCCGGAGAACGGTGGCTGCATCGACGAGGAGTGCGCGCCATGAGCACGTCCGCGATACGAGGACATGAGGACATGAGAATGAACAAGAGTATCCGTTTTCTTGCCAGCAGCCTCGCACTGACCTTGCCTCTGGCTTTCGTGGCGCTGCCGGTTCAGGCACGCGATGTCTATCTGCGTGCTGAAGCCTTCACAGTAACGCTTCCCGATCCGGTACCTGGCAACGCGCTCGCCACGCGAGACGTTTCAATGTGGGGCTATCGCAATTGCGGCACGGTGTCATTTGCCGGATGTGATGGTGCCACGCCACCGCCGGTGACCTCGCCCGGCCCGACAATCGTAATGCCCGATGGTGACAGCTCGCTGACCATACACGTGCAAAACCGCCTGCCCGGTGATCCGGCCAGCGACGTGCTCCTGAACGCGACCTCGGTGTTCATTGCGGCTTTGCCCAAGGCTGCGTCGAATCCGCTGTCACCGGTGCGTTTTCCATCCGGTAGCCAGTTCGAGGGACGTATCCGGTCGTTTGACACCGAGGTTGCGGCCAATGCAGAGCGCGCTTATACGTGGAATATTCCGGCAGGAACGTACCTCTACCAGAGCGGCACGCAAGCGCAGGTGCAGGTGCAAATGGGCCTGTTCGGCACAGTTGTAAAAAACCAGAGTACTGCCGGATCCGTAGCATATACCGGTCACAGTTTTGACCAGGACAAAGTGGTCGTTTTCAGCGAAATCGATCCGAATCTGCACGATGCCGTAGACCCGGTTCCGCCGGCAGCGGCTCCGACCTACGGAACCACCGGACCGACCAGCACAGAAGCGTATGCACCTCGCTATTTCCTGATCAATGGCGCGCCGCACACACAGTCATCGGCGCCATTGCTGTCGGCAGCCGCGGGTGACCGCATACTGCTGCGACTGGTGAATGCCGGAATCGAAAATCACGCACCCCAGTTAATGGGAAGCTACTTCGACATAGTTGCAGAAGACGGCAATGTCGCTGCTCGAACGCGCTCCCAGTACACGACCCTGCTGCCGGCAGCAAAGACTATGGATGTGCTGTTTACGCCGAGCGCCGAGGGCAGCTACGCATTGTTCGATCGACGTCTGCGCCTGGTCAACAGCGGGCAACCCGATGGCGGCATGCTGGCCCTGATCGACGTCGGTGGTGGCGGCCCTGCAGACCTGTTGCCGACGGCAAATCCGGATTCGAATTCCGCAGTCGAAGGTGGCGCCGCTGTTAGTGGCAACGTACTGGCCAACGACAATGCGGGCAATGCTCCTGCGACCGTTACCGGCGCAAGCCAGGGCGCAACTGCCATCACGCTGGGCAGCGTTTTTGCAACAAATGGCGGCGCTACGCTGCTACTGAACGCGAACGGCGCTTACAGCTATACGCCTCCGGCTGCCGGCTCATTGTCCGCTCAGCTGGTGGAAAATTTCGACTACGCTATGGCTGATTCGGACGGAGATCCGAGTTCTTCAACCCTCAACATAACTGTCGATCAGATGGCGGTTCCCGATACCTTGTACTTCTCGACGCTCGGTAACACCGCTGTTCCGGGTGTGTCCGGCCCTTACGATGATGCTGACATTTATTTCTGGAATGGATCGGCATTCAGCCGCTACTTTGACGCCTCGGTGGCGGGCTTGGCCGGCAACGCCAACGTCGACTCATTGCACGTGGTGGACGCCGACACTTTCTATGTGTCGTTCAATCGCAATGCCGGTACCAATGTGCCCGGACTGGGCTCAGTTGACGATTCCGATGTGGTTCGATACGACGCGGGTACCTGGAGTCTGTATTTCGATGGATCCGACGTCGGCCTGACGGTCGACGACGAGGATGTTGACGCATTTGACATCCTGGCGGATGGCAGCGTCGTGGTTTCGACCTGGCGTGGTGTCACCGTGCCCGGTGTGGCAGCAGAAAATAACGAAGACCTGCTGCGCTGCGTTGGCACTTTCGGCGCTGCAACGAGCTGCACGTGGAACCTGTATTTCGACGGCCTGGATGTCGGATTGGGCGGCGGCAGTAACGACGAGAATGTTGTTGGGGCAACGGTGGCGAGCGGCAATATCTATCTCACCACATTCGGCAATTTCGACACCGGCACCGGCATTGCCGGCCAGGGTGCGGACGTGTTCGCCTGCAACGCAGCAACTACCGGGCCAAGCACGGCCTGCGCAAGCTATAGCATGTACTTTGACGGCAGTGTGAACGGCATCACCGATAGTCTGGATGCCATAGAGGTTCCCGCCGCGCCGTAGGTGAATAGTCGTGACCGGGTGTCCGCGTTGCAGGTTCGCCTGAACGTTGATGCCCGGTCCGGATGATGAACAGAATCGAGGTAGTTTGCTATGAAAGGAAGATATCGCCAGGGATTTGGCCCGCACCGAACCGGCAACAGGCGCGTGAATATCGGGAGAGGACAATTGATCGCAAAGGAACTGCCGCGACCCGGCTGGACCGTGGATCGGGCACGCTCTTTGATCATCCCACGGAATGCAGCGCCGGCCATCACCGCATTGATTCTGGTTGTCGTGGCAGTTTGGCTCGCCGGTTGCGCAGGCCTCGACCATGTTGCGTCTGCCAAGCCTATTGCGATTGAATCCGTTCGACTGACCGCCGCAGGTCACTTCGTGGACCTGCGCTACCGTGTGCTTGATCCGGCAGGCGCAAATGAGGCGCTCGGGCCCGGGGTCAAGCCGTTTCTGATTGACGATGCCTCGGGACAGGTCATGGCTGTACCGATGACCGCGAAGCTTGGCTCGTTGCGCCAAACGCAGGCCGATCAACGGCCGAATCGTACTTATTTTGTGTTGTTTGCGAACACTGCCGGTGTGAGCGCCGGTAGCCGTGTCACTGCCGATCTGGGGGGCATGAGATTCACTGACCTGATTGTGCAATAGAAAAGTCACTCTGGATCGACGGGTGATGACAAGGGACCAATGACGCTGCTGAATAGTCTGGGAATGGCCGCAGTGGCGGCACTCTTGTCGGCGGCAACAACGGCTGCCGAGCTTTCGTTCGACTTGCAGAAAGAGCTGGAATCGGCACCTCCTGGCAAATCCGTAGCTGTCATTATTTTGTACCAGAGCGAAGCCGATCCAGCGCTGCTTCGCAGAACGCTCAGGCATCAGAAGCGCGCAATTCGCCGGGATGTCGTTCCAAGAACACTAAAACAGCAGGCGTATGCGGTCGGAAATCGCATTGCTAACGTAATCGCCGCTGCGGGCGGCGATAACACCAGGATACTGTGGATCACCAGTGCCGTTGCAGCGAATGTTCCGGCGGACGTAATCGATCAATTGCGGCAGGATCCGGATATCCTGGGTATCAGGCTGGACCAGGTTCTGGAATCGCCGTTTCCGATGGCCGGGTATGCTGCTTTCCCGGAGTGGAACATTGCAGTAGTGGCGGCGCCAGAACTATGGCGGCTTGGCTATCTCGGTGGGAGTGTTGTCGTGGCAACCATGGACACGGGTGTCGACGGCCAGCATCCGGACCTGGCAGCCGGATTCCGTGGCGGTAACAACAGCTGGTTTGACCCGTATGGCCAACACGCGACTCCCTACGACCGAACCGGGCACGGTACCCAGGTCATGGGCATTATCGCTGGCGGCGAACTGGGCGGCTCGGCAATCGGCGTTGCGCCGCAAGCCAAATGGATCGCAGCAAAAATCTTCAATGACGCAGGCACTGCAACCGAGAGCGCCATACATGCATCGTACCAATGGCTCCTCGATCCGGACGGTGACCCGCAAACAGACGACGCACCCGATGTCGTGAACAACTCCTGGAGTTTTGCGAGTGCTGGTGTTTGCGACACGACATTCCAGGCTGATATCGACGCGCTCAAGGCGGCCGACATTGCCATGGTGTTCTCGGCGGGAAATTTTGGCCCTGCCGCCGGTTCCGGCGTAAGCCCGGCGAACAATCCCGGGGCAATGAGCGTCGGTGCTCTGGACTCAGAGGGGTTGGTCGCATCGTTCAGCAGTCGAGGGCCGTCGACCTGTGATGATTCCCTGCTGCCCGATCTCGTCGCACCGGGCGACGGCGTGCAGACTACCGACCTCTCATTTGGCGGCAACCCGTATTACGTCACTGTTTCTGGAACCTCGTTTGCGGCCCCGCACGTTGCCGGGGTTCTTGCCTTGCTGCGTGACGCCGCACCGCCGGCCGGGGTCGACGAACTCGAGTCTGCAATCATCGGATCTGCTATTGACGCTGCAACTCCGGGGCCGGATCAGGAAACAGGTTACGGACTGGTCAACGCAGTCGCAGCACTGGAGGTTCTCGCTTATCCCATTGACCTTGATGGGGATGGCTACGGACCGGCACTTGACTGTGACGACACGGATGCCAGCGTATACCCGGGTGCGGCAGAGCGCAGTCGGGACGGCATCGATCAGGACTGTAACGGTTTCGATTTGACAATAAAGGTGCACCAGGCCGTCTACGGCCATGACGGCACATCATTGCTGCTGCGGGCCAGTTCGCGTTATGGCGCACAAGCTGCGCTCGAAGTCGTTGGCGTCGGGCCGCTCGAATACCGCACGCATCGCAAGGATTGGTACATTAATGGCGGCAGCGCCGATGGCTATGAACATCCCAGCGTCATCGTCAGGGGTACGGAAGGCGAAGTGAGCGTCGTTCCCAGAAAACCGACCCCTCGACGGTAATAGCGCGGAGGCATAAAGTGCTGGATATCGTGAACAAGAATAATAATGAATCAATGTCATCGCGTGCCGCGATAGGTGTTGACGGTTCGGTCGAACTTTCATTGCCATTGGCGAAAGCCGTTCGCGATATCACGAAAATGATGGTCAATCATGCAAGCTGTGACGACATTGCACTGGCGACGGTTCAGTGCACGGCAAACATGCTGCCCGGTTGTAATGCGGTATTCATCGCGGTCAGCAACGACCTTGCGGAAGCAACCGTTCTTGCGACAGCCAATGCCCCGTTTGCTGTTCAGGGTGACGCAGTAGCGATATCGGCGGACTCGATTTTGACGCGAGCGCTGTTGAAGCCGCAGCGAAGTCATCGCGGGACCGCAGACGACGTGGATCAGTTGTTCCCCAACCGAAAGATCTACCCGGTTGAGGAAGACGACGTTATCATGTGCAAGGCCATTCTGCGTGATCGCGCCGAACCACTGGTCCTCTCGATAATCACCCAAGCAATCAATGTTACTGTAGCGGACAGCATTCTCACGACATTGGGCGATCTCTTGCTCGCGCTGTGCACGGGTTACGACGCGACTTTATCCAATGAACAAAGCCAGGTTGCAATATTCCGGGCCAAACGCGAGTGGGAGCAGACGGTCGACACATTGAATGATCTCGTGTGTCTCACACGCGAGGATGGCAGGATTCTCAGGGCAAACCGCACGACAGAACGCTGGCATTTGAGCTCGGTCAAAGCGGTCCGCGGAATCCACATACACGACTTGTTGCATCCGGGATGCAAGCACTCCAATTGCGCTCTGGCTGATGCCGTTTCGCCGACGGCTGATAACGGTGAAAGAAGATTCACTCATGCGACGATCGTGTCCGATGAAAGGCTGAACCGCGTCCTCAGCGTGCGCTCAAAGTTCATCCCCAGAAACACAGACGGCGAAAGCGCTGCTAATGATGCATCCGTTGTAATTGTTCTTTCGGACGTAACCGCGTTGCACCGAGCAAGGGATGAACTCAAGAGCCTCAACGAGGAACTGGAAGGCCGTGTCCGCGACCGCACTCTGGCGCTCGAAATGGTCAATCAGGACCTGACACTCGAGATCGAACGACGTTGTCGCGCTGAGTCGGAATTGCAGGCGTCGCGTGACGAACTGGAGCTGTTGTCGCAACAACTGATCAATGCTCAGGAAGACGAACGGACCAGGCTATCACGCGAGTTGCATGATTCCATCGGCCAGTCGCTTGGCGCCGTCAAGTACACGCTCGAACGGATTTCATCGGCCGGCGGCAAGCTGTCGGCCGAGGAATCCGGCGTGATCCTTGGCAACGCGATTCACGGCGTGACCGAGGCGATCAAGGATACGCGATCCATTGCCATGCGCCTGAGGCCGCCGATCCTCGACGACATGGGAGCAGTTGCAGCTGTTCGCTGGCTGGTAACGCGATTCTCAGAAACCTATCCGAATCTTGAATTTCATCTGGAACTGACCGTGGCCGTGGACGAGATCCCGCAGCCACTGGCCACGCCACTTTATCGCATCGTGCAGGAAGCTTTGAACAACGTCGTCAAGCATGCCTCGGCGACTTCGGCGCTGGTATCACTGCAGCGCGACGATCAGCATCTGGTCCTTGAAGTTGTCGATGATGGCATCGGCTTCGACGCTGAGATCGAAGACACGGGAGCGTTCCGCAAGCTTGGTAATTTTGGTCGCCTGGGCATGCGCGAGCGCGCACTGAATTCGAATGGTATTTTGACAATTACATCGAGCCCTGGAGATGGCACAAGGGTACAGGTCGAGTGGGAAATCGGCATTGAAACACTGCAAGAGAGGCAAACCGATGACTAAGAGATTGCGTGGATTTACCTTACTCGAATTGCTGGTTGTAATGGTGATCATCGGCCTGCTCGCTGGGCTTGTTGCGCCGCGCTATTTCGATCAGGTCGGCAAGTCACAGATCAAAGTGGCCGCGGCACAAATCGACTCACTGGACAAGGCGCTGATCCAGTTCCGACTGGATACAGACAGGTTCCCGACCACAGAGGAGGGGCTATCGGTCCTGAGCGAGCAACCGCCTGGCGCAGTCGGCTGGAGCGGGCCGTACCTGAAGAAAGCGATTCCTCCTGATCCTTGGGGACGACCATATGTATACAAAGCACCGGGCGAACACGGAGACTTTGACTTGTACACGCTGGGCAAGGACGGCGCTCCTGGCGGAACCGCTGAAAACTCGGACATCACCAACTGGTAGTTGACGATGAGGTTTCGAGTAAAAGCCATAGACGCTGCTGCCGGGATTTCGGTCAACTTGGTCGACGCGTCCAATGAACTGGATGCGCGCCGTCAGTTGCAAGAGCGCGGCCTGCAGATCATCTCGATCGCAAGGGATTTGCAGTTCAACCTGGGATCCGGCAAGAAATTTCCGATCGTCTCGTTCAGCCAGGAACTGGTTGCACTGCTGGATGCCGGACTAAGCCTGGTTGAGGCGATTGATACACTGACCGAGAAAGAAACCAATTCCGCGATGCGCAGGTCACTGGATCAAATACGCGCCAGATTGTTTGAAGGGCGCACGCTCTCGTCGGCTCTAGAGGAATCGCCTGCCGCGTTTCCACCTTTGTACGTCGCAACGATTCGTGCCAGCGAAAAATCCGGTGCGATTCGCGAGGCCATAATGCGATTTGTAACTTATCAATTGCAGCTCGATGTCTTGCGAAAGAAGGTCATAAGCGCCTCGATCTATCCTGCCGTACTTTGTATAGCCGGGCTCGCCGTTACGATCTTCCTGCTTGGTTTCGTTGTGCCACGTTTCAGCGGAATATACGAAGACCTCGGAACCAGTATTCCCGCATCGTCGCGAATACTGATGCAGTGGGGGCAATTGTTGCAACAGCACGGAGTAGCCGTTCTGCTGGTGGCAGCGGGGCTGCTTGGCGGCGTTGCCTATGCGGTAACCCGCCGTCGCTTCCGTGCGGCATTTGTCAACGCGCTGACACGATTTCCAGCTATTGGCAGGCAAGTATTCACTTACCAGCTGGCGAGATTGTACCGTACCGTGGGCATGCTGCTACGTGGTGGAACGCCGGCTATAACCGCATTTCGCATGTCGACCGCATTGCTGAGTGAAGCGCTGCGACCGGACCTCTGCCAGGCCATTCAGGACATTGGTGAGGGCAAGTCGCTCAGCAACAGCATGGAACAAAACCGGCTGACCACTCCGGTTGCGGCACGCATGCTCCGGGTGGGTGAGAGGAGCGGCAACATGGGCGAAATGATGGAGCGTATCGCCGCATTTTATGATGAGGAACTGGCCCGGGCCGTCGATATTCTCACCCGTTTGATCGAGCCGGTGCTCATGCTGCTGATCGGTCTGATCATCGGCTTCATTGTCGTACTGATGTATTTTCCGATATTCGAATTGGCCGGGAGTATCCAGTGATCGTCAAGGGCGCCATGCACAACAAAGCGGCCGAATCCGCTGTACATGCCGTTCGGCCGGAGCCCGCAGACCTGATTGTGATGCACAACAAGGCCATCGTTACCGTGTTCCGACTAAGCGGCAAACGAATTGTTATCGGCCGCAGCCCGGATAACGACCTGTGTCTCGACAGCAAATATGTCAGCTGGAAGCATGCCGTAATCGACTTCGACCGTTCACGCGCGTTCGTCACTGATCTTTGCAGTCGTAATTGTACGCTGGTTAACGACAAGGAAATCGACAAAGCTGTACTTAGCAACGGGGACATAATCTCAATAGGTCTTTACACGATCCTTTATCATGTCCGCGGAAGCGACAATCCACAGATAGTTGCCTCAAATGATCGAATCGAGAGTGCCGACGCGTATCGCATTCTTTACGAGACTATCAGCCAGGACCCGGACATGCTGATAGCTGATGCGAATACTGTCGATGCCGATGAGGAGAAACTCGACACTTACGGAATCGACGAACCATTTTTGCCACATCCGGATGCGGATGAAACGACAGTGCATCCGCTCCGATCCTTCAAAACGGGGCCGGCGGCAGCAGTGACCGATGGCCGTGATGAAAATGTCCAGTCCGAATCCATACTGACGGACAAGATCCTGAGCCTCGAGCAAATCGAAGCGGCTGCGCGGATTGCCGAGTCAGAAAAACGTGAAACACTGGACGTGCTTGAGGAGCAATCCGGCTTGGCACCGCAGCTGCTCACCGCAGAACTTGCGCGTGCCTTTGAGTTCCGGACCGTGCCCATCCAGGAATTCATGCAGATGATACCGGACTTCGAAACGTTGTCCATTGCGGAGGCACGAGATCGTCAGTGTGTAATCGTCAGAAATGATCCGCGCAATCTGGCCATCATTTGCAATCCATTTGATGCCGACTTGCGGCCGTGGCTCGAATCGCGCGTACCTTTTATTCTCGACTGGGCCCTTGTCTCCAGGGGCGATCTGCGTGCCTTCATATTGCGTCACGAACAGACAATGCGCGCCATGGACTCTGCAGTCAGAGGCGCAGACGGACAAGACAAATCCGGAGCAGATCAGGAGGACCTGTCACTTGCGTCAATCAGCAAGGACTCAAGTCCCGTGGTCCGGCTGGTGCATTCGACTCTGTACGATGCATTGAAGGCAAGCGCCAGCGATATACACCTGGAGGCCGGCGGTGCAGGGCTTGAAATTCGCTATCGTCTCGATGGCGTGCTCGTGCATGTAGCAACGGTGAACGGTTTGGATGTTGCGGAACAGGTTATCTCCCGCATCAAGGTCATGTCGGAACTGGACATTGCCGAGCGGCGGATTCCGCAGGACGGACGCTTCAAGAGCGCCTACCAGGGCCGTCCGATCGATTTTCGTGTGTCAATTATGCCAAGTTCATATGGCGAGGACGCTGTGCTGCGTGTACTGGACAAGCAGGCGGTGACCGATCAAATGACCGAGCTTCGCATAGACAGCCTTGGTTTTGAACCCGGGATCGTCGACTCGCTGCGACGACTCAGCGAGCGGCCGTACGGCATGCTGTTGGTAACCGGTCCGACCGGCAGCGGCAAGACGACAACGCTTTATGCAGCGATTTCGGAAACGAACAACGGGCTGGGCAAAATCGTCACGATCGAGGACCCGGTCGAGTACCAGTTGGCAGGTGTGCTGCAGATTCCTGTAAATGAAAAAAAGGGGCTGACTTTCGCGCGCGGCCTCCGGTCAATCCTGCGTCATGATCCAGACAAGATCATGGTTGGTGAAATTCGCGATCCTGAAACAGCGCAGATTGCGGTTCAGTCAGCGCTTACCGGCCATCTCGTCTTTACCACGGTCCATGCAAACAATGTGTTCGATGTGCTGAGCAGGTTCACCCATATGGGTGTGGACCCGTACAGCTTCGTTTCCGCGCTGAATGGCATCCTTGCGCAAAGATTGCTGAGAATTGTATGCACGAAATGTGCAGAAAGTATTACCCCGAGTGTTGGCATGCTGGATGCAACCGGTGAAGCACGCGAGATCGCGCAGACTTTCAAATGGCGTGTTGGCCGAGGATGCAGCGAATGCCGTGGCACCGGCTATCGTGGACGCAAGGCGATTGGCGAGTTGCTCGTTCTTAACGATGAATTGCGCGAGGCGATCATCGGCCGGGTGCCGGTTCGCCGGCTGAAGGAGCTGGCGAGAAGCAGCGGACTGCAGTTTATTCGGGCTGCAGCAATGAACCTGGTGCGCGATGGACTTACGACAATCGAAGAGGTGAATCGTGTCACCACTATGGCGTGATGAAGTCGGCATTTTCGTCGGACCCGGTAAGGTCGTGCTGGCGCGGATGCGCCGTGGCATACGTCCGGCCTGCGTTGCCGAACAGGGTGTCAGCGTGGATAGCCCGCACGCCGGAAACTGGTTACCTGCACTTGCCGCACTCAAAGAACAGCTTGATAACAAACTTTGGCAAAATGCGAACGCGAGAATTGTGCTTTCCGATCACTGGACGCGCTATGCAGTCTTGCCCTGGGCGCCGCAACTCACACAGGTTGCTGAACGACTCGCACATGCCCGGCTCATATTGGCGCAAATATATGGCAACTCGATTGAGCAATGGACGGTTCGGGTCTGCGATAGTCCGCCACATGCTCCGGCCGTGATAAGTGCCGTTCCAACTGATCTTTTGCAGCAACTGACGGAGGCGCTTGGCAATTACCGCTTGCGTCTGGTGTCAGTGCAGCCCCACCTCATCGTGGCATATAACGCTTGGCGTGATCACCTGCCGGACACGGCAGCCTGGTTTGCCTCAGTTGATGACGGTTCACTCGCTGCAATGCACCTTACTAACGGCCGTTGCGACCGCGTGCGTTCGGTCCGCATCAGCGACGACTGGACCGTTGAAATTCGACGCATTCAAACGATGGGTCGGCTGGCACAGAATCGCGCTGCAGAGGGTCGCGTCTACGTCGATGCTCCGCCGTGGCTTCGCGCGGTCGCAGGCAAGAGCGACTCCGCGCTGGAATGGCTGGATGATGGGCCGGTTCCGCAGAACATCGCGGACAAGGTGTCCCTTCTGAAGGGAATGTACTCATGATGCCGGCCAGAATCGAACTGGATTTCGCCCGGCGTCGGCGGTATCTGTCGCCGGCTGGCGCACTCGTCCTGGTGTTGGGCTGTTTTGCAGCCTATTGGACTGCCGAGGATTATCAAGACTCAGTGCTGCAATCGCAGCTTCTCGAGATCGACCTCGCAAAATTTGATCGTCGTGGAGCGGCGGTCAATCAGGCCGACGATGCGGAAACCCTGGCAGCCGTAACGGCTGCGACACGTGCGTTGGCTACTCCGTGGACGGAGTTGCTGAACGATCTCGAGTCTGCAGCGCAGGACAGCGGTACAAACGTCGCATTGCTCGAAGTTGCACCCGATCGGGTCAAGCATGAGGTTCGAATTACGGCTGAGGCGCGCTCATTGCCCCTTGCCTTGGACTATGTAGCCCGACTGCAAAGCGCATCCACACTGTTGTACCCGGTACTGCAGAAACATGAGGTTCAGACGGCAGATCAGGATCGACCTGTACGGTTCGAAATTACCGCCGAATGGAGCCTGGCGCAATGAAAGATTTGCGGGTCAAACAGGATATCCCCAGCAGGCCGGCATCGGACCTGCTTATGACTGCAGCCCAGCTTCAGCCGCAGTCGGCGCCCGTGCCGAGCGCTTTACTCCGAGTGAGGGCAACATCATTAATTCCGTATGCTCGCTACGGGGCCCAGAAGCTCGGCCATGCAGGGATCATCGGACTCTCGATCCTTATTTTTTGCACTGCCGCTTTTGTTTCGGCAAATGGTCCGCTGCATGACCAGATTGCCTCTCAGACTCTCGAACTGGACAACTTGAGAGCTATTTCTAGTAGCGAACAAGGTTCGGTCGGCGCCAGCAATCCACCTGACAGCGCTCGCGAAATTATCGCACAGCTGCCATCACGCAATGACCTGCCACAAATCATGGGTCAGATTGTCGCGGTTGCGACCGCCGCCGGATTGTCACTCGACCGCGGCAGTTACGCATTCACGTCCACCGAGTCCGGCGACATTTCGAGTTATCACCTTAATTTGCCAGTGCGCGGCAGTTATCCGCAGGTCCGCGAATTTATCGAGAACACACTGGCTGCAGTACCGGCCGCAGCCCTAGACAGCATGCGGGTCGAGCGCAACGAAGTGTCGAGCCAGGTAATTGCCGCAGACCTGGAGTTTGCGGTTCTGGTTGGGAGCATGAAATGAAAATGCACACCGGCAAGCGATCGTGGATGAATGCGCTGCTGCTTCTGGCAACCATGTTTATTGGTGCGTCGGGCAGCAGCGCGCCAGGGCCAGTAGACATCTCCGTGATCCCGGTTTCTGGCAACGCCGATCGCTCTGCCGGCGTCCACGGCGAAGGGACCAAACTGCCGGCGACAGCAACAACGGCGATTTCAGGTAGTCAGTCAGCGAAACCCTCAATTCTTCCCCAACGTCAGCAGCACGACGGTGTGCATGCCAATCTGTTCGCCGATCACAGCTGGTATACACCGCCGCCAACGCCCGAGCCGACGAGAACGGAACCGGTAATACGCACGCCAACAGCGCCGCCGCTGCCGTTTACCTATCTGGGCAGGTATGAACAGGAGGGCGCGGGCACCCTGTTTTACCTTGTTAAAGGCGACCGAGTCTACGACGTGAAAGTAGGCGACGTCATCGACGGCACATACAGCGTGGATGGTGTATCGAACGGGCAACTGATGTTGACCTATCTGCCGCTCAACTCGAGTCAGGGACTTCGGCTCGGAGATCAATAATGAATACAGCGATACGAAATGGACTTGTATTAATCGCGGTGCTGGTTCTCGCCGCTTGTTCGGCAGGCAGCCAGAGTCACAAGGATGGCATTATCGCCAGCGACAGCGGCGACTTCGAGGAGAGCATCCGGAAACTGGAAGAGGCGGTAAGAAGTGATCCGGGCAATTTGACCTATCGCGTCGACCTCAAGCGTATTCGGGAGCAAGCCATACAAACATTGGTGGCTACTGCCGACAAAGCCCGCGCATCCGGCGATTTTGCAGCAGCCGAAACGTCTTACACGCGCGTATTGAACATCGAGGAGCGCAACGGTCGCGCTTTGCGAGGCCTCGAGGCCGTCAACGTCGACCGCCTCCACCTGGCGAAAACCGAGGACGCGAAGAAGAGCCTGGAACGGGGAGAAACCGAACAGGCCAAGTCACTCCTTAGAGCAGTTCTCGCCGAAGACCCGGGGTTTCGGCCAGCCAATCAACTCATGGAGAAAATCAATGCGTCAGCGCCTCCGGTCAATGTAGCGCCGGCATTGCGCACATTGAACGATGCGCCGGTCACACTGCAGTTCCGCGATGCCAATACACAAATGGTATTCGAAGTTCTCTCCCGCCAAACGGGGATCAATTTCATATTTGACAAGGACGTGAGACGCGACGGAAAGACCACGATTTTTGTGCAACGCGTGCCGATCGAACAGGCGATAGATCTTGTGCTTGGCCAAAACCAGCTTGGTCGGCAGATTCTTTCAGAGAACATGGTTCTGATCTACCCGAACACCCCGGCAAAGCAACTCGAATACCAGGACCAGATCGTCAAGACATTTTACCTCACAAACGCGGATCCAAAGCAGTACGGTGAAATGTTGAAAACCATGCTGAATGCCAAGACGCTTTTTGTCGATCCGCGATCGAATTCCGTGGTCATACGCGATACGCCGGAAATAGTGCGTATGGCAGAGAATCTGCTCGCTTCCATAGATGTCGCCGAATCCGAGGTAATGATGGAGGTCGAGGTCCTCGAGGTAACGAGGAGCAAGCTGCAACAATTGGGAATCCAGTACCCTACCTCGGCAACCATCGAACCTACGCCACTTGCCGGCGATCCCCTTGTGCTGGCGGATCTTGGCGACCAGGATTCAACGACAATTACGATCACGCCAGTTCCAGTGACTTTGGATTTACGGAAGGAGGTCGGTGTTGCGAACCTGCTCGCCAGTCCGAGGATTCGAGCGCGAAACCACGAAAAAGCGAAGGTACTTATTGGACAGCGCGTGCCGGTCATCACAAATTCGGTCACACCCACGGCTGGCGGCACGTCGGTTGTGACCGGCAGTGTGCAATATGTCGATGTCGGGCTGACCCTGATTGTAGAACCAACCGTTCACCTGGACAGCAATGTATCTATCAAGGTCGAACTCGAGGTCAGTAATATTATAAAAGAGATTTTTAATTCGACATCCGGAACGCTGGCGTACCAGATAGGCACGCGCAACGCGTCAACGTTGCTGCAGTTGCGCGATGGTGAGACGCAAATACTCGCGGGCCTGATTCAGGACTTCGACCGGGTCACGTCGAATCATATCCCGGGTCTGGGTGATATGCCGCTGATTGGACGGCTGTTCGGCTCGAGGAAGGATGACAAGGAGAAAACCGAAATCGTGCTGTCGATTACGCCGAGAATCGTCAGGACTCAACCGCGGCCGCCGAACGAGAGCACAGAGTTCTGGTACGGCTCGGAAACAAGTTTGAGAAGTGCTCCTCTCGGCATGGCGACTGCGACGTCAGGAAACAGTTCCGCGGATTCGGTGCAAAATGCATCGATGGCCGCGTTTGTTGCTCGCGACGAGCAGCAGGCAAGCGGCGCCGGCCCGGCGGAGGACCAGGACGCAATCCCGCCGAAACGCTTGAGTCTTGCCTGGGACGGACCAGGACAAGTCAATGTGGGCCAGGAATTCGATGTCATGTTGATGATGGACAGCGAGACGGAGCTGTCGTCACTGCGCGCGCAGATTCGATACGATCAGGCAGCGCTTGA
>JAHKKM010000223.1 GCA_020027645.1 Pseudomonadota bacterium
GGCTCGATGCGAACGGCAGACAGCGGATCGACCTCTGCAAGTTGTGCGTGCACTGCGGGCCAGCCGACCCGCGCCGCGTGCTTGTCGATGGCAGCACGGATGCCTGCATCGGCCGGAGGCAACGCTGCAATTCCCCTGGTCAATGCGCGAAAGTACATCATGGTGCCGCCAACCAGCATCGGCACACGACCGGCTTCGAGCGACCGCTCAATTTCGCCGCGCGCATCCCGCACGAATTCACCGGCAGAATACGCATTCTCGGGGTCACGAATATCAATCAGCCGGTGCGGAACTTGCCGCAGGATATCGGGGCGTGGTTTGGCAGTGCCGATGTCCATGCCGCGATAGACAAGGGCCGAATCGACGCTGATGACATCGACCGGCAGCTGACTTGCCAGCTGGACGGCGATTTCCGTTTTGCGCGAAGCCGTAGGCCCCATGAGACAAATTGCCAGGCCCTGTTGCATCACTGCCCGCGAAGAAACAGTCGATCGAGATCCGCAATGCTGATCGCTGTCCAGGTCGGCCGCCCGTGGTTGCACTGGTCAGCCCGATCAGTGGTTTCCATTTCCCGCAGCAATGCATTCATCTCCTGCAGGGTCAGCGCGCGGTTCGCGCGCACCGACGAATGACAGGCCATGGTGGCGAGGAATTCGTTGCACCGGTCTTCGATGCGATTGCTGCTGCCCGCATCCTGCATGTCAGCCAGCACATCGCGGAGCAGCTCCTCCGCATCGGAATGTTTCAGCAGTGCCGGAAACTCGCGAATGGCAAGGCTGGTCGGTCCGCTGCGGTCGATCACCAAGCCAACGCGTGAAAATATTTCCGCTGCGCCTGCCGCGAGATCTGCCTCGCGTTCGGATACGGAGACCATAACCGGGACCAGCAGCGGCTGGCGGACAATCCCGCCTGATTCGAACGCACGTTTCAGCTTCTCGTACACGATCCGCTCATGGGCGGCGTGCATGTCGACCACGATAAGGCCGTCGGCATTTTCGGCAAGTATGTAAATTCCGCCGAGCTGTGCAATGGCAAAGCCCAATGGCGGCGCATCCTTCTTGTCGCCGGCGGCGACTGACTCGGCCAGGCTTGCATACCCGCCCAGTGCATCGCGAACTGCAGCTGAACCGTGCATTGAACCGTGCATGCCGGCACCAGCCAATGGCATGGACCATTGCCGTGCGCCAGTGCCCGCGTTTGACCTCGGTGCAATCGACGCGAGGCCGCCCGGACGCGTGTTCTTCAACGCCAGTTCCACCGACTGCGAGACGATTCCGTGCACCCGGCGTCCGTCACGAAATCGAACTTCGTGCTTGGCCGGGTGTGCATTGGCATCCACTGTCGCCGGATCCAGTGTCAGGTGCAGCACGTACGCCGGGAAACGCCCGTGAAACAGCACGTCACGATAGGCATGCTTGACCGCGTGTGTCAGTGAGCGATCCGAAATACTGCGTCCGTTGACGAACCAGAATTGCTGATCGGGCTGGCTTCGATTGTAGGTCGGTAACCCCAGCCAGCCCGACAGCGCAACGCCCTCGGATTCCCGGTCGACGAAAATCGCCTGTTGCGCAAACGGTTCTCCGCAGAGCCGGCTGATGCGATCCAGTCGCTGGTCAGCGTCGAGCGCTGCAGGCAACTGCAATACCTGGCGTCGGTTATGTGTCATGTTGAACGCGACGTCAGGGCGTGCTAGCGCCAGGCGCCGAACCCACTTGTCGACGTGATCGAATTCTGTTCGATCGGCGCGCAGGAACTTGCGCCGCGCCGGCGTATTGTAGAAAAGGTCGTGAACCTCGACGGTCGTGCCACGTGGGTGAGCGACGGGCACGGCATCCGAAAAGACGCCATTGTCGACTTCGATTTGCCACGCTTCGTTGCCGTGGCGGGACTGCAGTTTCAGCATCGACACCGAGGCGATACTCGGCAATGCCTCGCCGCGAAATCCCAGCGACGCAATGCTTTCGAGGTCATCGAGACTCGCAATCTTGCTGGTAGCGTGGCGCGATACGGCGAGCGCCAGCTCGTCTCGCGGAATACCGCTGCCGTCATCGCGCACGCGTATGAGTTTGCTACCACCGTCCAGGATGTCGATGAAAACGCTGGCCGCCCCGGCGTCGAGGCTGTTTTCCACCAGCTCCTTGACCACAGATGCCGGGCGCTCGACGACCTCGCCAGCGGCAATCTGATTAACAAGGTGACCGGGAAGCAGTCGAATGGGCATGGCGCGGATCCGCGGAAGCGAGTGCCCCATTCTTTCAAAAGCGGCCGGAATTGGAAACCTGGAAATGAATCGCAGGCAGGGCCGCAGTGCTTCAGGTGCCGGCGTACACCGGAATTCTCAGTGTTTGTCCGACCCGGACCCTGTCGCTGGAAAGTTTGTTTGCGGACTTGATCTCTGCCGCGCTGACGTTGTAGCGCTGTGCAATCTGCGACAACGTGTCGCCGCGTGTAATCACGTGTTGAATCGGTGCAGCGGGCTCGCGTTTGGCATTCAGAGCCATCTGCGTATCTTGCGGCGGATTGGTATGGAAATAACTTCGAACCCCTGCGAGGATTGCTGTCGCAAGCCTGTCCTGATGCGAGCTGCTCTTGAGATTTTTTTCCTCGGTCGGATTTGAAATGAACCCGGTCTCGACCAGTATCGACGGAATATCCGGCGACTTCAGCACCAGCAGTCCCGCCTGCTGCACAGTGCGGCGGTGCACCGGCCCCAAGCGCGCCAGCTCGCCACTGACTTCATCGCCGACATCCAGACTGGCGCTGAGAGCAGCATTCTGCGACAGGTCGAGTAATACCGAAGCAAGGACGGGGTCCTTGCCTGCCAGCGAAACGCCGCCAACCATGTCGGAAGCGTTTTCCCTTTCTGCAAGACGTTTTGCCGCCTCGTCACTCGCACCTTTCAACGACAGTACGTAGACGGACGTGCCTTTCGGGCGCCTGTCCCTGACAGCGTCAGCGTGCACAGAGACAAAAAGATCGGCCCGGTGGCGGTGCGCGATTTCCATGCGTTCCCGATGATCGACGTAATAATCGCCGCTCCTCACCAGCACGGCTTTCATCCCGGGTTCGGCATCGATGCGGCGCGCGAGTTGCTTGGCCACAGCAAGGGCGACATCTTTTTCGCGTGTTCGTCCTTGCCCTATCGCGCCCGGA
Organism: Pseudomonadota bacterium; assembly: GCA_020027645.1. Taxonomy (GTDB): domain Bacteria; phylum Pseudomonadota; class Gammaproteobacteria; order Steroidobacterales; family Woeseiaceae; genus JAKEGN01. The sequence continues at coordinate 3,154 of JAHKKM010000223.1, forward strand.
TCGTGTCCGCCGTGGCCGGCATCCACCGCGATTACCACATCGCGACCCGGAACGTTTTCTTCGGACGCTCGCTTCACCGGCTGCAATCCGCCCTGCGGGTGCAAATCGATTACCAGCCGGTTGCCGTATTGCCCGTTGGGCGCGGCAGTGAAGCTTCGCGATCGCATTTCTGCATTGAGGTCCAGCACGATACGCAACTGTCCGTTGGCGCGCAGCCCGGTGCGAATACTGGCAATCGCACCGATAGCTTGCGGCAATCGCGCTGCGGATTCGGAGAGCCGGCTGTCCTTCAGGTCCAGCACGAGTCGGTCAGGTCCACGCAGGGTAAAAATGCTGTGATCGACAGGTCGGTCGAGATCGAGCACCACCCGGGTGCGGCCATCCTCGGACCAGACGCGTATGTCTTCGACCGTGGTCGACGCCTGCGCAATGCCGGATGACAGCAACAGGAGGGTTGCGCAAAAACTTGTGCGAGTTGTGGCGCTGAAAGTCATGCCCAGTCCGGACCGAAGCGTCGAGATTATGTCGGCTGAGTATACGATTCTGGAAAAAAAAGCCAACATTCCAGTGAGAAATTATAGAGATAGAACCACTATTTAAGAGATTTCAGAGACCGGCCGGGCCCGGTTGACAACTTTGCTGCCGCGATCCGAATACGCAGTCAGGGTCGCGCGCCGGCCGGTACCGGCATACTCAAGCTGCACACGCAGATCGGCTTTTTCGAGCTGGCGCCCTGCCCGTTCGGGCCATTCCACCAGCAGCAAGCCGTCGGCCCAGTCCGACCAGCCCAGGTACTGCAATTCCGCTGGGTCAATAA
>JAHKKM010000224.1 GCA_020027645.1 Pseudomonadota bacterium
TTGATGAGCGCCAACGGTGTATCGGCGAACGGCACGGCCTACCAGCAAACAAAGTACCGTGCGGAGCAATACGCAAACAACAGCGGGCTTGCGGTGACTGTGTTCAGACCGTCCGTGATCTTTGGCGACCCGCGCGGTGCCATGGAATTCGCGACGCAGCTTTACCGTGACATGGTCAAGCCACCGCTGCCGGCGCTTGGATTCTTTTCCGGGTGGAATCCTGCGCAAAGGCCGGTGCTCATGTCACCGGTGCACATCGAGGATGTGGCATTGGCATTCGTCAGGGCGCTCGAAGACGCATCCACCATTGGCAAGACTTTTTCCCTGGGCGGTCCGGAAACGCTGTCCTGGACGGAAATGCTGACGCGCATCGCCGCGAGTACCGGCCGCAGAAAATGGATCATACCGATGCCGCTGGGCGTCATGCAGTTGGCTGCAACAATGCTCGATTGGCTGCCGTTTTTTCCGGTCACGCGCGATCAGCTGACCATGCTGGCATCCGGAAACACCGCCGATCCAGCCGGGCTCGAAGCCCTGATCGGCCGGCGGCCGCGCAGCTTTACCAAAGAGAACCTCACTTACCTTGGCGGCAAGCAATGACTTCGATCGGTCGCACAAAGGCACGAGATAATTCAATCGTTACCCGGTATCTCCAATCAGCCACGCCATGACCATCACGACCTGTTCGTTGCCGGATGATGCACTGCTGCAGAAATACAGGCACACACCGGCTTGCGATACTGCTCCCACTTACACCGACTGTTACACAGTTCGCATCACCGGGAACGTGACGTTGGCTGATTACATTTATGCGTTCTACACGAGCTGGCTGTTTCGCCTCGAGCGCCGGATTTTGCAATATCTTGTACACAAACCATCGACAGACCACGTAGCACGCGAGCTTGCGGACGGCACGATACAGAGTTTTGCCGCCTGGCAGGTGGAGGCCCGTACATCGACGCAACTCCTGATGTGTGATTTCCTGGGCAGGACGAGGTCATGGTTCATGGTCGAGGCCCTGTCCGAAACGGGTAAGTCACTTACGGTATTGAGATTCGGCTCGGCTGTTGTACCGAAAGTGAGCAAGGACAGCGGCAGGACGCGGACAGGACTTGCCTACCGCGTGCTGCTGCCCTTTCACCGCCTGTATTCCAGGCTGCTCTTTCGCGCGGCCCTGTCGAGACTGCGTCGCACAGCCACAGAAGTTCGCGACCAGGACTAGCCTGTCAACGCATTGCTGCTACGGCTTACTGCGTGCATCTATGAAATCATCGAATGCGCCAGGCTTCGCCAGCATGGCCTCGACCTCGTCTATCTCGATCGGAATGCCGCGGCTCAGCCATTCGTGACCGTCTTCGGTCACCAGCACGTCGTCTTCGAAAGCGATGCGTGCTTCGCCGGGTTTCATGACGCCCTGCTCGATGGACAACACCATGCCGGCTTGCAACGGCATCAGATAATCACCTTCATCGTGCACCTCCATGCCGATGAAATGACCAATTCCGTAATAGTAGTCCTCGTCGTAACCGCCGGCCTCGCGCAACATTTCGATCGCCTTATCGTGCAGCTCCCACCAGGTGACTCCGGGTCGCACCATGCCGATCACGGTCTTCTGCACGTCAAGCGCGATTGTGTAAAGGCGCCGCTGTTCGGCTGTGAATTTGCCGTCGAGCGGGGCGGCACGCTGCATGTCGGCAGAGTAATGATTGAATTCGGCGCCAGTGTCGGTCCACACCATGTCGCCTGGCTCAAGCACTGCGCCACCCGAGCGTGGCACGAATTCGATCCAGCCTTCCGGTATGTGCGGTCCAGCTGCGGTACCGGTGCTCGGTTGGCGTCGTACCGAGGTCGGAAAACCCAACGCTGCACCGTGATAGCGATAGACGAAATCCATGATCTCCATGACTTCGGCCTCGGTCATCCCGGCCCGCGCCGCGCGCAGGGCTTCGACAATGCCATCACCGGTGATATCGACCGCGCGCCGCAAACTGACCAGTGACCACGAGTCATGACGCATTCGAACACGGTCAAGAATCTCGGCCGAATCCCGCGCGTCGATCTCGGGTGAGAATCGCTGAATGCGCGCGAAAGTTTCGAGACGCGACGGTTCAGGCTCGCCGAGCCGAAAAAACCTGGGATAGTTCAGGTACAGAACTTTCTCGTCGTCGCCCCAGGTACGGGACAAAGCCGAGGCGAGTGGCCAGCGTCGGACCTGCGTAACACGCCAGTCGCGAAAATCTGTCATCGCGACCGACAATTCTTTTTCCAGTTCAGCGAATGGCCTGACGTCGGCAATTCCTGTGCGCCCCGCCAGTGCCGCCGGGTCACCGGAAGTGAAGAGCACGGACCGCGCCTGCGGCGCCTCGTCCAGCCGACCTGCCGCATCCTCTGCGGCAGGAACCAGCAGCAGCGCTGAGTTCAGGCTGTCGAGACCGTCGAGACCGGTCAGATAGATAAAATCGTGATTGTCGGAATGTGGAACCTGGAATTCGAGACGCCGCTCCTGGGCGCGATCGACGGAATAAATCAGCATGGCGCCATCCGGAATCGCCTGCATGACTCGCGCTCGCCGCTTGGAAAATATCGCGCGAAGCTGCTCCGGATCTGGATTGTCGACGTCGATGCTCTGCGCGATCGCCGCCTCCTCGGCGTAGTCATATGAAAACTGGCCAGCCTTGTCGTCGGCAAGCAATGCTGCAGAGAGCAGCACGGACGTAACAAAGCCGGAAAGCAAAAAACAGTTCGACGGTCCTTTCATGATGTTTCCTTGATCGATCAATTGACCTTCCTGTCCCGACCGGCCCAGAAAGGTTCTCGCAATTCACGCTTGAGTATCTTTCCGGGTCCGGATTTTGGAAGCTCTTTGGCGGAGAAGCTTATGTCCTTGGGAATCTTGTATCCCGCGATATGCTGTCGACAGAAAGCGATCAGCTCGGCGGCGGCTACGTCGGTCCTTGGCACAATGACGGCATGCACGACCTCACCCCACTGCTCGTCGGGAACGCCGAAGACCGCTGCCTCAAGCACGGCGACATGCTTGTACAACACCTCTTCAACTTCGGAGCAGTAGACGTTCTCGCCGCCGCTGATGATCATGTCCTTTGCGCGATCGACCAGGAACACAAACCCCTCTTCGTCCATGTAGCCCATGTCGCCGGAACGATACCAGCCATCCTGCAGTACTTCCGCGGTCTGCTCCGGTTTGTTCCAGTACCCCTGCATGATGTTCGGACCACAGGCCATGAGTTCGCCGACTTCACCGGGCGGTACGTCTCGTCCGTCGCTACCGACGATCCGGACCTGAACGCCGATCAGCGGCTGCCCGCAGGATCGGCCGCGAGCGACATCCAGCACCTGTTCTTCGTGACGCAAACCGGTAAGCAGCGGCGACGCCTCGGTCATGCCATAGACATGTACAAATTCGGCCGAGGGGAAAGCCGCATGGGCGCGACGCACCACTTGGGTGGCGATCGGCGAGCCGCCATGCGCGACAATGCGCAGCGAACTAACGTCTCGTGGCTGCTTGTGCTGCAACTCGGATATGGCGGCGATCATTGCCGGCACACCGAGCGTGTGCGTGACACCGTACTTTTCGATCAGGTTCAGCGCCACCGCGGGATCGAAGACCTTGAGCGGAATCTGGCAGCTTGCAGACCATACGCTGCCCAGGACGCCGTTCGAGCCTGCAGCGTGGAATAGCGGCGCCATGATAAGAAAGACATTGTCCTGCATCGGTGGCGACACCGTCATGAAATGAAAAGTGTTCGCGATCAGGTTACGGTGCGAGAGCATCACACCTTTGGATGCACCGGTTGTTCCGCCAGTATAGAAAAGTCCTGCGAGAGAGTTTTCCGTCACGTCGACGCCGAGTTCCGCTTCATCGGCGGACTCGATCAATGCTTCATACTCGTCCGGCATCATGATGACCGTAGCGACCAGTTGCCGCAGTGCGCCCGGCTCGCGGTCGGTACTGAGCGGAGTTCGCCGCGAGTATGGCTACCCGGTCACCCGGCACTGCCCCGGCCTGCTGCAACACGGACGCGAGTCGGCAGCAGCGTGACCACAGCTCCCGGTAGGTGAACCGACGGTCGTCGAAAATAATGGCTGTGCTGTCGGGCGCAACGCAAAGGGCACGTCGCAACGGATCTGCAAAGGTATGCATGGATGTCCCCCACATCGTTGCCTGATCGTCTGGCTTCTGGTGATTCGATCGATCAGGCCTGTAGTTTACCCGATTACAACCGTTACGCATGAACTGCCTGGGACGATGAAGATGCCAGTGGACAGGAGATCAGGCACATCCGCAGTCTCGCGCTGTCACTTACGATTGTCGGATCGAAAGGATTTTCAGCTGCCCGGCATTACGACGTGATTCACACCGTGTTCCCGCGCCCAGGCATTTATCGGTTTCAGGCCATCGTCAACGATCGCGCGTAATTCCGCCTGGCGACCTGTCCATTCGGCTCGCAGGTCGCCGAGACGTGTAATTGCGCCATCGGTCAGCGGTGCCCCGGTCGCATCGATCACGTCCAGAAGATAGCGAAGCTGGCCTGCGAGCATCGTTTCCCAGGCATCCTCGTCTTCGTAGGTTTGGTGCTGCAGTTGCGTAATTTGCACTTCCCAGGCGGAGATCGCCGCCACGGTCGACGAGCCCAGCGTAAGCAACGAATTATCCGCCGGATAATCCTGCATCAGTCCGGCAATCTGCTCGCGCGCCGTTCGCAGCTCATGCAAAGTTCGCAGGATGTCGTCGATCATGAGGCCGACTTCGCTCAGGGTCTCGGCCCATGCGCGCATTTCGGCATCCGTCGCCGTCGACCGCGGGTCGGCAGCGACAGAGAACAAAACGGTCTGCTCATGGTCCCCGATACGGATCCGCGCATTGTAGTCGCCAGGCAATACGCGCGGTCCGTTGAACCCGGCGAAAAGTGCGATGTCGGGAATGCAACGAATATTCTCGCTGCGCAGGTTCCAGCTCCAGAGATTCAGTCCCTGTTTTGTTTCCGG
>JAHKKM010000225.1 GCA_020027645.1 Pseudomonadota bacterium
CGCCCAAACCTCTTTCGCTGCCCTGCTTCGGCTGCTTCGCTACGCGCGCGGCTTCAGGCGTCGCATCGTGTTCGCCTCGATCTGCTCGATCATGAACAAGCTGTTCGACGTGATGCCGGAAATACTGATCGGCATTGCCATCGATGTTGTCGTCCGGCAAGAGTCGTCGTTCGTTGCCGAGCTCGGCATAACGGATCCGAAGTGGCAGCTGGGCCTGCTTGGCGGCCTGACGCTGCTCATCTGGATACTGGAATCGCTGTTCGAGTACCTGTACCTCATCCTGTGGCGCAATCTCGCCCAGGACCTGCAACACGCCATGCGCCTCGATGCCTACCAGCATGTGCAGAAACTCGATCTTGCGTATTTCGAGGACCGCAGCACCGGTAACCTTGTCACCATCCTGAATGATGACGTCAATCAACTCGAAAGATTTCTCAACGGAGGCGCCAATGACCTGATCCAGGTCGGCACCACGGTGATCGCCGTCGGCGGGGTCTTCTTTGCCATATCTCCGCTGATTGCGTTGCTCGCGTTTACGCCGATCCCGGTAATTGTCTTTGGCGCTTTCTATTTCCAGCGCCGTGCCCAGCCACTGTATGCCGAGGTGCGCAATCGGGTCGGCAATCTCGGCGCGCGTCTTTCCGCCAATATTTCCGGAATCACCACCATCAAGAGCTTTGCAACCGAGAACTTCGAAGCAGAACGCATAAGGTTGGACAGCAGTGCTTACCTTGACGCAAACCGCAAAGCCATCGCGATCAGCTCGGCTTTCATTCCGCTGATTCGCATGGCCATCCTGGCGGGATTCGTTGCAACTTTCCTGCTCGGCGGCTGGATGACGCTGAACGGCACACTCAATGTCGGCGCCTACGGTGTATTGGTGTTTCTGACCCAACGCCTGCTGTGGCCGTTGACCAATCTTGCCGAAACTGTGGACCTCTATGAACGCGCCATGGCTTCATCGCGGCGGATTCTCGATCTCATCGAGACACCGGTATCGATACGCGATAAGGAGAATGCGGCGCCACTTTCTGCCGTGCAGGGCAGGATCGAGTTCCGGCACGTGAACTTTGCATACGGACGTGGTGAGCGCGTGCTGCACGATATTAACCTGACTGTCGAAGCCGGCAGCACGGTGGCATTTGTCGGGCAAACCGGTTCCGGCAAAAGCACGCTGATCAAGCTGTTGCTGCGCTTCTACCAACCGGAGTCCGGCAGGATCCTGATCGACGGTCAGCCCATCGATGCCGTGAGCCTTGACAGTCTGCGACGGCGTATCGGCCTCGTGAGCCAGGACGTGTTTCTGTTTCAGGGGACCATCGGGGAAAACATCGCTTACGGCAGCCCCGATGCCACGCCGGAAAAAATACGCGCTGCCGCCGAGGCAGCCGAGATAACCGACTTCATCGACGGATTGCCGCAGCGCTATGACACTGTCGTCGGCGAACGCGGCCAGAAACTCTCAGGCGGTGAGCGGCAACGGCTGTCGATAGCGCGTGCACTGCTCAAGGATCCAACCATCCTGATTCTCGATGAGGCAACGTCTGCGGTCGACAACGAAACCGAAGCCGCGATTCAACGCTCGCTGGAGCGCATCTCGCACTCGCGCACCACGCTGGTCATCGCCCATCGCCTGTCGACGATCGCGAATGCCGACAGTATTCACGTGGTGGACAAAGGCCGCATCGTCGAGAGCGGTACGCATGCAGAATTGCTGAATCTGGATGGTATTTATGCCGCGCTCTGGGCGGTACAGACCGGCAAGCAACGTGCAAACGGCTGAAGTCTGCAATTCAGACGCCGGGCGCCCCGGGACGGCATAGCGGCCCTGCTTTCCGGCGCAGCCTCGGGGAGGTTTCTGCTAACACTTACAGTTTTTGATCCCGAATGCGGCTAGAATCTGCTTTACAAAATCAGGGGTTGACGACGATCACCCCTGGATAAACAGCAATGGTCCGCTCAGCCGCGGAAGAGTTGGAGAAAATCATGATCATAAGATCCATGTTCTGTGTTATCGGCGTGCTCGGCATTCTCGTGTCTGCAACTTGCATCGCCGCGGAGCCTGCCGCCTGGGGCGCAATCCAGGTATCGGGGAACACCGTGCAGCCGGGCACGAAGGGCAAGTATCCGGTGATCTCCGAGCGCGGCTTCGAGGCTTCGTACCTCAACATGCCGGTGTTTGTCGCCCGTGGTGCCAAGCCGGGTCCAACGCTCTGCGTAACCGCCGGGATACACGGCGATGAAACCAACAGTGTGGAAGTTGCCCGCCGGGTATTCGCGGAGACCGACGCCACAAAGTTAAGCGGGATGTTGTACATGTTCCCGTTTGTCAACGCTGACGGCTTTCGCAACCGCAAACGGGAGATGACCGATGGCCGCGATCTCAACCGCAGCTTTCCAGGCAGCGAGAATGGCAGCGTGGCTTCCCTGGTCGCCAATTTCGTCTTCACCGACCTGACGTCGCGATGCACTGCGTTGGTCGACCTGCACACAGGGTCGAACCTGCGGTCGAACTATCCCCAGATTCGCGTGGACCTGGAAAACGAAGCAGCCAAAAATCTTGCCGTGAATTTCGGCGTCGGCATGATCCTCGGTGGCGGCGGCCCCGACGGCAGCCTGCGCGGCGAGATCGTCAAAGCCGGAATTCCTGCCATCATCTATGAGGCCGGCGGACCGCTACTGTTCCAGGAAGAGGAGGTTGCGCGCGGAGCGGAGGGTGTAAGAAACGTCATGCATTACCTCGGCATGGCGGAAATACCGGGCTATAAGACACCGCATCCGAAAATCTATGAAAAGACCCGCTGGGTTCGCGTGCCCCGCACGCACGGTGGTTTCTTTTTTCCGGAACTGACAATGGGAGCGAAGGTGGAAGAGGGAATGCGCATGGGTTACGTGGTCGACCCCGGAACTGACGAAGTACATGTCGTAACTTCGCCGTATGCTGGCCAGATTATTGGCATGACCCTGCCGCAGCCCGTACTCTCCGGCTACCCGTTGTTCCACCTCGGGGTGGAGTGAAGACCGGAATTTAGTCGTGCGCCGCATTCCCGGCGCTTGATTGTCGTGCGGGCAGTCAGGGAGCAAATGCGGCGGGAAAAATGATGACCGGGAGACAGGAGGCGTAGCCTCGGCCTAGTGCTCGACCATTTCGCTGTGTTTCTTGTAATACAGCTCTTTGGCCTGACCAATCCAGTCGTCCTGCTCCATCCGGCCCCTGTTCTCTTCGAGCGCCAGATTCACACGAGCGATGTCATCGGGGCCGAAGTTTGCAATCTGCTCGAACGTGTAGATGCCAAGCTTATGCAGGGTGTGCTGGAAAACCTTGCCTATGCCTATAATCTCGGTCAGGTCATCCATGACCGGCGGTGTCGAAGCTGCGCCGTTCGTTTTTTTCCTGGCTCTCTGCTTGTGAACGTGCTTGCGTGCATCGTCGTGTTGTTTTGCCATCTCGGCGAGGTTCTTTTCGACGTCATCGAGTTTTATGCGCAGAGTCTCGGAGAGCTTCTCGGAGCCCTGCGCCTGATCACGATAGCGCTTCGCATCGATCTCGTACTGGCTGCGGCTGTTCTCCATTGACTTGAGACAATGTGACAGCTCCCGGTTCTGCAGCTTGAGTTCCTCGAGTTCCGCGACATCACGTTGCAACGAGGCCATCTCCTGCTGCTGCAAGGACGCATCATGGCGCAACTGCGCATTCTCGGCCTCCAAAGCAATTGCCTTTCTCTCGAGGTCATCGAGATTTTCGAGCCGGGTTTGCGCGGCAGCCAGCATCTTGTTGACTGCGACGCCTTCAGCCTTGGCCGCGTTCAGCAGATTGCTTAGCGAGTCCTGCTCTGCTTTGGCACCATTGAGCTTTGCTTCGAGCAATTTTCTGTTGTCGAATGCTTTCGCAAGCTCTCCTTTGTAGAAGTCGCCGGATTTCCGGAACTCCGCCTCCAGTTCCGCCACCTGCCGCTTCGCCTG
>JAHKKM010000226.1 GCA_020027645.1 Pseudomonadota bacterium
GAGTGGGCGCAGCTGCTGGCCAATTACGGTTACCTGGTGCTGCAGCCGCAGTACCGGGGTTCGCAGAACTATGGCATGAAGTTCTACCAGTCCGCTTTCATCAACGGCGGCCAGGGTGGCTACAAGATGCAGGACGACAAGGACGACGGCGCCCTGTACCTGGTCGAGCAAGGTCTTGCAGAGCGCGACCGGCTGGCTCTTTTCGGATGGTCCTACGGCGGATACGCGGCGCTGGTTGCCGCAGCGCGCGATCCGCAGATTTACCAGTGCGTGGTCGCCGGTGCAGCGGTGAGCGACCCGCTGATGCAGGTGAACTATTACCGTTACGAGATGCGCGGAGCACAGCGTGCGGAGCAGCTGCAAATGTGGGACGACAGCATATCGCCGATCGAGGAAGCCGAAAAAGTCAACGTGCCTTTGCTGCTGGTGCATGGCAGCGTCGATCAGCGCGTGCCTCCGGATCATGTCAAGAAATACCGCCGCGAACTGGACCGCTACCACAAGAATTACAAATACGTGGAGCTGGTGGGCGCCGATCATTTCTCGAACACGCTGTTCTATCACCACCAGCTCGAGCTGTACCAGTCGCTGATCGGCTTCCTGAAGGACGACTGCGGCCCCGGCGGCCTCTGAAGCCCGCTCGCGTTTCAGGCCCGGGTTCTAAGTCGGTCGCTGTAGCCGAACAGTCCGGCGGACCCGCCGGTATGGATGAACAGCAACTTGTCCTTTCGGCCGAATTTCTTCTTTCGTATCAGGTCGATCATGCCGGCCAGTGCTTTGCCTGTGTAAACCGGATCGAACAGGATTCCCTCGAGCCGCGCGAGCAACAACACGGCCTCGTTCATGGCTTCGGTTGGCACCCCATAACCGTCGCCGATGTAACTGCAATCCGCCACAACATCCTTGCGCTCAACCGTGCCCGCTGCGCCGATGTATTCGGCGGTTTCGACTGCCAGCTTGAACACGCGTTCTTCCTGAACATCGCGCGGTGCGTTGACGCCGATGCCAAGCAAGGGAATTCCCGAATGACTGGCTTTGAGTCCCGCAATGAGACCGGCCTGTGTCCCGGCACTTCCGGTCGCGTGAATAACGTGATCGATGACCAGGCCCATGCGATTCGCCTGGGTCATGAACTCGTAGGCACAATCGACGTACCCCAGCGCCCCGACTCTGTTCGAGCCACCGCCCGGGATGACGTACGCCGTCTCTCCCTTGTTGCGCAATTCGTCGGCAACCGACTCGAGCGCCGCGGTCATGTCCGAACCCTTGTCGACTTCGCGGATATCGGCGCCGTAAATCCGGTCAAGAAAGACGTTGCCGGATTTGAGATAAGGGTCGCTAGGCCGGTCAATGCGCTTTTCAAAAACCAATTCGCATTTCATGCCGAGCTTGCAGGCAGCGGCAGCGGTCTGGCGTGCATGATTTGATTGCACTGCACCTTGCGTAATCACAACTGTTGCCTTGCGTTGCAAGGCCTCGGCCATCAGGAACTCGAGTTTCCGTGTCTTGTTGCCGCCGGTGCCGAGGCCGGTGCAATCATCCCGTTTGACATAGATATCCGGCCCGCCCAGGTGTTTGCTGAGGCGCGGCAGCGCTTCGAGCGGCGTCGGCAAATGGGCGAGCGATACACGCGGAAAACGGGACAGCAACATTGTGGCTCCTTTTGGGGTCAGGCCCCGCTAATCGGGGTCTGACCCCGATTTCTCACTCGCTTGCCTTGGCGACTGTGCGCCTGGCCAGCACTTCCGTCGACGATATGAACGGCAGGTCGAGTTCGTCCTTGCCGAGCACCAGCGGGATCTCGGTGCAGCCGGCGACAATTACCTCCGCACCTTGTTTTGCAAGATCCATGGCTATGCCTCGCATCGCCCGTTTCACCGCTTTGCCCTTGTCACCGCGCTTGATGCGATGAATCAACCCCATCAATTCCTGTTGCCGCTCCGCCGGTGGCAGGATACTGCGCCGTCCCGACGCAAGAATTGCGGACTGGTAAACGTCGGACTCAATGCAGGCATTGGTCGCCATCACACCGACCTGCCGCGCCCTCGGCTGCGTGTTTGCGATTTCGGCTACGGTCTCATTGACGATATGAATGAACGGAACGTGCAACTTCGGCAACACTTCGGGCAGGAAAGCGTGCGCCGTGTTGCAGGGCATAACCAGGAAATCCGCACCGGCAGCTTCGAGGCGCAGGGCCATATCGCCCAACACCTTGCTCACTGCCAAGCGGTCACCCTTCATTGCCGCCTGCCGGTCCGGAACGCCAGGGTTGTTATCGACGATCATGTGAATATGATCCTGGTCCTTCCCGGCCTGTGTCAGGGCAATAACGGCGGACATGAAATCCACTGTTGCATCCGGCCCCATGCCGCCCAGTACGCCGACAGTCTTGTGTTTCATTGCGGTTGTTCTGCGTCGGCAAGTTGCAATCTGAGCACATCGATCGAGCGCAATGCCTCGAGATACTCACGCACGATGTCGAGTGGCACCGGCCCGAGCTCGGCGGTCAACCAATCGCGAATCTCCGACAGCGTCCGTTTGCCGTCGACCAGGTTCAGCGCTTCGTAGGCGTATTCGCCGCCGCTGCCGTGAGTCCCCGAATACTGCGGCAAGTGAAGCTGCGCTTGCTTTTCGTCCCCGTACTTGTCCTCAAGGTAGCTGTAGCCGAACGCATTCATCGGGCCGGGCACCGCCGGGTTTCGCACATAGACCGTGTTGTCGGTTTCTGTGTGCAGGGCCTCCGGAGTTGCGACCAGCGCCTCGAGCTCTGCGATGAAACCGGCGGCTGCATCGTGCAAAGGCTCTGCGAGCGGTGCAAACGATTCAAGGCTGTGAACTTTTCTTCGCTCGACGCTGAAATGTATGCGTGAGACCGCGGACGCATCGGCGGCATCGAGTGACTTCAATCGTTCAACCAGGTCCGCACTACGCTGCAGGGCATTTCGTTTCAGCAAGGTGAGTATCGCGGGTACGTCCCGCTCCGAGAGATTTGCAAGAACCACTGCGTTCACCGCACCGATGAACGCAGACCGCTTGAGCTTGGTCGGATCGATCATCGCAGCAGTATCGAAATTCGTGTGTATGTAGCGATCCGGCCAGTCGTGCAGGTACAGGCCGGGGATTCTCCAGCTGCCTTCACGAAATACGTCGTGGTCGCTGCCCATGTCCAGACCCTCCATGATCGCCAGCAGCGGTTCCTTGCCTCCCTCGCTGGCAATCAGCGGAAATGCGACCTCAGCGCCGCTCGCGAAGGCTTCAGTCTGCTCGTTAACAAAATGCCCGACCTCGAATCCCAGGTCGCTGATAAAGCTCGGCAGGCTCATCGGACCGCCGGAAATGCGGAATACCGCCTTGGTCTCCGGGCCTCCTCCTACCATGTCCATGTGAATATTGGCTTTGATGCGCGACGGATCGTCGTGTTCGGACAAATAAATGATGCTGCCCTCGATCTCCGCCGGCCAGAGGAAGCGGATGGAACGTGACGGTCGCTGCAGCGTTCCTTCGTCGATCAGTTTGTTCAGCGTCCGCGCAACCTCGAGTATGGCGACGCAACCGGACGCATTGTCGTTGGCTCCCGGCCGCGGATGATCGAGGTGGCAGGTAAACAGGATCTCTTCTTTTGCGAGCTTTGCATCGGCACCGTTGATCCTTGCCGTGGCAAAGCGATAGTGGCCGCGCTCGTGACTGGCATCGACTTTGCCATGCAACAAGATCTCCTCGCCGGCTGCCATGCGTTCCTGCAACCGGCGCGCCTCGGCCAGCGATATCATGAAGGCAAAGGATTTCGTCTTCGGGAAACTGCCTAGGTGACCCCAGCGCACCAGGCGATCGTCCTGTCTCCACCAGGCAGATCGCTGGTTCGGCGCATACGAAATTATGCCTGCCGCGCCCGCCTGCCCGACCGCGCGTTCGACAACGTCCTCCGGTTGACTCGACGTGAGTACGAAGCGGCCTCGCAAT
>JAHKKM010000227.1 GCA_020027645.1 Pseudomonadota bacterium
GTGGTGCGGCGCCTGGAACGAGCGCACGGTTCGGAGCTTATCCGCACTACCTACGAAAGCCTGCCGAAAAATAGTGCCTGACACCTTTTTGACTTAAATCCGGGTTCTGCACCATTTTTCGTTGTTACTTTGTAGGAGCCTGCATTGCAGGCGACCCGATCTCGGGGCCTGGCCCATTTTCTTGGTCTTGTATTGCAGGAGTCCGCATCGCGGGCGACCAACAATTAATCGTGGTCTGACGCCGTCCTCGATACGACTACAACAGATCGCGATGGTGCTCCCTCAACCAGGAATGAAGCAACTGCAGCAAGTCGCGAGCCGCAACAATGCACGTGCGGAGTGATTCTTCATCGACCGCATCGCCCGAGTAGTCGATCGCGTTTCGTTTCACACGAAAAGTATCCAATAAGCGCATTTGCCGGACATCGAGGTCAATGGCAATGGGCAAGGCCTGGATCAGAGTACTGTGATGGCCCGCTTGGCTCTTCGATGGACGAAAGCCGTTCGCCCACAGAGCAACCATCGCGCATTGTGTTATTGCACGGTATGCCGCTTCGAATCGTGTTTCCGGAGTGACTGTCTTGGATTGTGCGTCATCGAGGTTGCGTTGTGCGGCTTCGAGCATGCGGCCCACTTGGGCGGAGTCTGTGCTGTGCTCGACCAGCTGGCCGATCTTCAGCAAGTTTTGCAAAGTCACCCGCATTCCCCATGACGAAGATCTTCGGTTTATCCTCAACCCGGCTCACAAACCGGTCTTTGCGTTGGCGGGCTGACAGGTACTTGCTTTTGCTTATCACCACTGGATTCATTTCGCGCGCCAGGTATTCCTGAGTCTCACCCAGTGCCTCGACCACTTCCAGCAGTGAAACTTTGCCGATAATCAAGATATCGATATCGCTGGCCGTGCGTTCCTGACCTGCCGCCAGCGAGCCGAACACAAACGCGAGTTCGATGCGATCCGCCAGCGGTTGCAATGCGTCACGTAGTACATCCGCAAGACCTGCGGTTTTGCGAAAAATACCGGCCAGTTCTTCAAATATCGGCGCCGACCGGTCCGCGCGATAGCGCACCTGGTTGCCCTGCTCAGTCCGCGTCAGGAGGCCGGCCTCGGAGAGTGCTTTCAACTCCCTGTGCAGCGACCCGGCAGGGATTCCCGTTATGCGCTCGAGTTCCCGGAGGTGAAAGTCCTCCTCGGGGCGCATCAACAACACGGCCAGCAGCTTGCGGCGATAGCCGCTGAACATCAGGTCGATGGCTTGTGTGGGCATGTGGCGCTAACAGTTGTTCTCAAATTAGCTTCGATTGTAGCAATTCTGAGAACATATGCAACGCAGCCCGTTGCCTAATAAGAGCCTCATTGCGGGTGACCGACAATTAATCGTGCTCTGGCCCCGATTTCTTCCGGTAGCTGCTCGAACCCACACGATTACGCAAGCAATTCCAATCCCATCTGCTCAACCAGATTCAGAAGCTTCAATGAAGGGCCATTAGGCCTCTTCTGCCCACACTCCCACTTCTGCACAGTGGAAAGACTGGTGTTCAGGTACGCCGCGAACACCGCCTGGCTCACCCGATTCCTGGTTCGAAGCCGTCGTATCTGCGCGGCATTCAAGGCCTTGACGGGTTGCAGACAAAGCACGTCGAATTCGCGCATGGTCCGGGTATCCATGACGCCGGCCTCGTGTAATCCCTTTGCCGTCTCGTGCACGGTCTGCAGAATCTTTCTAGCCATACTCGCTACACCTTTATCTCGATCAGTTCACCGGTCGCCACTGCTGAAGCCAACACGGCAGGCGGGTAAGTCAGCAAATTCCTTGCGAGGAGTCTCAGTGCTTGAAGTTCCAAGGCAGTGACATTGTCCTGCGCATTCTTCGCAAAGCCAAAGATGAAGAACGCCTTGTCACCTTGCCGGTAGGTAATGAGCGTGCGTGTACTGCCACGCTTGCCGCGTCCGGATAATGCCACCCGTTTCTTGAGGACCTGTCCACCGAGCCTCGCGTCGATCAGACCTCGTTCCATCTCCGCCACAGCGGATGCGAGCGCCTCATCCCCGAGGCCCTCATCGCGCGACCACCTGGCAAAGGCCCTCGTTTTGAACACCTGCATTGAGGTCCCTT
This sequence comes from Pseudomonadota bacterium, assembly GCA_020027645.1. GTDB lineage: Bacteria > Pseudomonadota > Gammaproteobacteria > Steroidobacterales > Woeseiaceae > JAKEGN01. The sequence continues at coordinate 2,118 of JAHKKM010000227.1, forward strand.
GCCATTATGCCACGTCTATAGCACTTAGTGATATAGTCCTTTCAGTGCTTTGACAGGCTGTTTAGGAATTGCCGGCGTATCGCCGGCACCGCAAATGACAGCCTGACCGACTTGCAGGCACGATTCCGTCTATGAATGTGTACTAAATGAGTGGAAAGGGACGCGGGAAAAATCATGGCCTGACCTCGATTCGGAAAATGGTGCCTGGCAATTTTTTTGTTTTACCCCGCTGTCGGATGATGAAATTGGCGAGTATAAATAGTGTCAGAACTTATTCAGGAGGCGTCGACCCATGTTGGAAAAAACCGTGCAGGATTGGCGATCCTTGGCTGCGTCACTCGAAATCGAGGGACGGGCATTCATCAACGGCCGTTACCGGGACGCACTGTCGGGAGAAACGCGTGCGACGCTTTGTCCCGGTGACGGACGGAAGCTCGCGGAGGTCGCGAATTGTGGCATCGAAGATGCTGATCAGGCGGTCGCTATCGCACGTGCCACCTTTGCCAGCGGCGTCTGGGCCAACATGGCACCCGCCGATCGCAAGATGGTGCTGGTGCGTTGGGCGGAATTGATCGAAGACAATGCCGATGAAATCGCGTTGCTCGAGTGCCTGGATGTCGGCAAGCCGATCTCGGATACCACGGCTGTCGACGTTCCGTCCGCGGTACGCACCATTCGCTGGAGCGGCGAGGCCATCGACAAGGTATACGACGAGATCTCACCCACTCCGGCCAACTGCCTGGCACTGGTGCAGCGACTGCCGCTCGGCGTCGTTGCGGCGATCGTTCCCTGGAATTTCCCACTGTCGACAACCGCCTGGAAGCTTGCGCCGTCATTGGCGACCGGCAACTCCGTGATCCTCAAACCCGCCTCCAATACACCGCTCTCCGCGCTTCGCATCGCGGGCCTCGCCAGTGAAGCGGGCTTGCCGGATGGCGTGTTGCAGGTACTGCCGGGCCCGGGCGGGAGCCTTGGTCGGCACCTCGCCCTGCACCATGACATCGATGGCCTGACGTTCACCGGCTCGACCGAGGTCGGCAAACAGCTGATGCGTTTCTCCGGTGAGTCGAACCTCAAACGCACCTTCCTCGAACTCGGCGGCAAAAGCCCCAACATCGTTTTCGCCGACGCGAATCTTAAGAAAGCCGCGGCGTACGCCGCTATTGCCGTGTTTTACAACGGTGGCCAGACCTGTACCGCCGGTACGCGGCTGATTGTCGAGGAAAGTATCCGCGAGCGATTCGTCGAGATGGTCATTGCCAGCAGCCGCGACTGGATGCCCGGTGATCCGCTGAACCCGGCCACGCGCATGGGGCCGATGATCGATGCAGCGCAGTTGCGAACCGTAAACGATTACGTCGATATTGGTCGCCGGGAAGGCGCTTCGCTGGTCGCTGGCGGCAAGCGGGTCATGGCGGAATCCGGCGGATGGTATTACGAGCCGACGATTTTCGATGGCGTAAGCAACAGCATGCGTATTTCGCAAGAAGAGATCTTCGGGCCGGTCATGTCAGTGATCGGTTTCAAAAACGCCGAGGAGGCGGTCGCGATCGCGAACGATTCGATCTATGGTCTCGCCGGTGCGGTGTGGAGCAACAACATCAATACCGCGCACAAAGTTGCTGCCGCGGTACGCGTCGGGACGATGGGAATCAACAACTACTTCGGCGGCGACATGACCGTGCCATTCGGTGGGTTCAAACAGAGCGGCAACGGACGCGACAAGTCGATGCACGCGTTCAACGACTACACCGAGCTGAAAACCACCTGGATCGAGTTTGACTAGCAGAAAATGTTGTCTGACACCTTTTTCCACTTTTTTCGAGTACTCTTGAAC
>JAHKKM010000228.1 GCA_020027645.1 Pseudomonadota bacterium
GCCGCTGCAACTCACGGAGCGACGCGAACCGCCGGCGCCGACACCGCGTTCAGTGTCGCGGCCAGAGCGATCGGAGCGACCGGAAAGACCAGAAAGACCGGAGCGGGCAGAAAGATCAGGTCGAGCGGAGAGCCCGGCGCCGCATCGCAAGGAGCGCGCCGCCTGGGAACCGCCGCGCGCGGTGGAGCGCGTGTTGCCTGCGGCAGAAGCTGACACCCCCCCACCGGCGCGCGAAAGAATTCGTGCGGAAGAGGCGGTGGCACCGCCACGCGAAACTGCGCCACGCAGCGAACAGCGCGCCGCTGATCGTCCGCCTCGTCAAGAGCGACGCCACGATAAGCCCAGGTTCGAGCGTGCGCCGGATGCGCCCGAGTCGGCGGCACCGCGACGTCCTCGCTTCGGCGCCGAGGAGCGCCCGCGACGCGGCAACGAAGCCATCGCCAACGAAGCGGGTCTCGATGGCCGTCTTATCGGTCGTGTAGACATTCGCGAAGATCATTCTTTCGTGGATCTGCCTGAGGGCATGCCGAAGGATGTGTTTCGTACCTTGCAGAAGGTGCGCGTTGCCGGGCAGATGCTGCAGATCGGCAGGGCACGCGGCGGCACGGCGCCTGATGCAGCACGTGAGCGCCCGATTCCACCAGTATTCGAGAAGCGACCGGAGCGCGTCGCCGGCAAGCCTGCGTTTCGTCCGCGAATGCCATCCGAACGGCCGGTGCGTTCGAGTCCGCCTCGGTCGAGTCCAACCCGGACGGGCTCGGTGAAGCCCGGCTATGCAAAACCGGGGACCGGTCGGTCGGGTGCGATCCGTGCAGCGTCACCTCGTCCAGGAAAGTCCGCGCCGTTCCACGGCAAGGCCGCAGGGGCCAAGCGCAAGTTCAGCAAGTGAGCGCGAGCGAGCGGTTCTGGTCAGCGTAGCCGATTCGTTCCGGCTATTGGCGCGACGCAATGACCATAGGACTTCGGTAGCGAAGGTTTCAGCCCTGCAGCCAATTGACGGCTTCCTCCCAAAGGGGTGATTGCATTTGCTCTTTAAAAAAGCCGAAATGACCGATTTCTTTTTGTTTAGAAATTTCTTCTGGCGAAAAAAGTCGGTATTGAGATCGAGCCTGCGGATAAGCACTTAACATTTTAAGAAGACCTTCTGGGGTCAAGAAAGAGTCATCGAGAAATCCATAGGACATGACGTAGCCAGGGAAATGCTTGTACCGCTGAATTTCTTCAGAACTCATCTCGGAGAGAATGTAATCCGGATGAAGGCACCATTTTCGCCATTGGCGAATCACGCCAGCCGGAAGATCTTCACCTAAACCCAGTTTTTTCAACGGTACATAGCCGAGGACGGCCATAAAAAATGGAACCAAAAAATACCAAAAAAATAAGAGTTTGGGCCGTGTGCGGAAGGGAGTCATCCTCCAGTAGCCCGTCGGACACGATACCAGGAGAGCTTTTTGGATTTGAAAAGAGTTCTCCAGCAATCCAATCAGTTGTCCGCCGAATGAATGGCCGACCGTACAGACCTGGGCCCCGCGGAATTCTTTTTGGACCCAATCATGGATTCCGCTCGCGTCCTGTTTGATCCAATCCGTCATGCCTCTGTTTTGCTCTTTAAGAGTTTGCCGATTGGCTAGGGAGAGTCCGATGCCCCGATAATCGTAGGTCAAGGCACTGAATCCCCGCGACGCGAGATAATGAGCGAACTTGAAATAAAGCTTCTGACTGGTTGCCGTGGCCGAATGGATGACGCACACGTTATTTTTGTCGTGAGCAAGAAATAAATTGGCGGTCAACGGTTCGCGGTCACGGGCTAAGATGCAAAGAGTTTCCATGCTAAAAATGAGTTAAAACGGGAGCATTCATTTCTGGGGATCTTTTACGCCATCTCAATCCAAGCGCGAAGGGACTCCTTGTTTTTCATAAAGTGTTTGAAACTGACCATGATCCAGCTGGCGACTGCATGGGCGTCGTGACATTTGTCACAGCTTCCGGAGGTGCAACAAAACGCGACCGTCTTCATGTCGGCGAAGTAGGTGTTAAAGCCCGGTAGTATAGGGTTGCCATTCTGCTTTCTTCGTTCGTGACCAGCGTAGTCCGTACTGAGGGAGGGGCAACTTTCGTAACCGAACTCGCCCCAATCAGTTTTCCCTGTGATCATCGCCTTCACAAAGTAGGGGTGGCTGAGAACGGTGTCGGGATATTTTTCGCACATACGAAGGGCTTCGTTAATAAGACGTGAGGTATCCGGATGCCCCTGCGAGTGTCCTTTTTTGTCGTACTCTACGTAGTAGTTAAAATAAAGGGTGTTGCCATTCTGACGAATGGCCTTAACCGTAGACTCAATGTGTTCGATGCCTTTTTCTGTAATGGCGTACACGAATTGCACGCGTGGATCGTTTTTATAGTTGTCCAAGGCCTTCTGAAAAAGCCCGCTAAAGGCTTTACCGGTCGGTCCGTAGGCCCGGAGTTTATCATCTAGTGATCCACCCCCGAAAACACTGATGGCAATGGCCACGTTCTCGAAACCTTCCATGGGCAGTTTTTTCAAACCGTTTGTTGATATGGTGATGTACTTAAGGTGTTTCTGAAAAATCTTAACTCTTTCGGGGACTAAAGTCGGTTCACCGCCAATCAACAAAGCGGCTGTTTGGTTTTTTTGAGCCTGGCTTTGCACGACTGTCTCTATTTGTGCCAAATCCATGAGCTCTTCCGTTTTTTTGTCCAAATCATTGGAAAAAAACCAGCAGCCTTGACATCGAATATTGCATTTGTTGGTCAGATGATATTCGCTGGATCGCACTTGTTTGGCGAAGTCCTTGAGGGCTTCAAAACGCAACTTAAGATCTGGATACCGATTGAGAAAACGATAAAGCATTATCTTTTTGATCTTTCTTCTCACTGACAACATAAGCATTCCCTCTGTAATGCAGATCTAACAATCACGTCCTATCGCAAAGTGCTTCTATGTTTATGTACGAGAACAAATAGCACTTCCCCGCGCTTGGCGACTTGTCCTTCGTTGACTCGTCGGTCGATCCCGGCAGTTGGCGATTGAATGCGGATCGTTCCTTGCTCAGATTGCAGCGCGTCCTGGACAGCCGTGCGTTTGTGGAGGACCCGAATATCACCTAGGTGATTGACTGCGGCGATGGCAGACCGCACCTGAAACTTGCATCCAACTGGAGATTGGCCGAGCGAATAGTATTGCCATGCGCACAATCAATCCGTCCTTGTGCGAACTCTGGGCGAAGGAGCGAGTTCATGCAAAATCACGTGCGGGGCATGACAGCGACCCGCGAAGGGACGCAGCACCGAATAGACATGAATTGGTGGGTGAACATGCCAACCACTGCGGTCCGTGCAGTGCACTAAATGCTCCCCAATCCTTGGCCCATGAGCCCTTCTCCCTGTCAGCTGCTATAAATCCGGATGGAAGCCTCAGGCAGCTTCGATTTACGTCTTAGTCCTATGCATCGAGTGTTACATAGCGGCATTTGCCGACGCAATAAAGTGCGTATCGTTGCGGTGTAAGAACTACTTGCTCGCAGTTTTCAAGAAGCCGTTACTTCGGATAGTGCGCAAACACACTCGTGCTGCCGTCTTCCTTGACCAGCATGACATCGTACGGCTGCTGCTGATTGCCTTGTTCCATGCCTGGTGAACCGATGGGCATCCCCGGTACGGCGAGGCCTTTGGCTTTGGGCTTTTCCTGCAGCAGGCGCGCGACCTCGGCTGCCGGTACATGACCTTCGATGAAATAGCCGCCGATCTCTGCCGTGTGACACGAGCCCATGCCATACGGCAGGCCGACTCGTTCCTTGATGGGACTCATGTTGTCCACATCGTGCACGGTCAACTTGAATCCATGCTGCCGCATATGCTCCACCCATTTGCCGCAGCAGCCACAGGTGGCATTCTTGTAGACGGTGAGGGCCGTTGCCGCAGCAGGTCCTGTGCTTGCGACTGTGGGCTTGCTGCCAGACGCGGGTTGATCAGCCGCCGGTGCGGTGGATTGCAGCGCTATGACAGCGCCGCACACTGAGGCAGCCAGCGCTAGGTATCCTGTTCGTGTGTAATTCATGACAACCGGTGCGATCTGGTGAGCAACAGGCAGCTATCGTGACATCGACCGCCTTCTGCGTTCAACTACAGTTCTACTGATGCCGATGCGCGCAACGAAGTCCGCAATGTGGCCATCGGATCGCCCGTTTCGATTGCTGGCAACGCGTGAGCTTGCGGCCAGATTCGACGCTGCTCTCGCACAGGCCGATGGCGTAACCGGTGCGCATTGCATCCATGAACGCTGGATGCGTGGCGACATGGCCGTTCACATCGACACGGCGCTTGCGGCCTTGTGGCAACACGCCGCCGATTCCATTCCAGCGTGGCTGCCGACGCAGCATATCGAATGGCTGTCGCTCGTCTATGAAACCACTGCGCTGTATTCCCCAGCCCAGCGCGGACGCAGCAATCTATATCTGATCCTGCTCGACTATACGGATCGACCGACACAGCGCTTCGGTATTTATGTCGGCATGACCTCGCACGATCCAGCGCTGCGATTCGACCAGCACAAGCAGGGCATCCGCGCCGCCGGCAGCGTGCTGAAGCGCGGACTCGAACTACTCTGCGGCCCGACGCTGCACCTGCAACGCATCCGTCGAGCCGAAGCCGCCGACATCGAAGCGCAGTTGGCCGAAGCACTCCGCGCCCGCGGGCTGCTGGTGCAGGGAGGGCATTGATGCGTTGCGTGGGCTACAGGCGACGGGCTATGGGCAACGGTCAGAAAAGCAGTGGCGTGGATTCCAGTTCTGGCCGTAGCCCGTCGCCTGTAGCCCGTGGCCCGTTAGCCGTTGTCAGTGAATACTCACGCCATGCTCAACATCCGCAGTCCTGAATTCGATCGCGCACTCTCGCAGGCGGGCACCGAGTGCGGTCTGCAGGATTACTACCTCGATTGCGTGCGACCGCTGTTGCTGATGCCGATCACTCAATGGCCGATGTGCTGCGGCAGCAACTGCGAACCCTGCTCGCAGATCCTGGTGCAAGTGGCCGTTCGCGTGTGCGAGCTGCTGGGGATCGATCCGCAGGAGTTGAGTGAAGACTAGCCAGGACCCTGTAGGGGATATGCCCGGCGTCGCGTCTGTATCCGGTAAGCGGAGATGGATGCAGAACGCGACTGAAATGGCGAGCGGTACTGAATCACGGCAAGACTGGCCTGCGCCTGCGCGTTCGTCGTTGGTGCAACTGGCGCCGTTGTAGTCATGCGCCTGGATCTCGATGTCGACGGTCTGGACCTGCGTGAGTTACCGCGTTTCCAGCGTGCGTCAATACACAAGTCGGTGGCGGCACGCCTTGCGCTGACCACCGGACTGATCGCCGCGGCCCTGTTCTCGGGCAGCTTCTTGCCGTTCTTTAACGCCGATCCTTTCTGGTCGCCGCTGCTGCGCAATTGCACGGCGGCATTTCTGCTGCTCAGTGTCGGAATGCAATCGTCGTACTGGGTTGCACGCTGGCGCGCGGCTGCGATCACTCCCGCGCACACACCGCATTGGCTGCGCCGGTTTCGTGAGCGCATCGCATCCCGCATCGCCGCGGGGCAGCGATGGTTACGCATCGCGCAGGGGCTCGACGCTGTCGTCGGTGCGCTGTCACGCGCGCTGCGCGCACTCGGTCGCGCGGGGTATGTCGCCGGGGGCATCGCTCTGCTCGTCGCCTTCGTGTCGCTGGTGTTGGAACGGTATTTCTCGACCCTGGCTCCGGTGCAATGGCCGGAGGCGCCGCTGCTGGCGCAACTGACGCGCATTGCGATTGCCGTACTGCTGTTGACGGCGTTTTGCCTGTTCTTCGCGGCGACATCACGGGGGTGGGTACCGCGCGTTGCGGTGGTCAGCGGTCTGCTGCCGGCCGTGGTCGCTGCCGAAATTGCATTACGCGCATTGCTGTCGCTGTTCGTGCGCAACAGCGATCGGATCGAGCCGCGTCTGCTGGCGGACAGCGTCCTGGCGAGTCTGTGGCGTTGGCCGCCGCGCCCGCTGCATACGCTGCAGAACGAGCTGCATGCGCGCTTCGGTATCGACCTGCGACAAAGCTGGGCGTTCGCTTACATGCGGCGGGCTGTGTTGCCGGTGCTGGGGGCGATCGTGTGGATCGGCTGGCTGGCCACAGGGGTTCGCGAAATTCCCATCGACGGTCGCGGTATCTACGAGCGCTTCGGTCGCCCTATCGAAGTGTTGCAACCGGGCGTGCATGTCGGGTTGCCGTGGTTGCTGGCGAGAGTACGACCGGTCGAGAACGGTGTGGTGCACGCGCTGGCAGCAACGATCGGCACCGACGACGCCACCGAGCCCGATCTCAGCAGCGCCGACGGCCCCGCACCTGATGCGGCGAATCGTCTCTGGGATGAATCGCACTTGAGCGAGAATACGCAGATCATCGCCAGTGCCACTGGCGAGCGGCAGAGTTTCCAGATCGTCAACATGGATGTGCGATTCGTGTATCGAATTGGACTCAGCGACGCGGCGGCCATGGCGGCGACGTATCGCAGCACTGACGTGGCAGCGCTGCTGCGCACGACGGCGAGCCGCATCCTGGTCAGGGACTTCGCATCGCGTACCCTGGATGGAGTGCTGGGCGAGCAGCGCCTGGTGCTGGCGGCGGCCGTTCGCCAGGCAGTGCAACGGGATCTCGACGCCGTGGATAGCGGCATTGACATTCTCGCGACCCTGATCGAGGCAGTGCATCCGCCGGCGGGCGCGGCCAACGCCTATCACTCCGTCCAGGCCGCGCAGATCAAGGTCCAGGAAAGCATGGCGCGCGAGCGTGGCCGTGCGGCGCAACAGGTCAACGATGCGCAGCTCAACGCCACATTGGCAAAGGACAAATCGACTGCCGCGGCTCGCGAAGCACGTACCAGCGCTGACGTGGTCGGGCTACGCTTTGCCGCCGAGCGCAACGCTTATCGTCAAGCAGGCAAGGCATTTCTCACCGAACAGTATCTGACGCAATTG
>JAHKKM010000229.1 GCA_020027645.1 Pseudomonadota bacterium
GATCGAAACAATCATTTGAAATACGCCTTGAGAAAATCATCGGTGGTCTTGGCCGCCTGCGCCCTGATCTGCGCTTTGGCCAACGGTTTGGTGATTCCACAATCGCGCTGCAACGTGGCCCGGTGCAGCACCATGCCGACGAAGTAATGCGCCAGGTCTTCGGGCCTGAATTCCGTCTCGTGCTGGTGCGCCGCAAAGATCCTCTCGAGATTCTTGTACGCAGCCTTCGGGCCAATCTCGTAATAATACCGGCCTATGTCCGGAGACTGCTTTACCTCCTGGAATATCAGGCGCCGCAGCGCCAAGGTCCGGTCATTCGTCACCGCCCCGAGCAGCGTCTCCGCGGTCTTCGTCAACGCCTTGTCGAGCGCGATCGATGCAGTTTCATAGTCGAGGAACTGCAGGTGTTTCCGATAGGCAGCAAGCTCCTTGGCAATCACGGCCTCGAACAATTCTTTCTTGCTGCTGAAATAGCGATAGATCGATTCTTTCGAGATTCCTGAATCGCGCGCCATCGCATTGATGCTCATGCCCTTGTACCCGTGGCTGAGAAAGTAATCGGACGCCACGGTCAGGACTTCCAGCTGCTTCTTGGTCTGCCGGTTTACAGGAATTTTTTCGGCTGCCAGTTGCATGCTTATGCTCCACTTTTTCTATTGTTTATTGAACAGGAGGCCGACACGATCGATGCCGCCATAGTCTAGCCCATACCAAGAGCAAACACGGACTCGGCATTGCTTTGGTAGAAGGCCTTTTTTTCCGCAGCAGAGATCGGCAAGTCGTCTGTTACCTTCACTTCGGCAGGCACGAACTGGTACGGATAGTCCATCGCGTACATCACGTGGTCGGCGCCGATCACCGACCTCACGAACATGATCGCCGGTTCCCACGCCATACCGCTCGTGGTGATCCAGACATTCTCTCGAAGGTAGTCACTGGGGCGTTTCTTTAGCGGCTTGACTCCCGCATGCCGCCCGGCCTTGACCATTGCGGCATGCATGAAGTCGAGCCGGAACAGCCAGAAGGGCAATGCCTCGCCCAGGTGACCGACAATGATGCGCAATTCGGGGAAGCGGTCGAATACGCCGCTGACGATGATTCGCAACAGGTGCAAACCGGTTTCCACTCCAAATCCGTAGATTGCTCCATCCAGGCCGCGATCCAGCATCGGGCCGATCAGTCGCGCTGAAGGTGTGTTCGGGTGCAGGTAGATCGGCACGTCCAGTTGTTCGACGGCCTCGAAGATTTCCCAGAATTTTTGGTTATCGAAGTATTCGCCGTGCGTGTGCGAATTCAGTATGACGCCGCGGAATCCGAGACTCGAGACGGCGCGTTCTATTTCGCTGGCGGCACGCCCGGGATCCTGCGGCGCCATTGCGGCGAGACCTGTGAACCGGTCCGGATGCCTTGCGACCGCCTCTGCCAACTGATCGTTGGCCTGCGTGGCGATGGACGCCCCGGTTGCGGCATCGAGAATCTGCACGCCTGGCGCCGTGAGCGAAATGATCTGGCGGGCGATTCCGCAACTGTCCATGTCGCGCAATCGTTCCTCGCCGAGGTCGAGCAGCTTTCGCCGGATATCGATTGCGCGGCTGCCGCTGTGGGTCAGGTAGTGGCCCCAGAGACTATAGAAGCCAGGGTCGTCCACCGATTTCTTTTCGATGATGTGCCGATAGCAATCGAACAGTTCCGCCGTGGCAAAAGCTTCCTCTGTCGCGATACGGACAAAGGACACGACTCAGGCCTCGCCGGCAGTGCGCGCCGCCAAGCTATTGAGCGCAGTGTGATAAATCCCGTTGCGGTGACTGTGCTTGAAGGCTGGCATCGGTACGGATTCCTAATACGGCGCCCTGTTGCCAGCGGCCGGTTGCCGGCGCATGGCAACCGTGGCGGTTGACAATGGAGCTGCCAAACCGCACGGTTCGGTTCGTGGTATAGTAATCTCGGGTCGGGGGGCTGTCAAAAGATCCCGATCGTCGTCACCTGAACACAGTTTCGGGGACGCACGGCGCGAGCAACAGATGGCGTCCGACGCCATGTCCGTTGTTCCGGCGGGTCACGGCTCGCTGTGAAGACGAACCATCGTCGTATCGCTGCAATGGACTGAATCCGGGGGGACTCATGACTCAATTGGAAACGCTTTCGATTACAGGATTGGCGCCGCGACGCAAAGCTGCGTACTGGAACAATATCGGTTCCGATGCATTCCCGGTGCCCGAGTCCCGCTCCCCTACAATGCTCGACTTCACCGGCCACCTGTCGCGAGCCAGCAAGGGCCGCGTAAGCGTCGCCGAGATCTATTCGGATCCGCAGGTCGTGCGGCACTCGCGCGAACAGGTTGCACGATCGCGATTCCAGGTGCATTTCCTGCACCTGCAGCTGGAAGGCGAAAGCATCAATCGACAGGATCAGCGCGAAGCGCGTCTGCGCCCCGGGGACATCACGATCTGTGACAACAGCCGGCCTTACGAAATCGTCTTCGAACAACCGAACCGTATGCTGGTTTTCGGGTTTCCCTATGATCTGCTGCGCCGCTATATTCAGTATCCGCAGAGCATCGCCGCAAAGCGGCTGTCAGGCAGCAATGGTATCGGCGGCCTGCTGTCCGATTTTCTTTCCAACGTATGGCGGCATTGCCAGGACGATCGTGAATTCGAAATAAGTGCCGGCGTGTCCGATGCCATTCTCGGACTCCTCGCCAGTTCTTACCGGCAGCTTCTGGGATCGACCATCGATCACAGCTCGCTCGGCGCCGCCCACCGCGTCCGCATCATTCACTACATCGAGGAGCACCTTGGCGACTCCAGCCTGACGCCGACGCGTATTGCGAGCGCCTTCCGCATTACGACGCGATATCTCCATCACCTGTTCTCGGAGGAAGACGAGACAGTGGCACGATACATCCTGCGCCGGCGGCTCGAAGAATGTGCGCGGGCTCTGACCTCGCAGTCGCAACGCAAGCGCACGATCACCTCGATTGCATTCGATTATGGCTTCAGCAGTGCAACCCATTTCGGGCGGGCATTCCGCTCACGCTATGACCTCACACCGAGGGAATACAGACAACGCAACCTGGTCAGTAACAGAGCACTGACCTGAGACGGCCAGGATGCAGGCCGTCAAACCATTCCGGACCGAAATCGACTTGGTCGATTGCGAAGTAGACGGGCGCATCCCCGATGACCTGAACGGAGCGTTCTATCGGGTCGGCCCGGATTTCCAGTATCCCCCGAAATTTCCGCAGAACATCCCGTTCGACGGTGAAGGCCATGTCAGCATGTTCCGGTTCTCGGCCGGCCGTGTCGACCTGAAAAGCCGCTACGTACGCACGCAACGATTCAAGGTTCAGCGGCGCGCGGGCCGTGCGGTGTTCGGCATGTATCGCAATCGGTTCACAGACGATGCGGGCCTGGAAACCGTCAGCCGCGGCACGGCCAATACCACGGTCGTCTATCACGCGGGCCGACTGCTGGCATTGAAAGAAGACAGCCCGCCGGTCGCGATGGATGCGCTGACGCTCGACACGACGGACGACTATGTCACGTTCGACGGCAAGCTCAGCAGCCAGACGTTTACGGCGCATCCGAAGATCGATCCGGAAACCGGCGATATGATTGCGTTCGGCTACGAGGGCAAGGGACTGGGATCGGACGACGTCGCGATCATCACCATCGATCGGTCCGGCAAGCTCACGCGGGAATCGTGGATCAAAGCGCCTTACGTCGGCATGCTGCACGATTTTGCGGTCACGCAATCCCACATCGCGTTTCTCGCCATTCCCATGGCCTTCAATCTCGCGCAAATGAAGGCCGGTGGTGTTCATTTTGCGTGGGACTCGACGCTGCCATCCTGGTTCGGCGTTATGCGGCGCCACGGGGACGGCAGCGATTTGCGCTGGTACAAAGGCCCGGAGCGCTGCGCGACGCACGTCATGGGTGCCTGGTC
>JAHKKM010000061.1 GCA_020027645.1 Pseudomonadota bacterium
CCTTATGCGGTGAGCATCGGGAGATTCTGCCAGCATTGCAAGACTGGAGCTACGCCAGATTCTTCGGAAAAACTTCAGCAAGATCTGGGGAAGTTCAGTCAGCCGTCGATTTGTCGCGATTCTCGGCATCGGTTTCGACGCCTGCATAGTAAACCCAGACGTTCTCTTCACCGGTCAGCAGTTCGATGTATTTCGGGTGCACGAAAAGTGTCTCGCGACCCGATTTGTATTCCAGTAGTACTCCGATATCACAGAGTTGCTTGAGATACACAGACGCTGTCTGGCGTTGGGCAATGTTCGCGGAAACCAGGTTCTGGATCCGGCAATACGGCTGTTTGAAAAGCGCTTCGATCAGTTCCCACGAGTAGACTTTCGGCAATTGTTCCTGCACAAAACGCGCGGTGTGCTGCATCAGTTCGCGAATCGCCTTGATCTTTTCCGTGGTCCAGGTGCAGGTTCGTTCGACGCCATCCAGCATGAACAGGATCCACGGTTCCCACGCCTGGCTGGCGGTCACCTCGTATAGCAGCCGATAGTAATCGGCCTTGTGTTCGATGATGTGGCGACTCAGGTAGAGGATCGGCGAATCGAGCAGTTTTTGCTCGACCAGGAACAGGATGTTGAGGATCCGGCCGGTGCGTCCATTGCCATCGGTGAATGGATGAATGGCCTCGAACTGGTAATGCTGTACGGCCATGCGGATCAACGGGTCGATATCGGTCCGCTCGTGCATGAAGGCCTGCCAGTTTTCCAGCTTTTGCTGCAACAGGCGCTGCCCTCTGGGCGGAGTGTAAATGACCTTGCCGGTGCGGCGATTACTGAGTTTCGTTCCAGAATCATCTCGAATATCCAGCTCCATATTCTTGATTGTGCTGCATATCTGTATGGCCATGTCCGTGGTCAACATGCGCCGCTGGACCATTTTCGTGCCCTCGAACAGGGCCGTCCGGTAGCGCAATGCTTCCTTGGTTGCCGGGTCGGCCTTGTCTTCGGCGATATCGGCGAACTCGAACAACTTGTCCGTCGTGGTCACGATGTTTTCGATTTCCGAACTGGCCCGGGCTTCCAGCAAGGGCAGGGCATTGACCAATACAGCCGAATTCGGAATCAGCTCGGCTGCCTGCTTGAGCTCGGCCAGGGCCACCCTGGCCGCGATACAGCGCTTGAGAATTTCCTTGTTTTCAATGGCTTCCGTTGGTGGTGGAAGATCCGGCAGGTCGTTGTACGGGAGGTTCGGGTCAAATTCCGCCATTTTGCGCGGCTCCTCAGCAGGTCGGGCGATCGGCACATGCCGTCGACGGGTCACACAGTCAAGTCGATAAAATCGCTATTTTTCGACATTTCCTTCGGGCAGGTCGATCCAATCGACCTGTTTCCATGATATGTCGAAAAAATACACTTTTATCGACATATCAGCCCGAAGGGTCGAAGCCTTCGACAGGTCCGGACTATATGTCGAAAAAACGCGCATTTTTCGACAGGTTTCGAGTATAGGTCGATTGCCTCGACGGATGAGTGACGCAGTTCCTGCTCCCGGCAGAGCAATCCTGGTCAGTCGCTTATGTAAAGTAAGCGCCGGCGCTTAAACCGTCTGCTTCTTCCTATGGCGATGACGGGTAGTCCAGGACGAAGCCGACGTGTGCCCGGACGCCGACCATCAGTGCATTCTCGCTGGCATCGAACAAGGGCGAATGGTTGGCCGGAGCCTGGCCGGCCGCGACCCCGGCCTTGTTGATACCCAGCATCAGAAACAGGCCCGGTATGCGCTTCTGGAAGAAGGAATAGTCCTCGGCCCCGGTAATCAGGCGGTGTTCAACCACCCGGTCGGCGCCCGCGGCCCATTGCAGGGAGGGCATCATTTTCTTCAGCAACTCCGGATCGTTGCCGGTGACCGGCGCATTGCCGGAGATGGTGATCTCGGCGGTTGCACCGGCCGCTTCGGCGATACCGTTGACCGTCTTTTTGAGCTTCGCGTGCAGCTCTTCGCGTACGCCGGCGTCGAACGTGCGAATGGTCCCCTCCATGCGCACTTCTTCGGGAATGATATTGCCGCGGACGCCGCCGTGGATGCTGCCGATCGTAATCACGGCCGGGCCCCTGGTGATGTCGAGCTGCCGGCTGGGAATCGCCTGCAGCGCGGTCATCACCTGCGCGGCCACGATGATCGGGTCCACACCTGCCCAGGGCGAGGAGCCGTGAGTCTGGCGTCCCTTGATAATGATCTGGAGACCGTCGGCGGCCGCCATGAAACTGCCGGCGCGGTAGTTCAGGGTGCCCTCCGGTACCGGCCATGCGTGCAGGCCGAAGATGGCCTCAGGGGCATCCGGAGGGTCGAGTACACCCTCGCGGATCATCAGTTGCGCACCACCTTCCTCGCCGGCGGGCGCACCTTCCTCGGCCGGCTGGAAGATGAATTTGACGGTACCCGAAATGTGGTCACGGTTCGTCGCCAACACTTCGGCGGCGCCCATGAGCATTGCGACATGCGTGTCATGACCGCAGGCGTGCATGACGTCGACTTCCTGCCCGTTGTATTCACCTTTGGCCTTTGACGCAAAGGGCAGACCGGTTTGCTCGCGTACCGGCAAGCCGTCCATGTCGGCCCGCAGGGCGACGACCGGACCCGGTTTTGTGCCCTTCAGGGTGCCGACCACTCCGGTATGGGCGATACCGGTTTCAACCTTGTCGAAGCCGAGTGCGCGAAGATGGGCTGCCACCTTTTCGGCGGTGCGGAATTCACGATTGGACAATTCCGGATGCTCGTGTATGTCGCGGCGCCAGGCGATGACTTTGGGTTCTACCGCTGCAAAAGCGGCATCCAGATCATGGCCCCCACTCTGGGCAAAAACGTTGGTCGTAAGGAAAGCGGCGGCAAGAGCTGCGACCGGTGTCGAGACAACTGTTGCCAGTCTTGGTGAGATTCTCATCCTTGCATACTCCGATTCAGGCTGGGCTATCCGTCGCGGAGTGTACCGTGTTCACCGTCCCGGGAAATCCGGCAGCACGAATTGCAGTTTGGCCCGTTCGGATTCGAGGACCGGCTGCGAGTAATAGCGACGCAACAGCTCAGCACCGCGCTGCAACAGGTCGGGGTTTCGCTGTTCAAACAGGAACCAGTCGTCCGCGGCCGGACCGAGGCGCCTTTCCGCAACGAGGATCATGAAAAACCAGCTGATGGTTTCGTGGTACTTATGGGGCTGGCCGATACTCTTCGTAAATCGACGCAGTGCGGCGGTGAATCGCCGGATGGACTCCGGCAAATCGTATTGCTGCAAATAACACCAGGCAACGAAGACGTGCGCGCGATGGTTGAAGGTGGATGCATCGAAAGTTCCCGCCTCGAAACTTTGCAGCGTTGGCCCCTGCGGCTCCGGTTGGACATGTCGCGCCGGCTTCATCGCTGCTTCTCGGTGAGCCGGTGGCTGTCGGCTGCCGTCAGCTCGCAGGCATAGACCTGTTTCAGTTGTTCGATGACCTTGCGGGTTGCAGGTGAAAACGGCGGGCTGCCCTCAAAACTGTGCAGGACTATCCCCTCCAGCAAGTCGCCGACGGACAGGTTGCAGTACTCCGCCAGGCCTTTCAGGACTTTCAGCAGGGACTTCTCTATCCGGACCCCGGTCTGGGCCCGTTCAATGACTTTCATGGTTTCGGTCGTCCTGAGCAAGGTAGATATGTACCATGGTAACAAGTATACCGGATGCGCGGGGACCGGTAAATACGCAGCGTAAATTGCCGCCCTTGAAGTACAATTCGCCCGCAGCGGACGGACCCAACAACAAAAAAATTCACCGGGATTCGAACAGCAATGCCGACATACGACGAGTTGCGCAAGGGATTTGGACTTGGCGGCTGGCAGGTACTACCGGACCGGGGCTTACTGCGGGACGGGGGTGCCGAGATCCACGTCGAACCATTGCCGATGGACGTGCTGGTCGTTCTCGCCGCGCACCAGGGTGACGTCGTCAGCAAGGACCAGCTGGTCGATGCGGTATGGAAAGGCCGGCCGGTCAGCGACGAAGTCATCACGCGCTGCATATCGTTGATTCGGCGCGCGCTCGGTGACGACGCAAAGGCACCGAAGTTTGTCGAGAATGTGCCGCGGCGCGGCTACCGGTTGATGTTGCCGATCACCTTGCCTGAACGCCCGGACCAGGAGGCTACACCGGCCCCGGTGGCAGTTCGCTCTGCCTACGCCTTGCCATTGATCGGCGGATTCGCTGCCATAGCGCTGATTATAGCTGTTGTATTCTGGCCACCGCACGAGCCGGATTTCAGCGACCAGCCCATTCGCTCCGTGGTCGTGTTTCCCTTCCGTTGTGATGTCGACAAGGAATACCTGTGCTTCGGTTTCTCGGAAGTCCTCACCAGCACCCTGTTCCGCCTGGAAGATCTGCGCGTAGTGAAAAGTCGCGAAGCCTATGTGCCGGGCAAGAGTACCCGGGAGATCATCGGTGAGTTTGACGTCGATGCCGTTATCGATGGACAGGTCAGATACGACGGACAACACTTCACGGTAGTCGCTGATCTGGTCGACGGGCGCAATGGGGCGGTACTTTTTTCGAACACGTACGACGGGGCTGAAGAAGCCATCTACGACCTGCAGGAGAAAGTTGCGGACGATGTCAGGAAAACCATCGCCGGTGAGACCGATGCCGAGGTACCGACCGCGAGTCGACCATCCAGTTTTGCGGTATTCGACCGCTACGCCGAGGGTCTGTATGCCTTCGAGAAACGATCCGCCGATTCCATTCGACAGGCTATCGATTTGTTCCAGCAGACCGTCGACCTCGATCCGAAATTTGGCACGGCCTACCTGATGCTTGCGTATGCCTACGCCCTGTTGCCCGAGTATGGTGACGAGCCGCAGGAGGCGATGTACGAACGTGCCATGCTGGTGGCAGAGCAGGGCATTCGCATGGATCCGACGATAAGCGATGCAGCAGCGACGATACGCGGCTTCATCGCGCACAAGCGCGGCGACTGGATCGCCGCCGAAAATGCATATCAGCAAGCGCTCGGGGCCGACCATGTCTATCCGGTCACGCACCAGCTGTATTCCCGCCTGCTGTCCAGCGTCGGACGCCTCGATGCCTCGCTGGACCAGGCAGCGCGTGCACGCGAACTCGATCCGCAGTCAGCGGTATTGATTTCGCGCCTGGCAATTGCCAATTTCTGGGTGGGTAACATGGACGAGGCAGAGCGGCTGTTCGCACGAGCGCATGGCATGAACCTGCAGTCGCCGATTCACGACCTCGCCTATGCCTTATTCAAGATTCGGCAGGGACGCACGGACGAAGCACGGGATCTTGCCAAGGCCGGACTCGAAAAATACGCTGCTGACAACAGCTGGGTCGATCCGGTATTCGACGGTATCGAGGACCCTGCGTTGCGCGATCAGGCGCACCAGCTGGTCAGCGACATGTCCGCTGCCGGGCAGTTACCGGCGCGCGTCGAGATCACGCTCTGGGCATTGCTGAACGATGCCGATCGCGCAATGCAGGTTGCACGACGACTGGAAAAAGAGGGCGAGGTATTCGAGGCGGAATTGCTTTTCATTCCGCAATTTCAGCAACTGCGCGAGCATCCTGATTTTCCGGCGCTGATGGACGCCATTGGGCTCACGGAATACTGGAACAGCGTGGGCTGCCGGTGGGAGCAAAACGCATTGCACTGCGAAGAAACAGTCAAAAACTGACGGTTTACGGCACTACTCCTCAATCTTGCCGCGCATCTGCTTCAAGCGGCCGCGTCGTGTTTTCTGATCCACACGTTTCTCGCGAGCGGCCTTCGTGGGTCTGGTCGGCGTTCGCGTCGCTGGTCGAATCGTTGCCTTACGGATCAGTGTCGCCAGCCGCTGCAACGCCTCGTTGCGGTTTTTTTCCTGACTGCGAGCCGACTGTGACTTGATTACGATCACACCCGTGCTGCTGATACGCCGGTCAGGCAATTGCAGGAGTCTCGAGCGTATCTCTTCTGTCAGCGACTTCGATGCATTGATGTCGAAACGCAGGTGAATCGCGGTGGAGACTTTGTTGACGTTTTGACCTCCGGCACCCTGCGAGCGTATTGCCGTTATGCGGATTTCCTCCAGCGGAATGGCGAGTTTCGAATCGATCTCCAGTTCAGATGCCATGCTACCAGGCATCCCACACGGGTTTGACGTCGCCTGGAAGCGCGCTCTGCTGGCCGAGTTCGGACCATGCCTGGCCGGGCCGGTGAAAGTCCGAACCACTGGAGGCGAGCAGTTGTTTCGCATTGGCGAGGTCGGCCAGCCGGCGAGTCAGCTCCGGCGCCTGTTTGCCTGACACGACTTCGACCGCGGTTCCACCGGCTTGCACGAACTCATCTGCCAGGCTGCCCAGTTTGGCGTTGGTCATCTTGTATTGGGCAGGATGCGCCAGCACGGCAGTTCCACCGGATTCGCGAATCCACGACGTCACAGTGGCAACGGGTGGCCAGCCACTCTGCACGTCGCCCGCTTTGCCACTTCCGAGGTAGCGCCGGAACGCTTGCTGTTCATCCCGCACCTTGCCGCTCGCCACCAGGAACCTGGCAAAGTGCGGCCGGCCTATCATGCCATTGCCAGCAAATGCCCTGGCTCCCGCGAGCGCGTCCTTGATGCCTTTTTGTGACAGGCGTTTGGCGATGACTTCGGCGCGTTGCAGACGCGACTGCTGTTGCGCCGCCAGTGCGGTGTGCAATCCGTCGCATTGCAGGCGCAGGTTCAGCCCGACAATATGCACACTGCGCCCGTGCCAATTCGCAGACAGTTCGATGCCGTGACACAGCGAAATACCCGCATCGCCGGAATCTGTCAGATTCAGGTACGCATCCACCGTATCGTGGTCGGTAATTGCAAGACAGGTGACACCGTGCGCCCGGGCACGAGCAAGCAGCTCGCGCGGGGCCAGTGCTCCATCGGATGCTGTCGTGTGGGAGTGCAGGTCGAAGACCATGTGGTGTCCGGTTGCCGTATTTGCTCATTATAGCCGGTCCCCTCGAGTACCATGTTGGCCGGTTTGTGTGAGAATCCGGCGCTGCGGCGCCCGACCGGTCGCGATTGAAGCGGAGTACCCGTGCGTAATCTTTGCATACTGTTTTTTTGCCAGCTGATATCTGCGACCGGTTCCATCGTCATTGTGACACTCGGAGGAATTATTGGATCCATGCTGGCGGGCAATCCGGCCCTGGCGACTTTACCGGTGTCGCTGATGGTGGTATGCGTTGCAGCAACGGCGATTCCGGCAACTGCACTGATGCGACGTATCGGACGCAAGAGCGGATTCGTGCTGGCTTCCCTGTCCGCCGCTTGCGCTGTATTGCTGGCGGCAATCGCGCTCAAAGAGCAGAGCTTCGTACTCTTTGCCGTTTCCGCAGGACTGTTCGGCATCAACATGGCATTCACACAGCAATACCGTTATGCAGCAGCCGAGAGTGTGGAAGTGCGTTACACCGCGCGTGCCATCTCGCTGGTGCTGGTCGGCGCGATCGGCGGCGCACTGCTGGGTCCGGAACTGGTCACTCGAGCTCAGAACTGGTATGGCGATGTGCAATACGCCGGTTCACTGATTGCAATTGCCGTGCTGTTTGTAATGCAAGGCCTGTCATTGCTGTTTCTTACGCCTTTGCGTGGTGAACAGACAGTAGCGGCAGGCGAATCCGATCGCAGACTGGTGGAAATCGTACGCCAGCCCCTGTATCGCGTGGCTGTCCTCGGCGCAGCGGTTGCCTACGGGGCAATGACCCTGTTGATGACGGCAACGCCGATCAGCATGCATGTGAATGACGGATTCACAATCGAGGCGACGGCAAACGTAATTCGGAGTCATGTACTCGGCATGTACCTGCCTTCGCTGTTTTCAGGACTTCTCATGGACCGTTTCGGCACGGTCAGGATCATGATCGTCGGGGTGCTGGCATTGGCCGGCGCCTGTATGATCGGGCTGCAGGGTCACAGTTATCTTCACTACTGGTACGCGCTGATACTGCTTGGCGTGGGGTGGAACTTCCTCTATGTCGGCGGCACCACCATGCTCACACTGACATACTCCATGAGTGAAAGATTCAGGGCACAGGCGATCAATGAATTCACGGTGTTCGGGACCTCCGCGAGTGCCTCGTTGCTCGCAGGGATGGTTATTCATTATTACGGGTGGAATCTGCTGGTCATGCTGCCGCTGGTACCGCTGGCATTGGTGCTGAGCGGACTCTTTGTCGTACGCCAGGACAGACTGTTGCGGCGGCCGTCAGTACGGCAGGTATGAACGTATGACCCCGGTTCGCGGCGACCTGCCGGCACGCAAGCGCATCAATCGTCTTTACGACGAAAGTCTCTATCGTTTCGATGCCGTCGAGCCATCGTATTGGGAAGCTACTGGCGGTGCGTTGTCCTTTGCATCCACTGCCTTGCGCGGCGATGCGAGCTGTGACGTTGCAGTCATAGGCGGCGGTTACAGTGGACTCTCGACGGCATATCACCTGGCCGGGAATCTGCAGGCCGATGTTCGCGTGCTGGAGGCGGGGCATATAGGTTGGGGCGCCTCCGGAAGAAACGGGGGCTTCTGCAGCCTTGGCGGCAGCAAACTCGGACTCGCGTCTGCCGTTCGCCGCTACGGCATTGAAGCCGTTCGGCATTACTGGCGCGCCCAGGTCGACGCGGTGGAACTGGTCCGGAGCCTCATTCTCGAAGAAGGCATCGATGCCCAGATCACAGGGGATGAAGAACTCGCTGTTGCCTGTTCGGCAAGATCGTTCGCCGAATTGCGTGCCCATGCCCTGGACCAATTTACACTGTTGCGACTGGATGCATCGGTGGTTCCGGCCGATGAATTTCGCGAACGCTATTTCGATTCTCCGCAACAGCACGGCGCCATTCGCATACGCCCGACTTTTGGTCTGCACCCGGTGCGACTGGTACGGGGTCTCGCGCGCGCCGCCGTGGCGCGAGGCGCTATCTTGCATGCAGGGAGCGAAGTACTAGCCTGGCAGAAATCCGGTGACGTACATTTGCTGAGCACAGCCGGGGGCACCCTGCGCGCGAAAAAGGTGGTGATGGCCGCAAATGGCTTCATGCCGGAGCACCTGCATCGTTCCTTCGCGGGCAGGCCGATGCCGATGATCAGCGCCATCGTTGTGACTCGGCCGTTGAGTGACGTGGAGCTGGGCGCACATCGATGGCAATCCAGTACTCCGATGATTACTGCCCGGAACCTGCTGAATTATTTCCGCTTGCTGCCAGACCGGCGACTGTTGTTCGGCGGTCGTGGCCATTCCAGTGGAGGTGCGGCTGGCACTGCAAGTAACTATGAGCTGTTGATCTCGCAGATGCGACAGCTCTGCCCAGCCTGGCACGACGTCACGATCGACTATCGATGGCAGGGACTGGTCTGTTTCACCCGCCGGCTGACGCCCTCAATCGGACGCCTGGCCGATGATCCGAGTGTGTTCTTTGCGTTTGGTTACCACGGCAACGGCGTCAACACATCGATCTGGGCCGGGCGCGAAATTGCCGGATGGATTGCGAGCGGTGCCGGGAATGCGGTTCCTGCGAGTATCCCGCTCATGGTGCAGGGACTGAGCGAGCGTTTTCCACTCGCCGCCATAAGGCTTTGGTATTTGCGCGCGCGGCTTGCAATGCTGCGCGCTGCAGACAGGATCGACGATCTCAGAAGCTGAAATTGAATCCCAGCGATACCACCGGATAGGCTTTTAGCGCGTCGAAATCGTCTACGAGCTCGAGACGTTCCGCCTCGAGTTGTGCCTGAAAGGTGGGATCGTCTGCCATCAGGCCGTCGGCCGTCATGGTTACGATCGGATCTCCCTGCCATAACACGCCGAAATCCAGGTTCATGCCGACCTTGCCGAACAGGCTGAAATCAAATCCGGCGCCAAGGTAGGGTGCGGCGCTTTCGAACAGGGTCGTGCTGGTCAGAGTCCCTACGTCAGCAGCCGAGTAGTTGACACCGCCGATATTGAACGATGAGTTGTCCGCACTGATCATGCGCACTTCATTGCCGTTCGAGAAACCGCCGACGGTAATACGGAACGGACTGGCCGGAAATAGCAAATTCGCCGTCAGATAGTAGGTACTGAGGTGCAGAGTCGCATCGTAGTTGATGCCCGCCTGGGAGCCGCTCTCTTCGTAGTCATAGGCATTTCCGCCCAGACGCAGGTCCATCCATCGAATGGGACGCCACGCGGCTTCAATGCCAATACCGAGTGTTCCGACCTTGGCGCCCATCCAGAAATCGTCTGCCGCTGCAGAACCACCGCTGCAAAGAGATGCCGCACATAGCAGTGCTGCAATCCGTCGTTGAAAAACCATGATAGTCGCTCCGATTTGCCCATCGCGAGTTTGGCCAATGCCATAGCGGCAGGGTAGACCGGCGTAACGCCGCGGACTGTGAGACACATCACAGGGCGGATTTGTCAAAGTGCCTTGCCGCCGGAATTAGGCCCTTTCTGGGGTTTTTACGCGGAAATGCTGGCAGCTATGCCGCGCAACTGAGCCTATCGTTGAATCGCGCGGATGGCGCGATTGGCAATCAACATGGAGGTTGAATCATGCGACTTTTGAATGACATGGAACTGGAAGTGGTTTGCGGTGCCGAGGGTGTGTGCACGCCAACTGGTAACTCTGGCAATACCTATGGCGGTGTCACGAATACAGGGTCGGTCGGCCAGGACCTTATCAAAATATATGAGGGCCTCGTCGATGTGACATCGCACATCATCGAGCGGGTAGCAAACTCGTTCTCCTGACCTGAGGACGAATCATCGGGTGCCTGTTTGTGGCCCGATGATTCGCTTCGATACCAGCAGGCAGGCAAACAGCAGGCTGACAAAGAGCAAGGCGGTTGCCATGGCACCGATACTGCTCGTAATCGGGGTCAGTTCAACCGGATTCCAGCGCCCGTTCAGACAACGCCAGTCGAACTGCCCCATGAGGTTGAAGGAGGCGTGCGCAATGGTCGAAACCCACAATGCACCGCTGTTCAGGGTGGCAAAGGCGAGAAAAGCGCCGACGGCCAAGGCCAGGTAGATCGTTTGCATGTTGTGGAACAACGCGAACAGAAGGGTGGACAACAAGAGCGCGAAAATCTTCCCACGATGCAACAGCCGGTGCAGAAAGAATCCACGATTGATGATCTCCTCTATCGGTGGAATCAACAGCACGCTTACGAGGATTCCCAGTGCCATCGGCCACGGCGGCGGACAATGCCAGGAAAAACCGGGTCCGATGCCAGGCAATTCTTCAGCGCTTATTGTAATGCCGAACGAAGTCATCGCGATGAGACCGCCCCAGAATGCACAACGAAGCGTGATTCCCAGCAGGACACCGATGACTATCAGGCGACGACATACCCTGTTACGACGGAACAGATGCAGTACGAGGTGACCGTGTTCCTTAAGTACCGGTATCCCCAATAACAACAGTATCGGTGGCACCACGAGGTAACTGAGATCGGCCGCATAGTTGAAGCCGTAATCACGGTCGCGCAGATAAACTTCAAGATAGCTTCGGGCGATCAGCGCCGCGGTTTCATAAACCAGGACGGCGAATAGTGGGGCCTGGAGCCATCCATCATTAGCCCGGTATTGTGCATCCGGCATGCGCACATCTCATTCCGATCGGAACGCCTGATGCTCCGGACGGATACGCCACGTCGCAATT
This sequence comes from Pseudomonadota bacterium, assembly GCA_020027645.1. Taxonomy (GTDB): domain Bacteria; phylum Pseudomonadota; class Gammaproteobacteria; order Steroidobacterales; family Woeseiaceae; genus JAKEGN01. The sequence goes on from JAHKKM010000061.1 coordinate 11,675, forward strand.
GCCAATTCCGGGGGAAACCTGCAGATACGCTGCTTGAACCTCAAAAGGCTTCGAAGTCCTCTTTCCGGCGCACGGAGCAGTCAGGGCAGACATAGTCATCGGGCAGCGATGCGAATGGAGTGCCTGGAGGATAACCCTCGTGCTCGTCACCCGTTTCCTCGCTGAAAACGTATCCGCATTCCGGACAGCGGTATTCGCTCACCTCACTTCCCTGTTGTTACGGGAGTCTGCCCGTATCGCGCGTAAATGCGGTCAGACTTTCGCGGATCGATGTTGATCCGCGAAAGATCTCCGTCGATGTGTTTGAGTGCCAGCAGGCGCTTGTCCATGACGCGAAACCAGAGCCAGGGTACATAGGCAAGGAGGTATGCACCGAAGTAGCCACTCGGCAGACCCGGCAGGTCTTCGAAGTGACGAAGGGATTGATATCGCCGCATCGGATGCGCGTGATGGTCGGAGTGACGCTCCAGATGGAACAGAACCAGGTTGCTGTAAAGGTGATTGCTGTTCCATGAGTGTAACGGCAGGCATCGCTCGTAACG
>JAHKKM010000062.1 GCA_020027645.1 Pseudomonadota bacterium
ACCTCCAGATCCGTGGCAGTAATTGCCAGCTTGTCGTTTTTCGCCACAAGCAGCACGTTGGCCAGAATAGGCATCGTCTGCCGACGTTCAACAACACCGATAACAGCCTGCAAAGGCTTCAATAGAGCTTCCCGAGCTGCGACTAGCTTCATGCAGAACACCTGTTAATAAATGTTGGAGATATTTCTCTTATTGTTATTATTAGCAACCCAAAGGGCTGTGAATAACTAATTTTTAATCAATTTTATCAAATACTTATAGTAATAAAACGCAACCGAAAAATACTGTATCGCTAGCTTTCTTCCTGTTGATACCCTGTGCATTACGGTTTCGCTAAAGAGCAAGACAAAACCGCTAACAGCTTATCCACATTATCCTGTCAGTGTTCTTAACAGGTTCATATAGTCTTCATCAACCCGCTTTTCCTGTTCTCTTAACGAGGCTATTCGGCGGCATCCGTGTAACACTGTCGTATGGTCCCTGCCGCCGAAAGCATCACCAATTTCCGGCAGGCTGTGGCTGGTTAGCTCCTTCGCGAGCGCCATCGCCAGTTGTCGCGGCCTGGCTATCGAGCGGGTCCTTCGTTTTGACAGCAGATCGGCAACGCGTAGCTTGAAGTAGTCGGCGACCGTTTTTTGAATATTCTCTATAGAAACCAGCCGTTCCTGCAACGACAACAGATCGCGCAAAGCCTCTTTCGCAAAATCGACGCTGATTGCCCTGCCGGTGAACCGCGCGTTAGCGGTAACACGCCGCAACGCCCCTTCGAGTTCGCGCACGTTAGAGCGAATGCGCTTGGCGATGAAGAAAGCAACCTCCTCCGGCAAAGCCACAGACTCGTTGGCCGCCTTGCTCATGAGAATTGCCACCGAGGTTTCGAGTTCCGGAGGCTCGATCGCTACGGTCAGGCCCCAGCCAAAACGTGATTTCAACCTCTCCTCGAGACCGCGGACCTCCTTCGGATACCGGTCACAGGTCAACACAATTTGTCGTTGACCCTCGAGCAGGGCGTTGAAGGTATGAAAGAACTCTTCCTGTGACCGATCCTTCCCGGCAAAGAATTGAATATCATCGATCAGCAGTGCATCGAGAGAGCGATACGAGCGCTTGAAATCCGAAATGGTGTTGTGTTGCAAGCCCTTGACCATGTCGCCAACAAAGCGCTCAGAGTGCACGTAACTGACCCTGGCAGCCGGATCCCGCGCCAGCATCGCGTTGCCTATAGCCTGCATAAGGTGGGTTTTACCGAGCCCGACGCCACCGTATATGAAAAGGGGATTATAGGATTTTCCGGGGTTTTCACCGACCTGAAATGCCGCGGCCCGCGCAAGCTGGTTGCTCTTGCCCTCGACAAAATTGGCGAAAGTAAAGGTCGGGTTCAGGCGGCTGGCTATCGGCGTAACCGAAACCGCCGGTGCGCGGGCACGACTTGGCGAAACCGGATCAGCTTGGCGTGAGCCCACTTCGATGACCAGCTCCATCGAGTCACCGCCTTTATCAATCAGCTGCAGGATTCTTTCGACGTAATGTTGCTGCAGCCAGTCAACGACGAAGCGGTTCGGCGCCAGAAGTTTCAACGCGTTTCCATCTTCGACAGCCTGCAGCGGTCGAATCCAGGTATTGAACTGTTGCTCGGGAAGCTCCGCCTGGAGTTCGCGGACACAGTCATTCCACAGCGTTGTCTCGGTCTGCAACGAAGTCCCCGGGGACAAAAAAACAAGGGCGGAAAAAAGACGCTATCAAAATCGCTAGCGGACCGGCAGTCTAATACGTATATGCCGCCGTGGCCATAAAACGGAAAATGCCGCGAAGACCGTGCATTAACTGTTTGTTCTATTGACACTAATTCAGTGCCCGCGTAGGCTTGCCGGCTTTCTTTTGCCCGGGGACAGCTCCCGGATAAACGCAGGTACCAGGCTAATGAAACGCACATACCAGCCCAGCGCATTGAAGCGGGCCCGCACCCACGGATTTCGCGCAAGAATGGCCACCAAGGGCGGCCGCCTGGTGCTGAAGCGACGCCGCGCCAAAGGTCGCGACGAGCTCACCCCGTAGCGGCGTGGCGCAAGCCGCCGCCGGCGAAGACAGAAATAAATAACATGTCGGGCGAACGGCCCGATCACCGGTTTCAACGAACGAGCCGCCTGACGGACGCCGCGTCTTTCGGTCGCGTGTTCAGAAAGGCCCGCCGCAGTCGCGACAACATGTTTACGGTGCTGACAACAAAAAACGCAGGCCACGAGGCGCGGCTCGGAATGGCCATTTCCAAGAAATTCTGCCGGCTTGCATCGGACCGGAACCGCTTGAAACGCATCATCAGGGAGTCGTTTCGCCAACATCGGCCGGAGCTCGAAGGCCTGGATATTGTCGTCCTGAACCAAAGCGGCACGCAGCACGCAGACAACAAGGCGTTATTCGATAGTCTGGCCCAGCACTGGACCAGAAGTCGCACAGGTCAGGCGACAATACAGGACAAGCAGGCAGATGGATAACCAGCGGTTGCTAGTGTGGGCAGCGTTTGGCCTGTTGCTGTGGATTACCTATCAGGCATGGATGCAGGATTACGGGCAGCAACCGGCACCGACAGCCGATGCTCCGGCGCCAGCGGCCGTTCCGGATGAAAGCGGCCCGGACCTGCCGGCCCTCGCCGAGGCCTCGGGTGATGCATCCGGCGACGAATCTGGCGAGATACCGGGCTTGGATACGGCCATAGCAGAAGGGCCGGCACCGGCACAGGCCGGCACCATCCGGGTACAGACAGATGTCCTGGAAATCGAAATCAGCGAGCAGGGCGGGACGCTGCAACGCGCGTTGTTACGGAAATACCCGGTGCACAAGGATCGGCCGAAAGACCTCGTGGAGCTGCTTAGCCCGGAAGCCAACAACTATGGTTCGTTGCAAACGGGCTTGCGATCTGCCGGCAACGGCGCGGAACCAAACCATCTTGCGATATTCACTGCGCCGGCAAATCACTTCGAGCTCGGTAACAACGATGAGCTGGTGGTTCCCCTGACCTGGAGCGACGGCCAGGGCGTGACGGTCGAAAAAACACTGCGCTTCACGCGCGGAAGTTACCGCATCGATGTCACGCAAACACTCATCAACGGCAGCGAAGCGGAATGGCGCGGCGGCGATTATGCGCAGATCCGGCGCCGCTCATTTGAGGTTGAGCGGTCGATGTTCGATGTCGATTCGTACTCTTTCGCCGGCCCGGTCATTTTCAACGGCGAGAAATCCGAGAAATTGAAGCGCGACGATCTGTTGTCGGACGGGCCCATGTCACAGACGGCAAGCAATGGCTGGATTGCATCGATACAACACCATTTTCTGAGTGCCGTGGAGCCCGCATCGGACCAGCCATACCGCTACAGCATTGCGATCAAGGATAACGTTGCGACAGCGAGTCTCATCGGGGCCCCGATCGCGGTCGCCGCTGGCGGCGAGCATGCTTTCGAGACCACGCTGTTCGTTGGCCCGAAACTTCAGAAACAGCTGGAACAAATCACACCGCAACTCAAGCTAACCGTGGATTATGGATGGCTGACCATATTGTCGCAGCCGCTGTTCTGGCTTCTGTCCAAGGTATACAGCTTCGTCAGCAACTGGGGGCTTGCGATTATCCTGGTGACAATCCTCATCAAGGCCGCTTTCTACAAGCTGACTGAGGCGAGCGGGCGATCGATGGCGAAGATGCGCGAGATACAACCACGCATGAAGGCGCTGCAGGACCGGTACAAGGATGACAGGCAACAGCTCAGCCAGGCGATGATGGAGCTGTACAAGCGCGAAAAAGTGAACCCCGCTGCCGGCTGCCTTCCAATCCTGATCCAGATGCCATTTTTCCTGGCCTTCTATTGGGTGTTGCTGGAAAGCGTGGAGATGCGCCAGGCGCCGTTTGCCCTCTGGATTACCGACCTGTCATCTCGCGATCCCTACTTTATTCTGCCGCTGATAATGGGCGTGGCAATGTTCTTTCAGCAAAAGCTGAACCCTGCACCGGCCGATCCTGTACAGGCAAAAGTCATGCAGGTCATGCCGGTCGTGTTTACCGGTTTTTTTGCTTTCTTCCCCTCCGGCCTGGTGCTTTACTGGGTAACCAACACATTGTTGTCGATCGCGCAACAGTGGAACATCAACAAGGTAGTGCACAGAGAAGCGCTCGCCGCGAAGGGTGTGAAGAAAAAGAAAAGCGGCGAAGACTAGACCTGGCCTTTGCCGGGTTTCGCGATATGTCGCGAAGAATCATTGTGAGGAAGCATCGCGGAGACTGAGCAAAATGCGCAACGACGCGCAGGATACGATTGCAGCGGCGGCAACGCCGCCCGGCAGCGGGGGCATAGCAGTCGTGCGCATCTCCGGGCCGAAGACGCCACAGATTGCGCGACACATCCTGCAGAAATTGCCGAAGCCGCGATTCGCAACACTCGGCGATTTTCATGGGGCCGACGGCGAGCGCATTGATACCGGCATAGCATTGTATTTTCCGGCGCCGCATTCTTTCACTGGCGAACACGTGTTGGAACTTCACGGCCATGGCGGGCCGGTACCGGTCGCGAATCTGGTCGAGACAGCCATTACGCTGGGCGCACGGCGCGCAGAGCCCGGCGAATTCACCAAGCGGGCATTTCTGAACGACAAGCTTGATCTTGTTCAGGCAGAGGCGGTTGCCGACCTTGTCGGCAGCGGCTCACGACAGGCGGCGCGTGCGGCGCTGCGATCGTTGTCTGGAGAATTCTCGACCGCCATCGCCGCGCTGCAGGAACGCCTGACTCGATTGCGCATGCACGTCGAGGCCGCAATTGATTTTCCCGAAGAGGAAATCGATTTCCTGGCTGACGCCGGGTTGCGTCGCGAGATCGAGGAGTGTGCGGAGGCGTTTGCCACGCTGACGCGCAAGGCGCAGGTTGGCAGGGTGTTGCGCGATGGCTATCGCATGGTCATTGCCGGCCGGCCGAATGCCGGCAAGTCGAGCCTGCTGAACCGATTGAGCGGCGAAGACACCGCGATCGTAACCGAGATTGCCGGCACGACCCGCGACATTCTGCGCGAACGCATCGATATCGATGGGCTGTCCGTCGAGCTGGTCGACACAGCGGGCCTTCGCGAGAACCCGGACCGCATCGAGGCGGAGGGTATCCGTCGCGCAAGAGACGCTATCCGCAGCGCAGACGCCGTGTTGTGGATAGAAGACGCGGCCGGGCAGGGCGACACGCAAGGTGATTACGCCGGGCAGGATTTTCCGCAGGACATCCCACGAATCGTGGTGCGCAACAAAATCGATCTGAGCGGCGATGCGCCGGGGCGCGCCGAAGCGTCAACACCGACTATCAACCTTTCGGCCAAAACCGGTGCCGGTCTGGAGGCTTTGCGGGTAGCCATTCGTGACCTCGCCGGGTACCAGGACCTGGGAGAGGGCGCATTTACCGCGAGGCGCCGGCATCTCGAAGCGCTGGAGCGCTCGAAAACACATTTCGAGGTCGGGGCTCTTGCGCTCGAGCAAAACAAAGCGGGGGAACTGCTGGCCGAAGAACTTCGACTGGCACAGCAAGCACTCGGCGAGATCACCGGGACATTCACCAGCGACGATTTGCTCGGGCGCATATTTGCCGAATTCTGTATCGGCAAATAACGAAGGAACAATTCAGCGGTCCGTCCGGCGCATGTGAAGCGGTCGCGGACGAATGTAGTACCAGCTGATCGCAACCACCGCGCCGAACACCGTGTAGCAAAGCACGAACACCCATGCCGGCGCCCGGTAGTACAGCATGGCCTCAAGCCAATGCGCGATGAACGAGCCGGCATAGGGCGCATCGCCGGCGCGCTGTCGCAGCGATATCTCAAGCGTCGTCAAGGGGCACAATACATCGAGCCAGGACTGCAGGACTACGACCGCAATTGCCAGCAGGTGCCCCAACCTGAACCAGGGACTGCGTATCCACAACCAGCCGAGCAAAGCACCGCAAAGAATAAGCACAAGGCCGAGCACAACGAACACCACAAACAAGCTGTGAACCAGTAACACAAGGTCTGCGGCGATGTGATAGATGGTCTGCGAATTCACCTGGCGATTCCCGGCCGGGGCATTGACGGATATCCCGTTGTAGGTATGGCTTGCGAGCAACAATTGTTGCACAATCATTTAACAATAATCGGGTCTGCGTAAATTGTGTGACGCGTCTCGCGTCGGCAAATGAGCGTTCGGTTATTGTGCGCACACTTGGGCAATTACGGAGAATTTCATGAATCGTTTTGTATGTTTTTTGCTACTTATGGGACTTTCGGCCGGCGCGGCCGCGCAAGGCGCCGACGGCGCGTCAGGGCTGAAATACACCTTTGTTGAAGTCGGGTACGGCCAGCTGAACTTCGACGACCCGGACGTCGATGGAGACGGGTTTGGTATTGGCGGATCGTACGCCCTGACGGACCAGTTTCATCTTTTTGCCAACTATCGGACGGCGAGTCTGGATTTTGACATCGATGCCACAGATATGAATGTCGGGTTCGGCTTCAATTCGCCGATTTCGGACACCATCGATGTCGTTGCAACCCTTTCCTATGTTTACGTTGAATTCGATCAAGCTACGCTCGGATCAGCGGATGACAACGGACTGGGTGGTGGAATCGGGCTGCGGGCGCTCATGACTCCGCAGATCGAGTTGTTTGGCGGTGTCGAATATGTTGACTTGAGCGACAGCGGCAGCGATACCGCTCTCGGCGCCGGCATCCGCTACAACTTCAACGAGAAGTTTGCTGCAGGTCTTGCAGGCGACTGGTCCGACGACGCAAGCAGCTACACCCTGACGGGGCGAATGTACTTCTAGAGCGACAACAGCATGTTCGATTATGAACCGGGGCCCTGCCCCGGTTTTTTTTAGCCCAATCGCGCCAGAGGGCTGGGTGCCCTTTGAGCGAGTTTCGGTTTTCGAGCGAGAAGGGCACCCAGCCCTCTGGCGCATCGCAGAAGTCGGGTATTAGCGGATCCCGGAAAGGCAGGCGACTCCTCCGGCTTCAACCGAGCAAACCCTCGCGACGATAAAGACGTGCACACAACCAGGCAGCGAATACGCCTGCCACGAGCGTGCCAATAACCGACACCACGACGTGCAACATGTCGACCGGCTCATTCTTGATCATGCCGACCAGAAGCAGGTGCTGGCTCAAGCTCGGTATCAGCATCAGCTCTGTGCTCGGGCGCACCTGAAGGATGCTGACAATCAGAATCGGCAGCGTAGGCGCTAGCAACACCGCGCCAACCCAGGTCTGTGCTTCCTTGTAACTGCGCGTGAAAGACGCCACCAGCGTCATCAGCGATGCACCGAGAAGCGTGAACGGCAAGAGCAGCAACACCGCAAACAGTACTACGTCTGGCCCGAAGTTCGGCGTCATGCCCAGTTGCTCGAGCGGCAGAAATTTGAGCACGATTGCAAACGAAGTCAGGCTGAGGAGGCAGGACAGGGCCATGAAAAAACAAGCCGCAAGAATCTTGCCAAAAATAAGCTGATCGCGCTCGACTGGCAGACACAGCAGCGGTTCGAGTGAGCCCCGCTCGCGTTCACCGGCGGTGGCATCGATGGCCAGGTTCATTCCACCGGTGAGCAGGGCGAACAGAAAAAAGTAGCTGAGCATGCCGAGCAGCATGGCCGAGCGGCCGCTCGGTGTGGACACGTCGACGAGATCGATATTCAGCGGGCGCAGGACTTGCGGACTGACACCGCGGGCGCTGAGGCGAATCGCGGCCAGCTCCTGGTTATATGCCGCCAATGCACGGAGGGCGCGACGCGATTCGCGCTCCGCGGTGGTGTTCGACTGGTCGGTCACAACCTCGACGGTTGCAGCGACCGAGCGTGACAGATCCTCGCCGAACGATGCCGAAATAATGACGACGACGTCGTGTCGGCCGGACCTGACGCCCTCGACCGCTGCCTCCCGATTTTCCGGTGCGTCTGTCACGTTGATATTCTGGCTGGTGAGATAGTCCACCAGGGCCGGCGCATGCTCCCGGCCGATAACCGGCAGGTCCAGGGCTTCGCCTTCGTTGCCCAGTTGCTGTTGCAGCGACAGGTTGATGACAAACGCAAACAGAATCGGCCCAAACAACGGGCCCATGAGCAGGGCCGACAAAAGCGTGCGCCGGTCGCGGAAGTTGTCCGTGATCTCCTTGCGAATGACGACGCTGATCGGGCTCATTCAGCCGCGCTCACGTGCTGTATTGCACGCACGAAAGCCTCCTCGAGATCATCGCAGTCGGTGGCGTTCCGAATGCCGTCCGGCGTGTCGTGCAGCACGACCCGTCCGGCGGCAATGATGATGATCTCGTCACACAACGCTGCGACCTCCTGCATCACGTGGCTCGAGAACAACACGCATTTACCCTGCGACTTCAGCAGGCGAATAAGCTCCCGCAGAGAACGCGTGGCCATGACATCGAGGCCGTTGCTCGGCTCATCGAGAATGACGTTTCGCGGCCCATGCACGAGCGCGCGCGCCAGTGATACCCGCGTGCGCTGTCCCTGCGAGAAACCTTTGCTGCGGCGGTCGGCAAAAGCGCCGATGTCCAGCTGGTCGATAATGCGTTGCACGTGTTCATCGATTATCTCGCGGTCCATTCCGTAGAGGCGGGCGTAATAGACGATGTTTTCCCGCGCCGTCAGGTGGGGATAGAGCCCGGAACCGTGCGGCAAGGTGCCGATGAGCCGGCGTGCAGCGAGGCTATCGGCAACGACGTCAACCGAGTCGATCATTGCAGTGCCGTCGTCTGGCTTCAGTACAGTGTAAAGAATACGCAATGTCGTCGATTTGCCGGCGCCATTGGGCCCGAGCAAACCGGTAATGCGCCCATCCTCGGCCCGGAAACTGACGCCATCGGCGGCCTTGATGGCGCCAAAAGACTTGTGCAGGCCCTCCACGACGATCACGGCGACGGTCCGGAGAAATCGAGAAAAAACGGCATGGCGAAGACACGGTTGAAGCAATCGTCTTCAAGGTCTGTAATCTTCGCACTGTCGACAAAGCGACCGACGATATCGGGCATGCACCCGCGCATGACCTGCCCGTGACCTTGCCGCACACCGGTGAGCAGTTTGACATTGCCGAGAGTTGTTGCGACCTGCGCCGCATAGTGCGGTGGCGTGATCGGATCTGCCTCACCGGACAGAAGCAAGACCGGCTTGTCACTGACCAGCGCGGTCTTGAAGTCGTCGTCGATGACGCCGCGCGGCCAGACAGAGCAAATGGCCTGCAGCGCGTCGGCCTGCATCGGGCCGATATAGGTCTGCTCCAGGGAATCGCGGCTTATCGCGTTTCCATCTATATAAGGCACGTCTTCTGTGCAGACAACGGCGTTGTGCATGCCGAGGCTCAACGCATCTTCCATGCTTTCCGCGATCATCAGGAACTGCGAGGCAAGCGGCGCATAGTTGCCGCTTGCGGCTTCGTGGACGAGCAGCGGAATCAGCGCAACCGTGTTGGGGTGATAGCTCAACATGCGAATGGCACCGGCCAGCTCGCCTGCACCGAAAGAGAATTGCTGCAGGTGTCCGTCGAGCGGATTCGGCAGTTCGAGTGATACCGGCGCAGTGCTCAAGGCCTGTCGAATCGCAGCAAACTCGCTACGGACGTCCGGGAAGCGCCGATTACACTCGGTATTTTCCGCACAACGATCAAATGTGGCATCCAAAGCCTTCTGCGCCTCGATCGCGATCACCGGTCCGAGCGCGATGGCCGGAGGCACGACGCCGTCGAGGATCACGGTCCGCGTCGAGCCGGGATATCGCCGCAGGAAATGTTGCGCGACGCGGGTGCCGTAGGACACGCCGTACAGATTCAGTTGCGGAATCGAGAGCGCGATGCGCAAGGCCTCGAGATCCTGTACTGCAATGCTGGTCGTGAAATACCGGGGGTCGTATGGCAAAGCCGCGAGGCATGATTGCGTTTCCGCAACCGTTTGCTCGAGCGAGAATTGTCCCTCGATCAGCTCATCGCTGATTGCGCAGTCCATCGCCGCGGATTCGCCCGTGCCACGCTGGTCGAGCAGCAGGATGTCGCGCTTGCGCCGAACCTTTTCGAATGCCTGGGCGTAGCTCGCATAGAACTGTATCGAGCCCTGGCCGGGGCCGCCCGCGATAGCTACCAGCGGATCGGGCGCAGGTTCGAGACTGAGGGCAGGCACGAGCGCTACCCGCAAGGGGATAAGCGCTGAATCCGGGTCCGCCGGGTTTACCGGACGCATCAGCGTGCCGCAACGTGCCGCAATCCCCGGATACCCATCATCGACGCGGATGCGACAATCAGTCAGTTCAAGAGACTCGCCGTCGCCAGTTGGCTGCGATCGCGCGGCAACCGCCGCACACAGGGCGAGCAGAATGATCGGGACTATTGCCTTCAATGCGACTCCGGATTTCAGCGCGCCGCTATCTTGGTGTCTCGGTCCCGGCATGTAAAGCGCTGTGGCGTCTGCTGCCCGCCGCCATTAGAATGGCGGCCCTCTTGGGCCTGACTATTTTTTGACCAATGTCTGCAGACCGGCAATTCGATGTCATTGTGATCGGCGGCGGCCACGCCGGCACGGAAGCGTCCCTCGCTGCCGCACGGTCAGGCGCCCGGACTCTTCTTGTCACACAGAACACCAATACATTGGGGCAGATGAGCTGCAACCCGGCAATCGGTGGCATAGGCAAGGGTCATCTCACCCGTGAAATCGATGCCATGGGCGGTGCCATGGCGCTTGCCGCAGACCGGGCCGGCATCCAGTTTCGGATGCTCAATGCCAGCAAGGGGCCGGCGGTTCGTGCGACCCGAGCGCAGGCTGACAGGCAACTTTACCGGCAGGCGATCCGCGCGATGCTGGAAAATCAGCCGGGACTTTCGCTCTTTCAGCAGTCGGTCGAGGACCTTATCGTCCGGCAGGACCGGGTCGTTGGCGTAAGGACCGGGCTGGGGCTGGAGTTTTTCGCTCACAGCGTGGTGCTTACCGTCGGTACCTTTCTCGGCGGGCGGATACTTACCGGGCGCAGTGAACAGTCGGGCGGACGCGTGGGTGATCCGCCATCGAATGTGCTTGCCGCGCGCTTGCGTGAATTGCCTTTTCGCGTGGCCCGGCTGAAGACCGGCACGCCGCCACGCCTCGATGGCCGGACGCTGGATTACTCCGTCATGCAGCCGCAGCCCGGTGACCAGCCCGTGCCGGTGTTTTCGTTCATTGGCCGGCGCAGCGATCATCCGCGCCAGGTCAATTGCCACATCACTCGCACTACCAGCGAAACGCACGACATCATCCGCGGCGCGCTCTCGGAGTCACCGATTTACGCGGGCATCATCGAGGGCGTCGGTCCACGCTATTGCCCGTCTGTGGAAGACAAAGTTGTGCGCTTCGCCGACCGCGATGCGCATCAGATTTTTGTCGAGCCGGAAGGACTGAATACCCACGAGGTTTATCCGAACGGGATTTCAACGAGCCTGCCGTATGAAACGCAGATTCGTTTTGTGCGTTCGATACCGGGTTTCGAAAAAGCGCATATCACGCAGCCCGGCTACGCAATCGAGTACGATTACTTCGATCCCCGCGATCTGCGGCCGACACTGGAAACCAGGTTTATTTCCGGCCTGTTTTTCGCCGGGCAGATCAACGGCACTACCGGATACGAGGAAGCAGCGGCACAGGGGTTGCTGGCCGGCATCAATGCTGCGCGAGCGGCCCAGGAAAAAGAAACGTGGTATCCGACTCGCAGCGACGCGTATATCGGCGTGTTGGTGGATGACCTCATCACGCGCGGCGTCAGCGAGCCGTATCGCATGTTCACCAGTCGTGCCGAGTACCGGTTGCTGCTGCGGGAGGACAACGCTGACCTGCGGCTGACACCGGTCGCACGCGAACTCGGGCTTGTCGACGATGCACGGTGGCAGCACTTCGAACGCAAACGCGAGATTGTCGCGGCCGAACAGCCGCGGCTCTCGGCGGCATTTGTGCACAAGACGAACCTGACGGAAGCAGACCGGCAGATTCTGGGCGAGGGATTCGAGCGCGAATGCAGCGCCGCTGATCTGTTGCGACGCCCGGAATTCGGCTACGACGATGTGACGCGGTTGTCGGCGGTAGGCGGCGGCGAGTGGCGCAGCGGCATGCCGGAAGAACTCGCCGATCAGGTTGCGCAGCAACTTGAAGTGCAGGCCAAGTAGAGGGCGTGACCTCGGCAACGATCTCGCTACTCCTTATATACCTGAAGAAGGGCCAGTTGCGACGCAGCGCGTAAATCGGGGTCAGACCACCATTAATGTATTCCAACCGTCGATTCACCCGCGCCGGTACGAATTAATGGTGGTCTGACCCCGATTTACGCCCGGTACGGTATCCTCTTCATTTGTTTGAGCCCGGGAGGCGTTGCGGTGCTGATGCGCCAGACAGGTGCCCGTAGTCGCCATCGTTTGTGGGTGGCGCTTCTTGCGCTGCTTGTGCTTGTCGCAGGCATCACGTTGCTGGTCGATGAGCTGCAGGAAGTACCTGCGCCGCCGCTGTCAGTGCTCAATCGCTCGCTGGTGACAGAACCCGAGTCGCTGGATCCGCACAAAGTCCGCACCAAGCAGGCGGGTGATGTGCTGCGCGATATCGGGGAGGGGCTCACCGGATACACGGAAAGCGGCGAGCTAATTCCAACAGGCGCCGAACGCTGGGAAATCTCCGATGACGGCCTTAGCTATCGTTTCTACCTGCGACCGGATGCGCGCTGGTCGAACGGCGATGCGGTAACTGCAGAACACTATGTGTATTCATTCCGGCGCCTGATCGACCCGGCAACGGCTGCGTTCTATGCTGAAGTTCTGATTGACCTCGAGAATGCGCCGGCAATCATAGCCGGCGACTCGCCGGTGGATGCGCTCGGTGTCGAAGCAACGGGCGAATTCGAACTGACCATTCGCCTGATGCGACGGGTACCGTATTTTCTCTCGTTGCTTACCAACCCGGCTGCGTACCCGGTTCACCCGGAATCCGTTCGCAAGTACGGCGACGCCTATGCGCGCGCCGGCAATCTGCCGAGCAATGGTGCATACAAACTGAGTAACTGGGTCGTGGGGTCCGTTATCGAGCTGGTGCGAAACGAGATGTATCGCGACAACGCCAATACAGCGATCGATGCGGTCAACCACCATGTCGTAACCGACGGGGTCGCCGAATTGAATCGCTATCGCGCAGGCGAGCTCGACATCACCTCCAACGTGCCGCCCGATGCGTTCGCCGAAGTGCGTCGTGAGCGACCCGGGGAACTGCGAGTGTCGCCATACCTCAGCGTGTACTTTTATGGCTTCAATCTCACACGGCCGCCATTCCGCGACAATGTCGCACTGCGAAAGGCTTTGTCGATGGCCATCGATCGCGAAGAGCTGGTGGAAAAGATCACCGGCCGGGGCGAGCAGGCAGCCTACGGGTGGGTGCCGCCGGGTGTGCTCGACTACGAGCCACGGGAGTTCTTTTACGCGTCGTTCGACAAGCATGAGCGCGAGGCCGCGGCAGAGCGCATGTATAACGAGGCCGGCTTCGACCGGGAGCGGCCGGCGGAGATCGAGCTGCGGTATAACACGGCTGACGTAACCGAGCGAATCGCGCTCGCTATCCAGGCCATGTGGCGTGATGTCCTTGGACTGGAAGCAAAGCTGATCAACGAGGAGCAGCAGGTATTGCTGTCAAACATCCGTGCGATGGAAGTGACCCAGGTATTTCGCGCGGCGTGGACCGGCGACTACAACGATGCCAACAGTTTTCTGTACCTGTTCAAAAGCGATAGCCCATCCAATCTGTTCGGCTACCGCAATGTGGAATTCGATGCGCTTCTGGAGCAGGCCGCAAACCAGACCGACCCTACACGGCGCCGTTTTTTTCTGGAAGAGGCAGACCGCGTTCTGCTCGCGGATCACCCGGTCATGCCAATTTACTTCTATGTCAGCAAACACCTCGTCAGCCCGCGCGTACGCGGCTGGGGAGACAATGTGCTGGATTATCATTACAGTCAGTACCTGAGTCTCGCCGACAGATCCTGAAACCAGGTACACATCGAGAATGCTGCGCTATGCCTTGATGCGCGTCGTGGGCGCAATCCCGACATTGTTTCTGGTGGTGCTTGTCGCATTCATAATGGTGCGAGCCGCACCGGGCGGGCCTTTCGATACGGATCGTGTACTGCCGGCAGAAGTTGCCGCAAACATCGAGCGTGCCTATCACCTCGACGAGCCCTTGCCGCAACAGTTTCGTCGCTACCTGACCGGCGTCTTGCGAGGTGATTTCGGGCCTTCTTTCCGTTATAGCGATTACTCCGTTGCCGAACTGATTCGCGGCGCGCTGCCTGTGTCAGTGAAGCTGGGAGTTTTGGCGATGGCGCTGGCACTGTGCGCCGGCATCAGCGCCGGGCTGGTTGCGGCGCTGCGCAGGAACACCTTGACTGATCGTGTCGTCAGTGCAATCGCAATGACAGGCGTTTCGGTACCGGTGATCGTGATCGCACCCTTGCTGGTGCTGTTCTTTGCAGTGCAACTGGGCTGGTTACCGGCCGGGTGGAGCAGTAGTGGCGGCGGCTCGCGCTGGATCATGCCGATTATCGCCCTGGCATTGCCACAGATTGGGTTCATCGCGCGTATTACGCGCAGCAGCATGATCGAGGTTCTCGAAAGCGAATTTATTCGCACCGCCAGGGCGCAGGGACTGGCAACGGCGACGATCGTTCGATATCACGCAATGAAGCCGGCGTTGCTGCCGCTCCTGTCCTATCTCGGACCGGCCATAGCGGGCATCGTGACCGGGGCGATCGTCGTCGAACAGATTTTCGGTATCCCGGGACTCGGAAGACTGTTTGTGCAGGGCGCGCAGAATCGCGATTTCACGCTGGTGCTGGGCCTCGTCATCCTGTACGCAACCGTAATCATTCTGCTGAACCTGGTCGTGGACCTTCTTTACGGGGTTCTCGACCCACGGGTTCGCCGAACATGAGCGGCCGGGCGGCGCTGCTGCTGTTTGCAAACGCGGCCCGCAGCAATCGCGTGCTGGTGGCCAGCGTGGTGACGATCATGCTGCTCGCCGTTGTTGCAATCGTCGGGCCGCTGCTCAGTCCGCACAGCCATATCACGACCAATCTTGACGCGCGCCTGCTGGCTCCAACGCTGTCGTCGTGGCATTTGTTTGGCACAGATGATCTTGGGAGAGATCTTTTCGTGCGCACGCTGGCCGGAGCGCAGGTCACACTGCTGGTTGCCATTGTTGCCAGTGCCGTGAGCTTGCTGATTGGCGTGACGTACGGAGCGGTTGCCGGATTCTTCGGCGGCGCGGTGGATGCGGTCATGATGCGCCTTGTCGATGTGCTGTATGCGTTGCCGTTCACCTTCTTCGTCATCCTGTTAATGGTTGTTTTCGAACGGAGCCTGCTGCTGGTCTTTATTGCTATCGGCGCCGTAAATTGGCTCGATATGGCGCGCATCGTGCGAGGGCAGACGCTGAGCCTGAAGGAGCGGGAGTTCGTGCAGGCAGCGCGGCTAATCGGCGTATCGCGCCTTGCGATCGTCCTGCGGCACATCACGCCGAATCTCCTGGGCACGGTTATCGTCTACGTGACACTTACCATTCCGCAGGCGATCCTGATGGAGTCCTTTCTCAGCTTTCTCGGCCTCGGGGTTCAGGAGCCGGATGCTTCGCTGGGCACGCTGGTGAATGCGGGCGCAGGCCATATGGAACAGGCGTCATGGATGTTGCTTGCACCAGCGACGCTGCTCGCGTTGATATTGTTCTGTTTCAATTTCCTCGGCGACGGGCTGCGGGATCTCACCGATCCGCGGAAGCAGAAGTGATGACGACAGCCGCACGCAATGCGCTGCTGGAAGTACGCGAACTCTCCGTGAGCTACGGCGATAACGTCGTCGTCGATAAGCTGAGTTTTGCGATTCATGCGAGCGAGGCCCTGAGCCTCGCCGGCGAGTCCGGGTCGGGAAAATCGCAGACGGCACTTGCCATCATGGGTCTTTTGCCGCCGAATGCGAAGGTGAGCGGTGAGGTTTTGTTCGAAGGCCGGAACCTGCTTGGCGCGGGCAACACGCTGCTGAACGAGTACCGCGCACGTCGCATGGCGATGGTCTTCCAGGATCCGATGGCGGCCCTGAATCCCTACGTGACCATCGGCAATCAGCTGCGCCGCATCCTGCTGAATCACGGCCTGGCGGACGGAGCAGAGGCAACCCGGCGCGCGCTCGCGATGCTGAAGCGCGTCGGACTGCCGGATGCGGAACGCCAGTACCGCGCCTATCCGCACGAGCTATCAGGCGGTATGCGACAGAGGGCGCTGATCGCATCTGCGCTGATTGCTGAACCGCAATTGTTGATAGCCGACGAACCGACCACGGCGCTCGATGTGACAGTGCAGGCACAGATCCTGCAACTGATCGCAGAGCTGCGACGGGAAAACAACATTGCATTGCTGCTCATTACGCACGATCTCGGCGTCGTTTGGACCAACAGCGAGCGGCTGATGGTTATCGACAAGGGGCGGCTGATTGAACAGGGGGCTACACGCGAGGTGCTTGCGAATCCGTCACAACCGCGCACCGTACAGATGGTGACGGCGGCGGGTGGATTTCTCAGCGCCAGTGCGCCGCGCCAGGCAACTTCACCGGATGGCAGGCCGAAGGAGTTGCTCGAGGTGAAGAACCTGACGGTCACTTTCACCGAACGAACGGGAGGCCGGCGGAAACGACTGCACGCAGTACAGGATATCAGCCTGTCGATCAGGCCCGGGGAAACTGTGGCCATCGTCGGCGAGTCCGGCTCAGGGAAAAGCAGTCTTGCGCGCGCCGTTGTCGGCCTGCTGCCGGAAGCCGCGGGCACCGTGAGCTTGCTCGGCACGAACTTGCATCGGATGGTCGGGTCGCGTACGAAGAGCATTCGCCGCCAGATGCAGATGGTGTTTCAGGACCCGGTAGCGTCTCTTGATCCGGCCATGTCGACAGGCAGCATCATCGCCGAACCGTTACTCGTGCACGAACCGTCAATGTCACGTGCCGGGCGTGAGCGAGCGGTGGCAGAGATGCTGGTTCGTGTCGGGCTGACCGCGGACCTGAAAGTCCGATATGCACACGAACTCTCCGGCGGTCAGGCGCAGCGCGTCGCAATAGCGCGCGCGCTGATAATGAAGCCGGCTATCCTTATCTGCGACGAAGCGGTGGCCGCGCTGGACAGCTCGGTGCGGCAGGAAATACTTGGACTGTTACAGGCGGAGCAGCAGCGCTCATCGCTGTCACTGCTGGTTATAACGCACGATCTATCGGTGGTACAACAGATGAGTCACCGGGTAATGATCATGTACATGGGTCGGTTGATCGAGATGACCGGCAGTCACGAGCTCTTCCGGCGGCCGCGTCATCCGTACACACGGTTGCTGCTGGATTCGGTTCCGCTGGCGAGGCGATCGCGGGCAGCAGACCTGGCGGCAGCCACCGGCGAACCGGCGTCGATCCTCAATCCGCCGGCGGGCTGCGTTTTTCATCCGCGCTGCGCACACATGATCGATCGATGCCGGGAGGAATCACCGCAACTCGAGCACACGGGAACAGGCGCTGTCGCCTGTCATCGTGCTGCCGAGCTCGACCTGTCTTCGTAGGATCTCTTACGCGGGCGACAATTCGCGTCGACGGCGCCACAGCGCCATGCCTTTCTCACTCGGAGGTCTTAACTCGCTCGAAAGGCATGCCGCTGTGCCGCCGTTTCCTGGCCCACCCGCGCCGACGGCGCCGTGTCGCCGTCTAATGACGCCGCGTCATCGGTATTTGTCGTTCAGCCCGACGCCAGCCGCGATCAGCGGCATTATTTTCTCGATGCGGCGCTGCTTGGTTTCGGCGCGCTTCGCCTCAGATACGTATTCGGTGTATTCGCGCTGCAAGCCCGGTCGCAACTTGCCAAACGCGACGGACGAGGCTTTGCTCCTGGCCAGGGCCGCCTTGAGTTCCGCGGGAACGATGATCGGCTTCGAACGATCAGCCCGGATTTTCCGGCCACTGGCGGCGAGCGCGGCCGCTTCCCTGACGTAACTTTTGATCAGTTCCGGCTGGATGTCGCTGGCCGAGGTCATGCGCCACTGTCGCATGGCCCGGGTACGGCCTTCCTGGGCATTTATCAGTACCTTGTTGGCATCCTTAAGCAGCGCACCCTGGAAAAACCACAGGCCGAAATAGGATTTGAAGGCGCCGATGCCGACCATATTTTTCCCGTTCAACGTGTAGCAGGGACCGCCCCATTTGACGGTCTCGACAAGGCCGGTACTGAGCAGCACCCGGCGCAGCGCTTTCAGTTCGATCTGCCAGTGTGGCGCGGAATCGATGTAGGCATCCACGGATTTGTGACGCAGCATGACGCAGAAGCACAGTGCTAAGGCACAGCCGGACTCGGCATGGCTGCGGCTGCGGACACCTCCGCCGTCTTTTCGTGGCGGCCCGCAAGCAGCAGGTAAACCACGGGGACGACAAACAGCGTGAATATCGTGCCAAAACTCATGCCGCCAACGATGACCCAGCCGATCTGGTGCCGCGCTTCAGCGCCTGCGCCGCTGGCAAGTGCCAGCGGCACGGCGCCCAGCACCATGGCACCGGTTGTCATAAGGATCGGCCGCAATCGCTGACTGGCAGACTGCAAAACGGCGTCGCGTTTTTCCTTGCCTTGGGCGCGCAACTGGTTGGCAAATTCGACTATCAGGATGCCGTGCTTCGAGATCAGTCCAACCAGTGTAACCGCACCGATCTGCGTGTAGATGTTCCACGAAGCCGAAACTTCCCACCACCCTGCACCATTGCCCTTGTAGATGATCGCGAGACAGAGAAACGCACCGAACATTGCGAGCGGTACCGCAATCAGAATGATCAGCGGATCGATGAAACTTTCGAACTGCGCCGACAGCACCAGGTAAATGAAGATCAGCGCAAGCGCCAGCATCATGAAAGCGCTGGCCGATGACTCGCGAAATTCTCGGGATTGTCCGGAGAGGTCGTACAGCGCATCCGGCGCGACCTCGTCCAGCGCCGCCTCCATCCACTCCAGTGCCTCGCCGAGCGTGTACCCCGGAGCAAGGCCAGCCGTCACCGTCGCCGAACGCAGCTTGTTGAAGTGATTAAGTTCAGTGGCAGCAACTGTCTCCGAGACGGTTGCGAGATTCTGTAACTGCACCACCTGATCATTCGCGCCGCGGACAAAGATATTACTGAGGTCATTTGGCGTCCGCCGCGCGTCGTCTTCGATCTGCACAATGACATCGTACTGTTCGGAGCCGCGCTTGAAGCGCGTGACATTACGTCCACCAAGCATGGTCTCGAGCGTACGCCCGACCGCATCTACACTGGCGCCAACAGCGGAAACTTTCTCGCGATTGATGTCGATCCTGAGCTCCGGTTTGTTGAGCTTCAGATCCGAGTCCGGATTGGTCAGGCGCGGGTTCTCCACCATCTTCAACAGCAGTCGCTGCACCAGTGCGTCAAGCTCCTCCCAGGTGAGCGTGCTCTGCACCACAAAACTCACCGGCTGACCGAAACCGCGCTGCCCCAACGGCGGGGGCGTCACGGGAAACGCCATGACGCCGGCGATACTGGAGAATTTCGGGAACAGGCTCTGTGCGATCTGTTGCGAAGTGCGTTCGCGCTTGCTCCAGTCCTGCAAGCCGATGAAGGAAACAATATTTGTAACACCGTTGAACCCGGTGAAGCCGAAATGCCGGACCCGTTCCGGCACTTCTTCAAGAAAGCCTTCCATCTGTTGCGCATACCGATCGGTATACTCGATGGTCGAGCCTTCCGG
>JAHKKM010000230.1 GCA_020027645.1 Pseudomonadota bacterium
GTTGGTGTCGCCGTCGCGCCCGGCCAGGACGCCAATGAGCGTAATCTGGCCGCGGAACCCGACGCACTGAAAAGACTTCGCCAGCGTGCCCACGCCACCCACCTCGATGACGTGATCCACGCCCCTGCCTTCCGTCAGGCTGAGGACTTCCTGCTCCCACGCCGGGGTCCTCGAGTAGTTGACCGTTGCCGACGCGCCCAACTCCATCGCCCGAGCGAGTTTCTTGTCGCTCGATGAGGTAACGATGACCCGCGCACCGCCCATCCTTGCGAACTGCAGCGCGAAAATAGATACGCCGCCGGTGCCCAATGCGAGTACGGTCTCACCCGATCGCAGCCGGCCGCTGACATTGAGCCCGTTCCACGCCGTCAGTCCCGCACAAGGCAGCGTCGACGCCTCGTCGTAGCTCAGGTGCTCGGGGCAGCGAACCACACCGTCCTGATCGAGGACGATATATTCCGTGAGCATGCCGTCCGCGGGCGACCCCAATGCTGTGAAAGAGGAACGATCCGGGACACCGTCCATCCAGACCTGGAAAAAGGTACCGATGACACGGTCACCGGTTTTGAATCGCGTGACGTTCCGTCCGACCGCGACCACCTCGCCGGCCCCATCGGACAGTGGCACCGTATCTCGCTTCAGGACTCCGCCGAAATAGTTTCCGGTCACGATCGCGTGATCGCGGTAATTGAGAGACGCTGCGTGTACCCGGATCAGCACCTGGTTTTCGCCGGGCTTGGGTTCGGCGCAATCGATAAGCTCGAGGCTGCTCATGTCGGTGCTGCCCTTCCGGAGATGATATTTCTTCATGATTGATTACCTGCAATTCGCACTTGAGCGACAATCTGCCAAATCACCGCGACAATGGCCACGCAAGAGTTGCCGTAATTCTCTCAGGGGTGAATCTTGTGTCGCTGTCGGTCGATTCGGGCGGCCGCCGCCATCTGAATATTTGGCTATAGTACTGCTGCCGCCTGCCATTGCGGAAAGACAACCGGAGTACTTTCCATGCGCTACCTCAGCGATAAAGACCTCGAACAAATGCAGCCCGCGGAGAGCGGATCGTTCGCCTCGCCGATACCGACGCAGGTCGTATCGAACGGCGAATACAACCCGATACCGCAGACCGAAAAACAAAAGCAGGTTGAAGCGCGGATAATCCAGCTGGCCGATGAGCTGGGACGACAACATGGCATGAATCGCCGGCAGTTCCTCGCATCGACAGCGGGCATGGCCGCCGCATTCATTGCGATGAACGATGTCTTCGGTCCGCTTTACAACGTTGCGAGAGCGGAAGCGACGGACCCCGGCGTGGCCGATGCGCGGGCCAGCAGCCTGGCGAAGCAATTCATCTTCGATTGCCAGACGCACTTCGTGCGGGACGATTACCAGACTGACATTACCCCGATCCGGCAATTCGCGAAAGCAAACTGGAATCCCGGCATGGAGGGCGACATCACGCTGGATCGGCTGAAGTTCTCCAACTACGTCAAGGAAATCTTCGTCGACAGCGATACCGACGTCTGCATTCTGTCCGGCTCTCCCGTCGATGACAAAGCCAATCTTTTCCTCACCAACGACCAGATCGCAGCGGCCCGCAAATCCGTCAACACCGTTGCAGGCTCGAGAAGGATGCTGGCACACGGCATCATCCAGCCGAAATCGGAAGGCTGGCTCGACGACGTGGATTATTGCATCGAGGAGCTCCACGTCGACAGCTGGAAAGGCTATACGATCGGCGACCCGATATTCCAGACCAAGGTGCAATCGCAGTGGCGTCTCGACGACGAGAAACTGGTTTATCCGTTCTACGAGAAGGTCATCCGTGCGGGCATCAATACCGTCTGCATACACAAGGGCCTGATGCCGGCCGATTACAAGACTTCGTGGCCGGGCCTCTGGGAGTATGCGACGGTGTCCGACCTCGGCAAGGCCGCAAAGGACTGGCCGGGGATCAACTTTGTCATCTACCACTCGGCGATGCGGCCATTCATCGAACTGCCGGACGGCCCCATGAAGGAATTCGACGATACCGGCCGTATTGACTGGGTTACCGATCTCGCGGAAATTCCGGCGAAGTTCGGCGTCTCGAACGTTTACGCCGAACTCGGTACCTGCTTCGCAAATACGTCCATCACGCATCCACGCCTTGCCGCGGCAATGCTCGGCACTCTTATAAAGGGCCTTGGCAGCGACAAGGTGGTCTGGGGCACGGATTCCGTCTGGTACGGTTCGCCGCAGTGGCAGATCGAGGCTTTGCGGCGACTCGAGGTTCCCGAAGACTTGCAGAAAAAGTACGGGTACGCGCCGTTGGGCGCCGCCGAAGGGCCGGTCAAGTCCGCGATCTTCTCGGGCAACGCGGCGAAGATGTACAACATCGATGTGCAGGCTGCCGTGGGCGCGATCTCGATGGACCAGATCGCGACCGTGAAGGCCGCTTATCGCGAAATGAACGAAGGCCGCAGTAATCTTCGTTACGGTTACGTCGCGAAGGCATAACGCTGTTTTCTCTGTGCCAGGGAGATCGAAATGAGCATTGACCGCAGGAAGTTCATCCGCGACTCGTCCCTGATCCTCTCAGCGGGCGCGCTCGGCATTACTGCATGTTCCGAGTCACAGGAGGATTCTGCGCGCGAATCTGCGACCGTGCCGGAACCTGAAGCCGCGGCAGCACCGAAGGTCGAACTGCTGGCCTCGTATTGGACTTTAGCCGGCGATGTCGATCCGACCGGCGCGGTCGGCCCCGATTTCAGCCCGTTCACTTTTCGTGAGCGGGTCGAAGCGATCTCCAGGGTCGGCTTCAAGGGTATGGGTATCTGGCATACGGATCTGTATCACACGCTCCAGACCATGAACCCGGCCGACATGAAACGGATCCTCGACGACAATGGCATCCGACACCTCGAGCTCGAGTTCCTTTTCGACTGGTTCCTTCCCAACGGCACCGCGAAAAAAACAAAATCCGACGAGGAGAAAGCGAAGTTACTCAGCGCCGCAGAAGCGCTCGGCGCACGGCATCTGAAAGTCGGCGATTTCTTCAATACCCCGGTTGCAATGGACCAGGTCGTGCAAGAATTCGCCGCCCTTTGCAAAGATGCCGCCAACGCCGGCACCAATATCCTGTTCGAAGTGATGCCGTTTGCGATGATCGCGAACCTTGCCGATGCACTGACCATGTGCGAACTCGCCGACGCCGACAACGGCGGCCTGATGATCGATACCTGGCACATCGTCAAGATGCGCAGCCCCTACGCCGAACTCGCTGCCGCAAAGAAGCGTTTCATCCTCGGCGTCGAGCTGAACGACGGCTACATCAATACTCCCGAAGGCATGGACTTGCTGACCGAGACCACTCAACACCGGGCCTTCCCCGGCGAAGGCGAATTCGACATGCCGGGATTCATGGCCGCAGTCGCGGCAACCGGCTACGACCGCCCTTACGGTGTCGAAGTCATTCGCGCCGAGAATCGCCGCCGTTCAGTCGACGAACTCGCCGAACACGCCTACCGGACCGGAATGGCGACTGCAACTCTTGCAATCCCGGCAAAGGCAGCAGATTCCTGAACACTGCGACATCCGAGAGGCGCTTCAGCGCAAAGTGGACCTCAATGTCTTGATCCGCTCGGCGATATACGCCCGCCGACCGGACGACTTCACCAGCTCTGTGTATTCCTTCAGGCGCTGCCACTGGAAGCGCCGCGGAATCGTCAGTTCGGGCTGGTTCGAGAACACACGCGATCGTCCCGGTGCGAGATAGAGCAGGTCGAACAGCGCCTTCTCGGGAGTAGCGACCTTCGCATCGAATCCGGATACCAACTCGAAGCCCTTGAACAGCTCTGGCGGCATGCGATGAAAGGAGATCGTGCCCAGGGGAGTCTGCAGGCGGCGGGGCCGCGCTGGCGTAACGGCATAGACGAC
>JAHKKM010000231.1 GCA_020027645.1 Pseudomonadota bacterium
CCCCGAAGAGGACATATACGAAGCGATGCAGCTCGCATTGCACGAGGATGTGATCCTCGCAGCCTTCGGCGACATGCTGCGCGTGCCGGTCAACGTGCCCAAAAAGGAACCGCGCTCGCTGGAACAGGCGCGCGCCGCCGGTGCCGACATCCGGCCGGTCGCGAGTCCGACCGAGGTCGTGCGCATCGCAACAGCGAACCCGAATCGCCGCGTGGTTTTTTTCGCCGCAGGCTTCGAGACAACGACCGCACCGGTCGCCGCCATGCTGGCCGAAGGCGTGCCGGCCAACCTGTTCGTGCTGCTTTCAGGCAGGCTGACCTGGCCGGCCGTTGCGATGTTGCTGGAATCCGGTACGCCCGGATTCGCCGCATTGATTGCGCCGGGCCATGTGTCGACCGTCATGGGTCCCGAAGAATGGCTGTTCGTCCCGGAGCAGCACGGCATCCCCGCGGCGGTGGCCGGATTCCGCCCTGACACGCTGCTTGCCGCCATGTATTCGGTCCTGCGGCAGCTCGAGGACGGGCGCTGCATACTCGACAACTGTTATCCCGAAGTGGTGCGCCCCGGTGGCAATCCGCTGGCGCGTCGCCAGCTCGCGCAAGTCATGCAGGTCAGCGACGCCAACTGGCGCGGCATCGGCGTGATTCCACGCTCCGGATTCGAACTGCAGGACGCCTATGCGGCGCACGACGCGCGGAAGCAGTTCCATTCCCACGCCGACGCGTCACGCAAGCGCATCGGCGAAATGCCTCCCGGATGCGATTGCGCAAGCGTGGTCCTTGGAAAACGCTACCCGAACGAGTGTCGCCTGTACGGTGTCGCCTGCACACCGCGCAAGCCCGTGGGACCCTGCATGGTGTCCGACGAGGGAGCCTGCCGCATCTGGTGGTCTTCCGGTTATCGCGAGAATGTCTGGGAGGGCAGGGCAAAAAGGCATTCGGTTGGATGATGTCATGCGCATGCACGCCCGTAATCTGCTGAGCCCCGGCGATACAAGCTCATACCGGACCGAACGGATGGTTGTCAGTGGCCAGGTACAAGGGGTCGGTTTCCGGCCCTTCGTATACCGGTTGGCGATGCAGCTCGGACTCGGCGGCCAGGTGCGCAATTGCCTGGGTGAAGTCGAGATCCTGCTCTGCGGCCCGGCCGAAGCGCTGGCCCGATTTCATCACGACCTCATCGACACGGCGCCGCCACTTGCGGACCCGCACATCGTCAGCATAAATGACATCGAGGCCTGGGATTTCAGCGGCTTTCACATTATTGACAGTGTCGCGGACTCCGCAGCGAATATTTCCGTGCCTCCCGACTACTTCATGTGCGACGACTGCCGCAGGGAACAGCGGGATCCGGCGGATCGACGTTATCGCTACCCGTTTATCAACTGCACGCAATGCGGCCCGCGTTACACGCTGATCGAGGAACTGCCGTACGACCGCGCCAACACCAGTATGGCGGGATTTCCGCTTTGCGATGACTGCCGCGCCGAATACCTCGAGCCGCTCGACCGGCGTTTTCATGCCGAACCGCTCGCGTGTCCGGTTTGTGGTCCGAAACTTTTCTTCGCCACAAGCGGTCAGTCTGTCAGCGATGAAGGTGAGGCCGCACTGCGAAGCGCAGTGCAAAGTTTACGCGCCGGGCAAATCGTTGCAGTACGGGGTATTGGTGGCTATCACCTGATGTGCGATGCACGCAACGTGCAAGCGGTAGCCAACTTGCGGCAACGCAAGCAGCGGCCGCACAAGCCGTTGGCGGTGATGCTGCCATTGGCGGGCACGAATGGACTGGCGCAGGCGCACGAGATTGCGATACTCGATGAGGCCGAGGTTGAGGGGCTGGTGAGCCCGATGCGCCCGATCGTCCTGTGCCGCAAAAGACCGGGAGCTTTGCTCGCAGCCGGCATCGCGCCCGGACTCGATGAAGTGGGCCTGTTCCTGCCCTACAGTCCGCTGCACCAGTTGTTACTCGACGATTTCGGCGCGCCCGTCGTTGCCACTTCGGGAAACCTGAGCGGTGAACCGGTGCTGACCGACGTCGATGAGGCGACACGCCGGCTTGGCCAGATCGCGGATGCTTTCCTGCATCACAACCGGCCGATACTGCGGCCGGCTGACGATCCGGTTTACCGCCGCATCGATGGCCGCTTGCGGCCACTGCGTATCGGGCGCGGTTCGGCGCCGCGCGAAATGCGATTGCCGTGGTCGCAGCCGCAACCGTTGCTGGCCGTCGGTGGACATATGAAGGGCAGCATCGCACTCGCCTGGGACGATCGCGTAGTCGTGTCACCGCATATCGGCGAGATGGACAATCCCCGGAGTCTCGCGGTATTCGAGCAAGTCGCTGTCGACTTGCAACGTCTTTACCATGTACGCGCGGCCCACATTGCCTGCGATGCGCATCCCGGCTATGCAACGCACCGCTGGGCAAGGCAGCAACGCGAGTTGCCGTTCACCACCGTATGGCATCACCGGGCGCATGCCTCGGCGCTGGTTGCCGAGCATGCGGGCGAGGCGCAGTGGCTCGTTTTCACCTGGGACGGCGTGGGCCTGGGGGAGGACGGCACATTGTGGGGTGGCGAAGCACTGTATGGAACGCCGGGCCGGTGGCAACGGCAGGCGAGCCTGCGGCCGTTTCACCTGCCGGGCGGCGAGAGGGCTGGCAGGGAACCCTGGAGAAGTGCGGCGGCCATGTCGTGGGAGTGCAATGCCAACTGGCGGGACTTTCCCGATTCGCAGGGCCTTGCATTTTTCGCCTGGCAGCGCCGCCTGAACAGCCCGGCGAGCAGCGCGGCCGGACGCGTGTTCGACGCGGCTGCATACCTGGTTTGCGGCATGGACTCGAGCAGTTTCGAAGCACAGGGCCCGATGATGCTCGAGGCGTTGTGCCGGCAGGCCGGAGACGCCATCGATCTGCCATTGATCGTGGATGAGAGCGGCATCGTACGCAGCGACTGGCAAGTATTGCTCGAGCGGATGGCCGACACCTCGATTGCGCGAGAGGTTCGAGCTGAGACCTTTCACACCTCGATGGCGAAGGTCATTCTGACGCAGGCGCAGCAACTGCGTAAGCAAAGGCAGGTCGACCGGGTTGGCCTGACCGGTGGCGTGTTCCAGAACCGAATGTTGTGCGAGCAGGCGGCGCAAATGCTTAAGTCCGACGGATTCGATGTGCGCATTGCGGCAAAATTGCCGTGCAACGATGCAGCACTGGGTTTTGGCCAGGCAGCGGAGCTTGCCGCGCAATCGGCGCTGTCAAGCAAAAGGAATCGCGTCTATGGATGACGAACACATCAGTCTCGCGCACGGCAACGGCGGTCGTTTCATGCGCGAGCTCATCGACGAGATTTTCTTGCGGCATCTGGGTCACAGCGGTCTTGATGTGCAGGCGGATGCCGTGCCGATCGCCCTGAACGGGGGCGAAGTCATGATCACGACCGATGGCTTCACCGTGCAGCCGCTCGAGTTCCCGGGCGGCGATATCGGCTCACTGGCGGTACACGGCACGGTCAATGACCTGGCGGTTTCCGGTGCGCAGCCTTTGTATCTGACGCTGAATGCGTTCATCGAGGAAGGCATGGAAATTGCGACGCTCGATCGTATCGTACGGAGCCTCGCGAAAGCTGCGGATGCTGCCGGGGTCAAGGTCAGCGCCGGCGACACCAAGGTGGTACGCCGTGGCGAAGGTGGCGGACTGTATCTTGCGACCACGGGCGTTGGCGTCAGGCTGCCGGGTGTCGTGCCCTCGCTGAAGCGCATCAGGAGCGGCGATGTGCTGTTGCTAAGCGGCAGTGTCGGCGATCATGGCACCGCGGTCATGCTGGCGCGCGAGCAGTTCGGTTTGCGCGGCGATCTCCTGTCCGATGCCGACAGCGTCTTGCCACTCACCAAAGCCATGATGGCATTCGACGGTCTGCG
>JAHKKM010000232.1 GCA_020027645.1 Pseudomonadota bacterium
GGGATACCAGCAACCGCATTGGGCGGTGACGGGGCTGTAGAACGCGAGTCTTCCCAATCCCGCACTTTGTCCCTGAAATAACGCAGACCGCCCGTCAATTCGAACCGGCCGTCCGCGAACACGCGGGTCAGTTCGCCGAACACAGCAATGGACTTCGACTCGTTGTGAACGATATCCGGCGGGTCCAGCGCCGTAATTCCCGTACTGCGCGAGCTGAACGAATCATCCTGGCTGTCACGATACATGGAGCCCAGAGTCCAGCGCCACGGCCCATCGCCCGTGGAGTTCAGCACAACCTCTTCGGTGAATATGCTGCTGTCGGTGTGGTTGAGTGCCGCGAAGAACCCCGTGAGGTCGAAGCCGTACCCGGACTCCAGGTCCATATAACTCGTCGCGCTCTTGATCGAGAACAGGCTGGTGTCGTAGCCCAGATCGAGGCTGTAGATATTGAAGTCGAAGGTGCTGTATTCATCCTGTCGGGAGACATTCGTGCGGCCGCCGTCAGGGGACGACGGCGGTGCGCCGCTATCGGCGCGCTGGAACCAGCCGGATAGCCCGACCGAGAAGTTGTCGCTCGGCTTGGCAGCGAGCTTCACGCGCGCAGTCGTCTTCTCGGTGTCGTTGTCGTCCTTCTTGGGGCCGGAGGGAAGGTTCGGCTTGTCGATCCATCCGCCGAGATCCTGATAGCCGAGTACGACGCGGGCAGCGAGCTTGTTCTGGATCAGCGGCACGTTGACGGCCGCGTCACCGGAATAGCTTTCGCTGCCATGCTCGGTACTCTGCAGCGAACCACGGGTTTTGAGCTCGAACTCCTGCAGATTGGGGTTCTTGGTCAGGACGCGTACCACGCCGTTGAGCGCAGTGGCTCCGTACAGCGTGCCTTGCGGACCGCGCAACACCTCCACCCGATCGAGGTCATACGGGTTGAGATCCGGCACATTGGATTGTCCGTTACGTGAGTACGGGACACTGTCGAGGTAGTAACCGGTCGTACTCGAACCGGACGATGGTGAAGAGACGCCGCGGATCACGACCATCGGATTGCCGCCCTGTCGCCCGCCTTGGTTGGACACCCCCGAGAATACGCCCGGCACGCGGCCCACGGCTTCGAGGACGCCACGATCGGAGGATTTGTCGAACGTGTCGCCGCCCAGCACGGCTATGGAGATCGGCACATCCTGCAGCCGCTCTTCGCGCTTCTGCGCGGTGACTATAACTTCTTCGAGGGCCGTTGTTTGCCCTTTGCCTGGTGCATCAGGAACCTGCGCATTGACGGATGCAGAAACTGCAGAAATTGACAGACAAGTTACAGCTGTACCCACTAGTGGATGCATGACTCGACCCCCCCCTTTTTTTGGATTATCAGAACAACTTCCAGACGGCACTCAGCTCCGGCAGTAGCAACTCATCGGCAAAAAAGGTAGGACCATTATTGACGATGGTATACGGTAGCTGCTCATCCTCGCATCGCTCCTCAGAAATCCAAGCCGAAGCGAATTCCGAATTCCCGCGGTGCGCGCAGCGTGCCGGTGAGATAAGCCTGGTTCGCTGGCAACGTACCGGCCAGCGTACCCTCCGGTGCTTCGTCGCCGCCGCGCAATGAGTTCGGCACGATCTCGTCCGTGATGTTGGTGACGTAGAGCCCGGCATGCCACTGCGCATCGCCCGGCTGGTAGATCAGGTTCCAGTCGAGCGTGAAGTACGAGTCGATTCGGTAGCCTGCGAATTCGTACTGCACCTGTGTGGTTTCCCGGTACCCCTCGTACCGAGCGTCATTCCAGACGGATTGCAGCCGCGAATCCAGCGTGCCCTTACCGAGATTAAACGTATGGTTCCAGGCCAGCGTCAGGCGCCACGGGGTCGTGTTCGGCAAGGCCAGTCCCGTCCAATCGAATGCCGCATCGAGGTTGTACTGCGGACCGAACTGTGCCAGCGCTGCCGCAAAGTCGAACTCCTTGATCTCCGAGTCCGTGTAGTCGAGGTTGAAGGCGAGTCGGTCCGTATCCGTGACCAGCCAGGTGCCGCCAATATTGAACCCGGTGATTTCCGCCAGCCCGAGGTTGAACATGCTCGCCTCGTACTCACCCGACAGCGTATTCAATGCATCGAATCCGATCGCCATGTCCGAGTACTCGTAGTAGTACGCATTGGCGACCAGATCGAGGCGGTTGTTCAGGAAGCGGCCCTTCCAGCCCAGTTCATAGGCATCGACGTGCTCCGGCCCGTACTGCGGCAGCGGTCCGGGGTACCAGCTACCGGAACGGTAACCTGTCGCAGCATTCGCGTAGAGCAAACTGCTATCCGACAAGTCCCATGCGAGACCCACTTTCCAATCGTCGTTTTCCCAGTCCTTCTCAAGCACCCCACCACTGCCACCCACCACGAACGAGTCGAACAGCACCACCTGGAAATCCCATTTTTTCCAATCTTCCGTATGGCGCCCACCCACGGTAATGTGCAAGCGGTCGATCGCCGGCGGCGTCCAGGTTACCTGGCCGTAATAGGCGTCTGATTCGGACAGCGAAATGGGCGCATTGAATGCGACGCCAGTCGCATTGCCCTCGGGCTCATTGGTGTCGTCCTTGAATCTGAAGTAGCCGACGGTCCAGTCGAGCTGATCCGCCAGGACTCCCTGAAACCGGGCATCCAGCACATTCTCCACCCACGGCCTGCCGATCCTGCGGTCATCGGCGGGACCACCGAAGAAGTTGTAGCCGAGGCCGCCGGCATTGATCTCACCTTCCTCATTGACCGTGCGCGACCGATTCTTCTCTTCGATCCGGGCTGCATTGACGATGAACTGCGTGTTGTCGGTGAGGTCGAACGTGATCTCGGTCATCACACCCCAGAATTTGTTGGAGATGAACGACTGGTCGATCGCGTCGCCGGCAGCGGAGGCATCCCGTGGGTGAGCCAGCCGATCGTTGAACCCGTCATCCTCGTCGAGCCGGGTCAGGGTCCAGTGGTCCGGATTCGTATTGTCGACGACGCCGAGCAACGCCGTGCCGACGCCCTGACGCCGCGAATCGCCGAAGTCGAGCTTGGCGTACACCGACACACGGTCCGTGGGATTCCATTGAGCGGATAGGCGGCCATATGTAGACCGGTTCGCATCGATACCGCTGTCGAAATAGCCGTCGTTCGTCGTCGACTGGAATGCGCTGCGCACCGCCAATGTATCCGTAATGGGCACGTTCAGCATGCCTTGGACGCGGCGATGACCATAAGTGCCGAACTCCACTTCGACGGACCCTTGCTGCTTCTGCACCGGCCGACGCGAGATGATGTTGATACTGCCCGCCGCCGTGTTGCGTCCGTACAGCGTTCCCTGCGGACCCTGCAGCACTTCGACGCGATCCACGTCATAGAAGTAACCGTCGAGAGCCGCGCGGTGCGAGAGGTAGATATTGTCGACATGCAGCGCCGTTGTGTTTTCCGACGCCGGCGAGCCATCGGATGTTGCGATACCGCGCAGACGGATCGCAGTACGACCCGCGTCCGGCTCGATCTCGAGTCCCGGCGTAAGGGGGACCAGGTCGGTGAGCTCCTGCACATTCTGCTGCTTGAGGATGTCGCCACCGATTGCGGTGACGGTCACGGGCGTTTCGAGGATGGACTCCTCGCGCCGCTGTGCGGTAACCACCACCTGCTCGAGCTGGTTCACGGGCGTGTCAGCCGGATTTTGGGCGTGCACCTGTGACGCAAGGGCTGCGCCGAGGACGGTCACGGTCGAAGCGAACCATCCACGCGTCTTTAAGCTCCCTCGCTTCTCTCGCACCGCATTATTGCCGCACGCGTCCATCGCGAAGGGTAGGACCGTGATTGTCTGTTCATCGAGGTGGCGGTAGGTCGGACCGGACAGAGACCTTACCGCCGTTGCGACGCTGAAGTGCATTGGAATACACCCAGACAAAGTTGCCTTCGGTGAGGATTCGCACTGGCCCGTAAGGGAGCTGCGCGGGCGTCGGTCCACCGGTACTCCTGACTCGATCCGGCGCAGGGTTTCCGACGTTGAATGTTCGTTCCAGGATTTCACGAAACTTGGCCCAGCCGCCATCCGCCATTGTGAAATGGTGCTGGATGTAGCCCGAGTCCATGAGGGTGCCCAAGCCATCGAGATCTCTGGCGCGAAAGTATTGATAGAACTCGCGTCCGATCCTGCGATTCCAGTCTGCCTCTTTTTCGCTGGTCACCTTGGCAACTCGCTTCGGCTGGGTCTTGTAATCATTCTGGCCATGACCCATTGCGAA
>JAHKKM010000233.1 GCA_020027645.1 Pseudomonadota bacterium
GCGGGTCGCGAAATACACCGCATAAAAAAGCGCAATCGACGCTGCCGCCCAAAACGTCGCTGCACGGCCGGACCGGCCGTCTCTGACAGCCAGGTACAAGGCGACTGGTACGGTGGCAACCAGTACGGCAAACAGCGGCCATCCGACATGATCGGTCGCCAGGGTCTGCAGCAGGTTGGCATCGTACCGGGCCTCGCCGCTGGCGCCGACGTATTCCGGCGAAGTCGTGAACAGGTAGTTGAGATCTGCGGCAAAACGCTTGAATTCGATCGCTGCATACGGATTTCCGAGCAGAAACCCAGCCGGTACCGACACAAGGCCTGCAATAAAGCGGGGGTCAAAGGTGGCGCGAAGCAATCCTCCACGGGTTTGCCCAAAGTAATGGAATACCGGCAACGCCAGGCCGACAACGAGCCCGTTGTACTTCATCGCCCCGGTCAATCCAATGCATATGCCCGCAAACACGTAGGCGCGGAGCGTCTGGTTTTCAAGAATCCTTTGGCATGCCCAGAATGCCAGCAACATGAAGAAGACGACCGGCAAGTCCGTCGATATCAGGTGAGCCTGTACGATGAATCCCGCTGACGTAGCGAGCAAAAGTGCCGGCAGCACGGCGGCGGCCGGCCCGGAGAACCGCGCGACGATTTTCCACAACAGGTAAACCGATCCGCAGGCGAACAAGACCTGTAACAACTTCGCAAGCCACACGGACAGGTAATCGAGCCGTTCGCCGTATTCGTTTCCTGTCACAAGCTCGAAAGTTCGAACGGCAATTTCTCGCGGCGCGACCGAAAAAACAAAATTGAGGTAGCTGTAGAGCGGCGGCTTGTCGAAATTCAAAGGCGAAAAAGGCAAAGCGCCTTTTCGGAAATGATCTTTGAACGCCATCTGGTCGGCATTCCAGATCTCGGTATATCCCCACCAAATGCCTATACAGCAAAGTACGGCTGCCAACGCCATCGCTGGCCAGGGAGAGTCGATCGAGCCGCGCAGCCTGGGACTGGGCATCGGCAACTTTGTGGATTCCATATCAGGCATGTGTTTTATCAAACCGCTTTTGGACAGGGGCTGCTCTAACGCTTGCCAGTGAGCGTACCCAGAAAAGCAACGAGCTGGCCAAGTTCTTCCGGTGTCAGGTTCACCGCAGCAATTTCACTGGGTGCCACTTCGGGGTCGGATTGCTGAGTATAGAACTCCACCACGTCGCTCAGGCTGGTGTAGCGTCCATCGTGCATGTACGGTGCCGTCATCGCCACATCCCTGAGCCCAGGCACTTTGAATGCGCCTTGCGCCGAATGCTCTTCGGCGACGAAGCGCATCTCCTTGCAATCCACTTTCCGGGCGTCGCTGTACTGCCCCTGGCAGTTGAATTCATCCACCATGGCAGCCTGCAGGCCGAGCATTCGTCCGAAGTCCAGCTGCCCGTCACTGGAAATGCCGGTCGCGATGTTGTGGAACCCAAAATTGGTGAACAGCGGGCCGTTATGGCAGCGCAGGCAAAGTGATCGGCGGACATCGAGGAATAGTTTCAGGCCCTGTCGCTCATCGACGGACAGTACGGCGTTCGCGGCTTCCTGGTCGCCCGATTCCAGTTGGTCGACGAAGCGATCGAATCGCGACGGCGCGTGCTGCAATCGCTCCATGTACGCCGCCAGTATTTTTCCAATGTCAGAGAATGCCTTGTTTACTGCATCCCGGTCCGCAGGCTGCATCGACCACCAGAGTTGCGAACCGCCCGCCGGAGCGAAAGGTCCCGCGCCGGGTGGAAATCGCTTCCGGTCGGAAGGGTCGATCGTGGCAGCCCCGATCGTTTTCAGGACTTTGCTGTACCTGTCCTGCTGCAATACGTAGCGCACGACGTCTACGCGTTGATTGTCCATCTCACCCGGTGTTTCTATCGGCGTTATCGCCTGTGCCCACAGGCTGTCCCGGCGCCCGTCCCAATAGAACCACTTGTGATAGGACACACCCAATAGTCCGGGCGCGTTCCGTTGTGTGGCTGCCGTTCCCTTGCTGAATTGCTTGTCGTCGGCAAAAGCCCGGCTCGATTTGTGACAGGTGGCGCAGGCGACCGCAGCTGATCCGCTCAAGCCCTTGTCATTGAAAAGCAATTCACCGAGATCGGCGGCAGCAGTCACTCCACTGAATCGATTGGATGCATCCCGGTTCGCTGCAGCCAGGCTATCGAGAGACAGGGATTTCATTAATTGCAGCTCTGCCGCTGACCAGTCGTCGGCTTCCGCCACGGGCGTTGCACCGAGGCTGGCGATAACAACCTCCAGAACCGCCTGTTCCGGTCCTTGTGGGCCGGTGACCCCGACGATCAGCTGCCAGGTTCCCGGCATGTTGAACTTCACGCCTTCGACCAGGTAATCGCCGTTACCCAGGTAGCGGCTGATCCTGGGTTCGGTTGGCAGGCCATGCCCGTGCCCGGGCATTCCACCACTCAACACAAGCTGGCGAGGTATAAACAGGGAACCGTCGATCGCTTCGACGTGTAAAACCCAATTTTGTATTTCTGCAACACGAGGCGGGCCCGACTCCGGAAACATGCGCACTGCGTAATTGCCACTTTGAGTGACGCCAGATGTCTGGGCAGATTTATCGGTCCCTGGAGCGGCGGACACCAGAACGGCCATGCCGTAAAGCATAGCCCCCAGTAATTGTACAGGGAAGTCTACTCGTGCTGACATCAAGGTGCATCCGCAATGCCGGGAGCGACCCGTCAATGAAACAATGGGTCAACCGAAGCCATTCATGGCGGCCGTGCGCCGGTTACGGATTCGAAATAACAACCCAGCCAACATTCTCAAGGGCGTGGTTCGTTTCTGCATCGGCGGATTTCTCCTCTTCCATGAAAATATCAGCATGGTCCGGTGACAGCGTTGTATACCGAACCGCTGCAGGGTCGCCGTTAAATCCTTGCGAGGTAGCAAGAAAAAGTGGGGCCGGGAAATTGCCGCCGAAGGTCACGGTCTTCACGCCATTCCCGACATTCGGCCCGGACTTGCCAGCCGCAATCGCACTGCCGTTAACAGTGCCAGTGCCCAAAGTAAACGCCATGTAATGCAAAGTCTCGTTTGCATGGGTGCCATCCTGAGCTTCTTCCTCAGCAACCTTGATCTGGAAATTCGCACTCGTCAGATTCCGAATTCGCAAGGAAATCGCCGTGGGCTCGTTGGTCGTCACAACCTGTGCTATAACGGTCGGCAGCACGCTAAACGATGCTGCGAAAGTCGGCGTGCTCCACTTGTTTGAAATCGGCGCATGAGAGGCTGCCTCAACGGTAATACCGCCGAGATCATGGACACCCGGCTCGGCAGCAATCCAGGCAATGGTTTCCGTTCCGTGCACGCCGTCGAGGTACTCCCACTCGTCGATCTGAAACTGGAACCCTGCTGCGCTGACATTGCGTACTCGGACGGTTGTCGGTGCCGGGTCCTGGTACGAAGGCGGACCCATGACAACGATCGGCGAAACCGCAAACGGTTGCGCAAAAGTGACCGAGTGCCAGGTTGTGCCATTCGGCTGGTTCACATTGACAGAGCCAAACTGCACCGGGGCAGCCGGTCCAACGTTGCTGATGCTCCGAGTCTCGTTATCCAGTTGCTCCAGGTACGCGCCAAGCTGGTTCAGCTCCGCGGTCGTCAGACTGATGCCAAGGCCACTGTGTGCGCTGACTGCCTCGGTCACGTCATACGCCGAACCATCGTGCAGGAACGGAGCCGATTGCCAAACTCCGATCAGTGTAGGCGTGTCGATTCCTGTCAGCGGTCCGCCAAGGCGATTGCCACTGGCAGACGTCATGGTGCCTACGTTATGCAGGGTCGATGCATTATTGCTGTCGGTAAATCGTAATGGTGTATGGCACTGCGCGCAGTTCTCGCGCTCGAAAATCTG
>JAHKKM010000234.1 GCA_020027645.1 Pseudomonadota bacterium
TTGCGCGTCTTTGCGCAACGGTTCGGTGCCTCGTTCTGTAAGGCTGGCTGTCGAGACTCACGGGTACCAGTGCCGACAGCTGAAATCCACTCGGTTACTCAATATTTAATCAATCGACCGCCGAAGGCAGGGGTCACAAGTTCGACAAAACGCGCCAGCGTTTTGGGCGCCGAAGGCGGGCGAAGCACTAAGCCGCCAGTTTGGAAATGAAGCTAAAGATCAATCCGCGATTATCTTGTGCGAACCCAATTGATACTGCGGACGGATTGGGCCCGAGAATCGCCTCGCGGCGACTCGAGCCAATCTCGCCGGGGTTGCTCTCGGCCATCCATGGCCTTCGCGACACTCGTGCATCCTGCACGTCGCGCGCCATGAAATAAATAAAAGGGCTCCATCAAGGAGCCTTTTTGTTGCCGCTTTGAAAGATTTCAGGTGCGGTTTCGAGTCGCGCTGCAAGGCGAAAACGTAACGGCAACAGCTGCTGGTGAGGCAAGGCTTTCAATCGATAGCAGTGCGACCTCTGTCTTGCGCAACTCCAAATTCTCTCTTTCGCACACCGTAAACATCGGTCACAAAGTACGCCACCGCACAGACGCCCGTACTTTGACCGCGGACAATGCATCCTCATCAAGATTCCGCCATCAGCAATACCGGCGGCGTCAACGGATAAATCATAAAGGCACATGGTGAAAACAGTGATAAGCAAACAACTTGTGATCGGTGGCATCGTGGGTGCCATAGCGGTCACTGCATTAGGCGCGACAGCCGGATACCAAATGCTGGATTCGAAGAATTACGCAGAAGTGCTGAACGTATCGCCTGTAACCGAGACGGTATCCATTCCGCGTGAGGAATGCAGCGATCAGCTCGTTTCTGTGCAACGCCCAACCCAGGATCCCAATCAGATAACAGGCACCGTAGCCGGTGCAGTAATCGGTGGCTTGGTCGGCAGCCAGATTGGCGACGGTGACGGCAAAAAGGCCGCGACAGTCGGCGGCGCCATCGTAGGTGGCTATTCCGGGAATAAAGTGCAGGAAGGCATGCAAGAACGGAACGTGGATCAAGTCAACCAACGAGTGTGCGAGACGACGCAGGAAAGCCATGAGCAACCGGCTGGATACGAGGTAACGTATTTGCTGAACGGTGAAGAGAAGACGGTCTGGATGCAGGACGATCCGGGCAGGCGGATCCGCATCGAAAACGGCAAGCCCGTAATCGGCTGATTCCCGGGCATACAGACGGCAATTTAACAAGTGCGATGTCCGCATGGGCGGACAGGCACATTTCGCAATTCCCTAAGGAAAAATCATGAAAACGCAAGAATCAGCTCCACTTAAAGACTCGACAACTGTTATTGCCAGTTCCGTGGCGCCGAACGTCGAGCCGCACCGGTCAATTACACAGCGCATTGCGAGCTCAGCGCACGAGACTATTGACAGTGCCGCAGTAAAGGCCGATGAACTCGAGTTGCATCTGCGCGCTGGGGCAGTCAAGGCCGGCACGAAACTCGAGTCGTCACAAGAGGCGGCAACCGCACAGGTTGAGAAGTCGCTGGCGAAGCTCGAAGCATTTGTCAAAGACCGTCCCATTGCAGCAGCCGGCATTGCGTTCGCCGCTGGCGTTCTGGCGACAGCACTGCTGCGCCGTTAAAAGAGAAATTGCCAAATGTCTGCAACCGCAGAATCAGTGCCGGGTGCCGCACCTGAAACCGCGAGTATTACGACAATTGTCGCCGACTGGATGTCGGCGACGAATTCTCGTATCCGGATAACGACCGAGCTCGCCCTCGCAGAAGCGAGGCTGGCGGCGATCAGCGTAACGCTGATGGTGCTGATGGGTACGTTATCCGCTGTGTTCTTACTCGGTGCCTGGGGTCTTGTCGTGGCCGGTCTCGTATACGCGCTGCTGCAGTTCGGCATACCGCTCTGGCTGACCTTGATCTCACTCAGCTTGCTGCACGCACTCGCTGCATGGCTGCTATGGCGAGGCGCCGTCAAGCTTAGTTGCCACCTCAATTTCGCCGCAACACGCCAGCAGTTCCGGCACTCGCAGGAGGTGACCCATGACATGGACGCAACAAAAGCAGTTCGTTGACATGCTCTCCGCTCGCGCCAGTGAAAAGAAACGAGAGGCTAGACACGCTCGTGGCAACCTGAAGTTGTGGCTGAGGAGCAGTGTGGGCAGTCTTGATACGCTTGCATGGACATTTGCCGTCGGCGCCTGGTGGGCAGCCGGGCGTTCGTCGGTACCGGAAACCGCCGCCAGGCGACGCTCGATGATTACTGCCATCAATTCGTTTTGGCTGGCGTGGGAACTGGCTCATCGTCGAGTCACATTGGCTCAGCCAAGAGCGGACAATCCGGCCGCAGGACAGCGGTGAACGGAGCCGGTCAGTCTCTTTACTGCTGAGTGCAGGACACTCCGGACCGATCCGCAAAAATTGTGCAAGAGCTACCCGATACAACAGAGACTGGCGCGTCCGATGGCCAACAATCGGGGTTCGGCAAAGCGTCTTCGAATCGCTGGCCAATGGCTGCCGTCGTGCTATCGGTGCTGGCGGTCATCTATACCCTGTATTTCGCCGCCGGCCTGTTAATCCCGATCGCGATTGCCATATTCATCAGTATTACGTTCTCTCCGGTAGTACGGTACCTGGCGCGTTGGCGCATTCCGCAAAGTTTATCGGCGGCACTTATCGTGGGCACTATCATGAGTGTCACTGCGCTTGCGGTCCTCGCTCTGGCAGGACCGGCAGAGAAATGGCTGAACGATGCACCCAAAGCCATACGCGGACTGCAAGACGACATACTGCCGGCCAAAGGTCCAATGGCAGACTTCCAGGAATTGGCAGACGAGGTCAACGAACTTGGGACAGTCAACGCGCCCGAGACGACGCCGTCGGTCACCATACAGGGACCGGGCATGCTGGAGAATGTTGTGGGGGGCCTCCCCAACATGCTGACTGCCATTGGCATTGTCATCTTTCTCAGCTTTTTCCTTATGGCTTCAGGCGACAGCATCTTGCGCAAGTTGACCCGCTGCGGGCGTAGCTGGTCAGAGCGACGTCGCATCGTTTCGATTGCACGCCGCGTGCAGTCCGATATGTCGAGATACCTGGCGGTGGTTACACTGATCAACTTCTTCCTCGGCGGCGCCGTTGCGCTGTGCATGTACGTCCTGGAGATGCCAAACCCCTTACTGTGGGGCGCAATGGCGGCGGTACTCAATTTTGCACCGTACATTGGCGCAGTCGTTTCTGCAGCAATTCTTACCCTTGTCGCTCTTTCGACGTTTCCCGATCCTGCCGAAGCACTGACGGTCCCGGGCTCGTTCCTCGTCCTTACTATCCTGGAGGGGCAGGTGGTAACACCGGCCGTGCTCGGACGCCGAATGGCGCTCAGTCCGGCGATCGTGTTCGTTTCTGTCGTCATCTGGGGCTGGCTCTGGGGCATCGCGGGTGCACTGATGGCGGTACCGATTGCCACCAGTCTCAAGGTCATCTGCGATCATTCTCCAACACTGGAATTCCTCGGATCCTTCCTGCGCGACGACAGCAAGGGTGAGTGATCTGTGCGGCAGCGTACAGACGATGCGGTTCAGCAGCGCGCAAAGTGAGGCCTCAAATGTGCACATAAAGGCGACTCGGTTTCATTCGAAGCTGCCGCACACTGTCTTCTCACCAGATTAAGCTGATTAAGCAAAGCAAGGGATACTCCAGATGCACTCAAAAATGTTACGAAATTTCGTCGTCAGGCTCGTTTCACTCTCGCTATTGAGCCTTGGTCTTGCGCAGGCGTCCGGCGCCGCCATGATTGGCACGCAGCAAGTTATTCAAAGCGAGTCACGGGATGCGCGCATTACACGCGTAGAAACGTTTCTCGCGCGACAGGACGTGGCCAGTCAGCTGGTCAAGTTCGGTGTGGATCCGCTGGCAGTTCAATCACGGGTCGGCAACATGACCGACGCCGAATTACTTGCGATGGAAGGTGGCCTGGACAAGCACCTGGCAGGCGGGGACGCGATTGCCGTAATAGGCATAGTATTCCTGGTACTGATTATTCTGGAACTCATGGGCGTTACGGACATTTTTAAGGCCACGTGAAGACGTTCGACACTTCGCAGTTGGTTGGCTGGTCAAGAAGGGCCGCGCAAGCGTCGGCCCTTTTTATTTTCTGGATCCTGACCGGCTGTGTTGCGATGCCGCCTTCGGTGAGCAATTATGGGCCGGCGCCCAGCCCGCTCGAACTTGTCGATACGCCCTTTTATTCGCAGCAGCAATTTCAGTGCGGGCCCGCAGCTCTCATGACGCTGTTAACGGCGAGTGGTGTTGAAACTACGCTGGATGACGTGGCCGCGCAGGTCTTCCTGCCAGCGCGTCAGGGCAGCTTGCAAACAGAAATCCTCGCGGCTTCGCGCGCGGCGGAGAGAGTCCCCTACGTGCTCGCACCCGGGCTCGCCTCGATTACAGCGGAGCTGGCGGCCGGCCGGCCGGTGCTGGTGCTGCAGAACCTCGGTGTCAGTTGGGCACCGCGTTGGCATTATGCGGTGGTCGTCGGTGCGGACGCGGACAGCGATCAAATTACTCTTCGTTCAGGCACGGACGAACGGCGCGTAATGCGTACACCTGTGTTTCTGCGCACCTGGGAGCGCAGTGATTTCTGGGCTATGACTACTCTCAGGCCCGGCGAGTTACCGGCTGACCCCGATCGCAGCCGCTACATCGAGGCCGTCGCGGGACTTGAACAGACCGGGCATCACTTGGCGGCACGAGGCGCATGGCTGGCCGGGCTGTCGCAATGGCCCGATGACGCCGCTCTCCTGTTCGGTCTGGCGAACGCGCAATACGCACTCGGCAATTTCTCCGAGGCAGAGGCACTCTATCTTGCCATGCTGCGAAAGGACGACGCATCGCTCATCGCGCGCAATAACCTGGCAATGACACTGGTGGCTCAGGGTCGAAACAGCGAGGCGCTCGCACAGATCGATACCGCGCTAAATCAAGCGGACGGCTCGCCGTTGCTGGAAGAATTGCTGGACACGCAGACCATCATCCTGCGCACACCCAAAGGCATTTCAAACTAGCGCAGGGCTGCGCCGAACGAAAGTGCTCGGCCAGTTGAGATGTCGCTGGGCAAACGTATCCGTCACCACATCAAGATGAAGAACATGAGCACGCGAAAGAAAGTTCTGCTCGGCTTGTTTGCCGTCGTGATCATCCTCGTTCTTGCCGGTGTGTTTTCCTGCAGCAGGCTGCCGACCATCGTGCCCGATCTGGCCCGCCGCCCTGGCACTGCTGTGCAGTTGGAAGGCGAGCGCGGACCGTTGTCGGCAGCGCGAAGCAAGGCGATCATCGACGACCTGCAAAGGCGGGGCGAGGACACCGGCATCTTCGACCGCCATCTGGCGCTGGAGGAAGCGATTGTTGGCAGTCCGCTGACAACGGGCAACAAGGTGCTGCTACTCAAGGATGGTCCGGTGACTTACCAGGCAATGCTCGCAGCCATCATGAAGGCGCGCGACCACATCAATATGGAAACCTACATCCTGGAGGACGACGATGTCGGTCAGCGTTTCGCTGAAGCGCTGATAGAAAAGCAGAAGCAGGGCGTCCAGGTCAATCTCATACGAGACAGCGTCGGTACCCTGGGGACTCCCGGCACCTTTTTCGCGCAGCTCACCGACAGCGGCATCGCAGTACTCGAATTCAATCCCGTGAACCCGCTGGAGGCACGCAAGGGATGGGAAGTAAATCAGCGCGATCACAGGAAGCTGATGATTATCGACGGACGCACAGCATTTCTCGGTGGAATCAACATCAGTGCTGTTTACTCGGGAGGCTCATTCAGCAAGGGTTCGAAAGTCCGATCCGAAGATAGCCCGGCATGGCGTGACACCGACCTGCAAATCACCGGGCCGGTCGTGGCCGAGTTCCAGAAGTTGTTTCTCGAGACCTGGGAGGGGCAGAAAGGCCCGCCGTTGAAGGCCGTGAAGTACTTTCCGAAACTCAGGAAAGCCGGCCGAGAGGTTGTGCGAGCGATTGGCAGCACGCCCGACGAATCCTACAGTCTTATCTACGCGACGCTGCTCTCGGCCATTGGAAGCGCCGAGACCAGTGTGTACATCACGAACGCTTACTTTGTTCCGGACCCGCAACTTCTCGCTGCGCTCGAGGCAGCCGCCGCACGCGGCGTCGATGTAACGCTGATTCTGCCGAGTGTCACCGACTCCTGGTTGGTGTTCCATGCGGGCCGTCGCTATTACGACCCCTTGTTGCGAGCGGGCGTAAAAATTTACGAGCGGCATGGCGCACTACTGCATTCCAAGACGGCACTGATCGACGGCGTGTGGGCGACGGTCGGCTCGACCAATCTCGACTGGCGAAGCTTCCTCCACAACCACGAATTAAATGCGGTAGTGCTGGGGCAGGAGTTTGGCGACCAGGTGAGGTCAATGTTCGAACAGGATCTGGCGGAGTCTGACGCCGTAATTCTGGAGGAGTGGGAGCGCCGCCCGCTGCAGTTGCGGGTGAAGGAGCTGTACGCACGGGCTTGGGAGTACTGGTTGTGAGTCGAATCGTTATCGTCTGTATTTGTACGGCAGCGTACAGACCGCGACTGCGCAACGCGCGCACACTAGCTGCAGTTAAAAGAGCGAGGTAAAGAGTCATGAATATCATAATTTGGCTGGTAGTTGGCGGCCTGATCGGTTGGGTAGCGAGCATCTTCATGGGAACGGACGGCCGTCAAGGAGTGTTGCTCAATGTGGTTGTCGGTATCGTCGGAGCTTTTCTGGGCGGCTGGCTTTTTGGCGGTGCGTTCGGAACTTCAACCATCAACGAGGGAAACTTGAGCCTTAGCGGGCTTATGGTTTCGCTGGTCGGCGCAGTCATATTGATAGCGGTGATGAAGCTTTTCCGCGGCGCCGCTTCAAGGTGATTAAACGTATCACGATTGCTTGTATCGTGATTGTTCGTATCGGCAATTCGCCGACGAGTATGTCAAATATAGCTCAATAAGAGATCGATAACATGAAATGGCTAATGCTGATACCAATGGCGTTCCTACTCCTGGCCTGCGAAAAGCAGGGCACGCTGGAACAAGCCGGTGAGAAAATTGATGAGGCAGTCGAAGACATCAAGGCAGGCGGTGAAACCACCGGCAACAAGATTGATGACGCGATCGACGAAGTGAAAGACGACGTTGAGGATGCGGTAGAGGAAGACGATCCGAACTGATCGTCAAAAGGCACGCGATCGCTTTCGGGTGGCCTGCG
>JAHKKM010000235.1 GCA_020027645.1 Pseudomonadota bacterium
GAGACCATCAGGTCCAGCGTGCGCATGGCGCGCGGTTCCGGTTGCTCGGCCTCGACACCAGGAAGCTGGTAAGGGATGCCGTGTTCTGCGAATTCCATGACGCGAAATTTCGATGTCCCGGGCACGCCCTCGTAGCGACGGCCGTCGAACAGTACAAAATATCGTGTGTTCGGATCGTCCGACTCGCGCTGCTCGCCGCGTTTGG
The DNA here is from genome assembly GCA_020027645.1 of Pseudomonadota bacterium. Taxonomy (GTDB): domain Bacteria; phylum Pseudomonadota; class Gammaproteobacteria; order Steroidobacterales; family Woeseiaceae; genus JAKEGN01. Next base: position 206 of record JAHKKM010000235.1, read on the forward strand.
CAACGATGACTTCGACAACGCCATTGTCGAGCATGCGCTGCAGGAACACGTTTTCGACGACGCCGCGGCCGGACACACTTTCGGCATAGACAACCGCGCCCTGGGAATTGTCGATCGCGAACTTGCCCGGCTCGATGCTTGCAAGATCCGCCTGCCGCCGCGCTTCAATGCTGATGCGCTCGATCGCCGACAGCGCTTTGGGCGCGGTGTCCATCGCCAGCCACCCGACGCCTATCACCAGCGGCACCATCAGCCATGACATTGGCCGGTAAAGATCGCCCGGTCCGACGCGGCAAGCCATCATCGCAGGCAATTCGCTGTCGCGATAAAGGCGGCCCAGTGCAAGCATGATGGACAGGAACAGCCCGATCGGCACCAGCACCGTCATGTATTGCAAGGCGGTCAGCCCGATAATCTGAAATACCGCGTCTTTCGGCAGGTTGTCTTTCGCGACCTCGCCGAGTACCCGTGCAAACTGATTGGTCAGCAGGATGAACAACAACACCGCAGTGACGGCCAGCCAGGTGAGTGCAATCTCACGAAAAATGTATCGATCCAGTATTCGCAGCATCGATAACTCGGTGATTTTCTTAACTAGGCTGGTTTCAGATCGGGTAGACTACCCTTTTTGATTTACCCGGGACAGTCCTTCTGTCAGCGGCCGGCTGCAAAGCCATCGAACAAAAAAAGCGCCGTGTCGGCGGCATCCTGCGACTCTGCATGCGGATACCAATTCGCCGGGGCACGGATGCACCCGGCGGCGATTAGTACGACGATGGGCACGAAAGGAACAAACTGGCATATGCAATATTTCACAACGACCAGCGGCGCCGCCAGTCGGCCCGGGCATGCTGTCATCGTCGGTGTTTACGAAAAAGGCAAACTGAGCCGCGGCGCCGAAGATATCGATTCCGCCACCGGGGGATCGATCCGCAAACTCCTTCGACAGGGAGACCTCTGCGATCAACTGGGAGCAAGCCGGGTGCTTCGCAGTATCAGCGGCGTTCGCGCACAGCGAATTGTCGTCGTGGGTCTCGGCAAGCCCGGCGCGCTCGACGTGAGCCAATTCCGATACGCGCTGCGCTCGGCCATCGAGTGCCTGCGCGGCAGCAAGATCAACGACGTCACCAACTACCTGACACTCGAAGATGTCGAGGACGCCAACGCCTACTACCTCGCGCGCCACACGGTTGAAACCATCGGCAGCAAGCTGTATGCGTTTAACGAGTTGAAGAGCAGCAAAGTCGTTGGCGACATACCGCTGAAGCGTGTCGGCATCGCGGTGGCGAATCGCGGCGACGCGAGCAAAGCCATGCTTGGAGCAGAGCATGCCGGCGCCATTGTCCGCGGCATGGATCTCGCACGCGATCTCGGCAATCTTCCGCCGAATGTCTGCACGCCAAGCTACCTGGCGAGCACTGCACAGCGTCTGGCAAAGCAGCACACCAATCTGCAGACCAGGATTATAAACGAACCGGAAATCCGCAAACTCGGCATGCGTTCGTTTCTGTCCGTAACCAACGGCAGTTCGGAACCGGCCAAGCTGATCGTCATGCAGTACAAAGGCGGTGGCAAAGACAAACCCGTGGTGCTGGTTGGCAAAGGCATTACTTTCGATTCCGGCGGAATTTCCCTTAAACCGGGTCCGGACATGGACGAAATGAAGTTCGACATGTGCGGCGCTGCATCGGTCATGGCAGCCATCGCGATTGCTGCCGAGTTGCGGCTGCCGATCAATGTCAACGTAGTGGTGCCGACGTGCGAGAACCTGCCGGGCAACACGGCGACCCGGCCTGGCGACATCATACGAAGCATGTCCGGCCAGACGATCGAGATTTTGAATACCGACGCCGAGGGGCGACTGATACTCTGCGACGCGCTGACCTATTCACGCCGCTTCAAGCCGCACACCATAATCGATGTTGCAACGCTGACCGGGGCTTGCGTAATTGCGCTCGGCCACTACCGGACCGCGGTGATGAGCCCTTCTGACAGCCTGGTCGCAAAAATTACCGCTGCCGGCATTGCAGCGGACGATCGCTGCTGGCACATGCCGATGGGTCCGGAATACGAGCGACTGCTGCGGAGTAATTTCGCCGACATGGCCAACGTCGGCACGCGCGAAGGCGGTGCGATCAGCGCTGCCTGTTTCCTCGGCAAGTTCACCGAGGGACTGAACTGGGCACACCTCGATATCGCCGGCACGGCATACCGTTCGGGCCTGCGCAAGGGTGCAACCGGGCGGCCGGTGCCGGTGCTGACCGAGTTCCTGCTGAGGCATGCCGGCGCTTTGCACTGAGCATGTCCCGAATTGATTTCTACATTCTCACCGAGGCCGGCGAATCCGCGCGACAGGTGTTCGCCTGCCGGCTCGCGGAGAAGGCATACCGGCTGAACAACTCCGTGCACATTCGGACTGCCGACGGCGGCCTTGCCAGCCGCATCGATGAATTGCTGTGGACCTTCAGGGACGGCAGCTTCGTGCCACACGAGATCATCGGCCCAGGCCAGGCGGTCGAAGCGCCGGTTACGATCGGCAGCGGTGGCGGAAGCAACATCGCATCCTGCGATTTGCTGATCAACCTGTCGCCGGATATTCCCGTCGATATTGCAGCTTTTCCACGCGTCGCGGAGATTGTAAGCTCCGACGAAGACAGCCGCCTGCAGAGCAGGCAACGATTTGCTGCCTATCGCGATCAGGGACACACATTGGAAACGCACAATATCTGAACAAGCAGGTCTTCAGGCCATTCCGGCTGACAAGTCCCGCCAGCCGACGCCGCAGTGATCAACTCCCCTTTCAATGATTGAGCTTCATGGATAAGTCCTACCGCCCGCAAGATATCGAACGGCGCCAGTATCAGCGCTGGGAGGACAACGGCTATTTCGCTCCGAGCGGCAGCGGTGAACCTTATTGCATAGTCATCCCGCCGCCCAATGTCACCGGCACACTGCACATGGGCCATGCCTTTCAGGACACGATCATGGATGCCCTGATCCGCTATCACCGCATGCTTGGGCGTAACACGCTCTGGCAGCCCGGCACGGACCACGCGGGAATTGCCACGCAAATGGTCGTTGAGCGCCAGCTCAATGCGCAGGGCTTGAGCCGTGCGAGCCTGGGTCGTGAGAAGTTCGTCGAAAAGGTATGGGAGTGGAAAAAAGAATCCGGCGGGCAGATCTCACAACAGTTACGGCGCATGGGAGCCAGTGTCGACTGGACTCGCGACCGGTTCACCATGGACGACGACCTGTCCGCGGCGGTAACCGAGGTCTTCGTACGACTTTATGAGGAGGGCCTGATTTACCGTGGCAAGCGGCTGGTCAACTGGGACCCGGTACTGCACACGGCACTTTCCGACCTCGAAGTGCTGCAACAGGAAGAAGACGGGAACCTGTGGCACTTTCGTTATCCACTCGCTTCCGGCAAAGGGCATCTGGTGGTTGCAACGACGCGGCCGGAGACCATGCTGGGCGATTGCGCTGTCGCAGTCCACCCGGACGACGATCGATACCGGAAGCTGGTGGGTCAGGAAGTCATATTGCCGATTGTCGGCCGGCGTATGCCGATCGTTGCCGACGATTACGTCGATCCGGGCTTCGGCACCGGCTGCGTGAAAATCACGCCGGCACACGATTTCAACGACTACGAGCT
>JAHKKM010000236.1 GCA_020027645.1 Pseudomonadota bacterium
GGAATCCGCAGCAATGCGCAGCCTGCAGGCAGAGGCTGCAACACAAATTGCAAATATCAAGATCATCCAGTTCCTGTTCCACAGTCAATGGCAACAACTGAAAAATTACGCGCTCGAACGCGGCGTGCTGCTGTTCGGCGACATGCCGATCTATATCGCACTGGACAGTTCGGATGCATGGGCCAATCCCGAGCTGCTGAGCATGGACGGCGATGGTCGTCCTGGCTACGTGGCTGGCGTGCCTCCGGATTACTTCAGCGAAGACGGACAGTTGTGGGGCAATCCGTTGTATGACTGGGATCGGCACTCGGCGGACGGTTACTTGTGGTGGATCGAACGTTTGCGGCAATCCGCGGCGCTTGCAGACATAGTGCGCATCGATCATTTTCGGGGCTTCGAGGCCTATTGGTCGGTGCCATCCGGTGCCAAGACCGCACGCACCGGTGAGTGGCGGCCAGGCCCTGGTGATGCGATCTTCGACGCTTTGCGAAATGCCCTCGGTCAACTGCCGATCGTTGCCGAAGACCTTGGTGTGATCACGCCCGAGGTCGACGCATTGCGCGAACGACATCGCATTCCCGGCATGAAGGTCCTGCAGTTCGAAGTCGGTAACGACAATTTTGACATCGCCGGCATCGACGAGAATTGTGTCTGTTACACGGGCACGCATGACAATGACACGACACTCGGCTGGTTTCACGGCAGTCCGGACGACAACCGCAACAAAAAGGAAATCGCCAGGACCCAGAAAGCGCTGTTGGAAATCACCGGTGGCAAGGCAGGATCCGTTCATAATGATTTGATCAGATTGGCTTTTTCGTCCAGAGCCAGACTTGCAATCGCACCCATGCAGGATTACCTTGGTTTGGGATCGGAAGCACGGCTGAATACTCCGGGTACGTCGGGCAACAACTGGCGATGGCGCATGCAATCGGAGCAGCTCAGCCCATCCCTGATGGATTCGACAGGACAGCGAATCGACGACTCCGGGCGCGGTCTGGTGCGCTGAGCAATGACAAGACCAGGAGGCTGATTCGATGCCTGCGACCAATGAGTATGGGGACAGCCGCTATGTCAGCCGCCTGACGCGGGACACGCTGGCTCTCATTCTTGCCGGCGGTCAGGGTTCCCGACTTTACGAACTGACGAAATGGCGCGCCAAACCGTCGCTCTATTTCGGCGGAAAATTTCGCATCATTGATTTTCCACTATCCAATTGCGTCAATTCCGGGGTGCGGCGAATTGGCGTTCTTACCCAATACAAGGCGCACTCGCTGATTCGGCACCTCGTGCACGGCTGGTCGTGGTCTCATGCAGGCGATCGCGAATTCATTGAGATTCTGCCGGCATCGCAGCGCATCGGTGGTGAATGGTATCGCGGCACGGCAGATGCCGTGTACCAGAATCTCGACATCATCCGCGCACATAAACCGCGGTTGGTCCTGATTCTGTCAGGCGACCACATTTACAAGATGGACTATGGCCCCTTCCTTGCGGCGCACGTCGAGAAGGAAGCGGACATGACGGTGTGTTGCATCGAAGTACCCATTGCCGAAGCTGCCGGATCACTGGGCGTCATGACCGTCGATGAGAACAGCCGTGTCATCGATTTTCACGAGAAACCGGAACATCCCACACCGCTGCCCGGCCGACCGGATGTCTGCCTGGCCTCGATGGGCAACTATGTGTTCAATACCGGTTTTCTGTATGAGCAGGTAATTAAGGACGCCGATACCCCGGGAACCAACCACGACTTCGGCCGAAACGTCATTCCGTCGATCATCAGGAACTATCGGGTCTACGCCTATCCCTTTCGGGATCCGAATACCCAGCAGCAGGCTTACTGGCGCGACGTAGGCACACTTGACGCATTCTGGGAAGCCAACATGGAGCTGATAACGGTCATTCCGCAGCTCAATCTGTATGACGAGCTATGGCCGATCTTTACCCATCAGAGCCAGGTGCCACCGGCCAAGTTTGTTTTCGATGATGCCGATCGTCGCGGCGAGGCCATCCAATCCATGGTGTCGGGCGGCTGCATTGTGTCGGGCGCGACCATCAGAAAATCGCTGCTGTTCTCGAACTGCCGCATACATTCCTACAGCAAGGTGACCGATTCGGTTGTGCTGCCGGACGTGCGTATCGAGCAGAAGTGCCGGATCAACCGGGCGATCATCGATCGGGGTGCGGTGTTGCCGGAGGGCACTGTCGTCGGTGAAGATGCCAACACCGATCGGGCCCGAGGATTCCGCGTTACCGACAGTGGCCTGACGCTGGTCACAGCCGAAATGCTAGGACAGCAATTGCATTTTACTCGCTAGGCCGGGCCGTCAATTATCACGAACAAGCAAATTATTTTTGTTGCCGCCGAGAACGCGGCGCTCCCCGGTGGCAAAGTTGGCGGCATTGGCGACGTCGTACGCGACCTGCCACGAGCGCTGGCGGAAGCGGGTTGGGAGCCATCGGTAATTACACCGGCGTACGGCAAGTTAGGCAGACTCGATGGCGCCCGGCAAGTTGCAGTACTCGAGATTCCCTTCGGGCTCGGCGTTCACCAGGTGGCGGTCATCGATGTCCCCGGGCCGGACTCCCGCGTGCGCAACATTGTCCTGGAGCACCCGCTGTTTTCCCCGCAAGGCGCCGGGCGCATATACGTTGACGACGGACCCGGGCGGCCTTTTGCCAGCGACGCCGGTAAGTTTGCGTTTCTGTGCGCGGCCGCGGCGACCTATGTGCGGGACCGCAAACCGGCACCGCGGATCGTGCACTTGCATGACTGGCATGCAGCACTTTATTGCCTGCTGCGCGCCTTTGAGCCGCGTTTTGCCAGCCTGCGCGACATTCGCACCGTTTACACCATCCACAACCTGGCGTTCCAGGGGATCCGGCCATTGTCGGGCGACTCATCGTCGCTCGAAAACTGGTTTCCCGAGCTGAAATACGACTCGATCACGGTCGCCGATCCGCGCTATGCCAACTGCATCAACCCGATGGCGGTCGGCATACGCCTTGCCGACAAGATCAATACCGTGTCACCGACGTACGCGCGGGAAATTCTCTTGTCCAGCGATCCGGCGCGCGGGTTCTCGGGCGGTGAGGGTCTTGAACAGGATCTGCGTAAAGCCTCCGGCCGGCAGCGTTTGATCGGGATCCTCAATGGTTGCGAGTATCCCAAGCGCGACCGGCGACGGCCTGGCTGGCGGCGCATCCTGGAAACGATCGGCACCGAACTCAACCAGTGGCGTGGTCGTAGCGACGAACTGGACGTGATCCATGGCCTGGCCGCTGAACGTATCGGCGGGTTGCCACGCCGGCGGCCCGCCAACGTCGTGACCAGCATCGGCAGACTCACCGCACAAAAGGCAGACCTGTTTCTGCGACCGGCAGGCGGAGCCGCTACGGCGCTCGACGCGATCCTGCAGCGGCTGGGCAAGACCGGTGTCCTGATCATGGTCGGAAGCGGCGAAAGCAAGCTGCAGCAACGCATGGTGGAAATCGCTCGCGCACACGAGAATTTCCTTTTCCTCTGCGGATACTCCGACACCTTTTCCGACATGCTGTATGCCGCCGGCGACTTGTTCCTGATGCCCAGCAGTTTCGAACCCTGCGGAATCAGCCAGATGCTCGCCATGCGCAGCGGACAGCCCTGCGTCGTGCATGCGGCAGGCGGCCTGAAGGACACCGTTCGCAATGGCGTGAGCGGCTTCACCTTCGACGGCGACAGTCCTGAACAACAGGCGAGTAATTTCGTCAGCGCCGTCGACCGGGCACTGCACACAAGGACGAACGATCAGGATCGCTGGTTGCAGATCCGCCGCCAGGCAGAAGCGCAGCGTTTCAGCTGGCA
>JAHKKM010000237.1 GCA_020027645.1 Pseudomonadota bacterium
GCATTGGAAGCGCCTTTCATGATGATCGCGGTATCGGCATCGCCCTCCTCGAACTCCGGTTCGTGTTCGTGTCCGCCGACAATAAACAGGAAACCCGGGTGCGTTGCCTTTAGGCTGGCAATCTTTCTGTCGTCCTCGAGTTCCAGGTGCGTAATACCAACTATGAGATCGACACCCTTCGATTCGAGTGCCTCTATTTGTCTTGCGGCGAGGTCGACGTAGTTTGTGTCAATACGCGCATAGTCACGACCGCCGCCACTCGGGTCTTCCGTCAACGTCAGCGAGAAAACACCGATGGTCCGGTCGCCGATCGAAAATGTGAAGCCCCGCTGAAATGCTGCGTCGACTTCGGCAACTCCGGTTGCAAATTCCACATTGTCCGAGAGCCATGTGAATTTTGACTGGCGTACAGCTGCCACCAGCGAGTCCGGCGTTCGGGGATCGAACTCGTGGTTTCCCGGAATCACCAGCATGGGCGCAAGGGCATTCAGGAAGTTCATCGCTTCGATCATCTGCTCGCCGGCCCAGAGCTGGCTCTCCAGGGACGGGTAGAGAAAATCGCCACCGTGCGTGATCCGAATCTGACGCCCGTCAGGCTGCAACCGCCGCACAATGGTGGCGACTCGCGACATGCCGCCCCTGTTGCCGTCTTCAACGGCATCGATACGGTAGACATCATTCAAATGAATAACTGTCAGGTCGGGCGCTTCTGCTGCCGTCCTGCTGCAAGCGCAGGCAAAGATCAAAATCAGCGGCAGCCAACGAAAATGTTGTGGCATGCTTCGTGGCATGATTATCCTTCAGGAAATTGCAGTGACAGTAACCTTAACTCGGAATTACGGTGACAGTAACCTTAATTCGGGAACTGCGGTGGCGCCGAATTAAGGTTACTGTCACCGTAATTCGGATTTCCTGAATTAAGGTTACTGTCACTGTAATTCGTGTAAAATCCTATGAAAACCAGATAGCTGCAGCAGGCTCTGCCGGTCAGACAGGATGTGGGGGAGAGTATGTCTTTCAGACGATTGAGAGAGCTCCTGGTGCTCGCAGCATCGCTGGTGACCTGCGTATCCTGCGCTGGCACCGTCGCAACAGTCAGCACCGATGAAGAGGACGAGCCGCATGGCGGTGTACAGTGGGTTCTGACCGCGGCAGAATTCGAGGCGCTCAGTCTGCAGGCGTACCGCGCAGCCAGCGACTTCCTGGAAGCTGCGATCAGCGATAACGACTGGAGTGCCCTGCCCGGTCAAACCGATGCCAGCGAGCTGCCACCCGCCATAATTTTCGATATCGACGAGACCACGGTCAGCAACGCCGAGTTCCAGGCCAGCTATGAGCCTCCGTTCGCCAACAGCAAGCTCGACGACTGGAGCAATACGACCATTGCAACGGCCCTGCCCGGCGCCGTGGACTTTGTGCGCCTGGCGCAGGCAGCCGGTGTCGAATTGTTCTTCGTCACCAACAGGCCCTGTGAGCCGAAAGCCGGTGTGGATCATCCCTGCCCGCAAGAACAGGTTACGCTTCAGGACCTGATCGAGGCTGGCATAGAGACGGACGCGGATCACGTCATGCTGGCCAACGAAAGGCCGGAATGGGACCGCGAAAAAGTCGTACGCAGAAATCTTGTCGCAGAGACTCACAGGGTCATCATGTTGATCGGTGACGACCTGGGCGACTTCATCCAGTGCGCGCGCAGCAGCCCCCGGACTCCGTGCACCAACACTGCAACGATTGCCAGTCGCCGCGAGGCGACCTGGAACCACCGCAGTTACTGGGGAGCGGGCTGGTTTATCCTGCCGAATCCGATGCACGGCTCGTGGACCACGGTCAAATAACAAATGCGAATGCAACAATGGAAAAGCGAGGATTGCGATGGCCAAACTGAAGTGTGGATTGATCCAGATGGCGTTCAAGGGCGACACATCCCAGAGCCCGGAAAAAATTCGCGATGTGATGATCGACGCGCATATTCCCTACATTGACGAAGCCGGAAAGAAGGGAGTACAGGTCCTGTGCTTCCAGGAGGTATTCACCCAGCCGTATTTCTGCCCCAGTCAGGATCGCAAATGGTATGCGGCTGCTGAGGCGATTCCGGACGGACACACGACCCGGTTGATGCAGGAGTATGCAAAGAAGCACCGCATGGTCATCGTCGTGCCAATTTACGAGGAGGAAATGCCGGGCGTTTATTACAACACGGCGGCGGTCATCGATGCGGATGGAGAGTACCTTGGCAAGTATCGCAAGACGCATATCCCGCAGGTCGACCCCGGATTCTACGAGAAATTTTTCTTCAAGCCCGGAGACCTCGGTTACCCGGTGTTCGAAACCGCCTACGTCAGGCTCGGCGTCTACATCTGCTATGACCGGCATTTTCCGGAGGGCTGGCGGGCGCTTGCGCTACACGGTGCGGAATACATCGTCAATCCCTCAGCCACGGTTGCCGGATTGAGCAAGCACCTGTGGGAACTCGAACAGCCGGCTTCTGCTGCGGCGAACGGCGTTTTCATCGGCGCCATCAATCGTGTCGGCAAGGAAGAGCCCTGGGCAAAGAAAATGGGCGAGTTCTACGGCTCAAGTTACATCGTCAATCCGCGCGGTGCTATCGAGGCACAGGCAAGTTACGACAAGGACGAACTGCTGGTTCACGAGATCGATCTCGATATGATCCGGGACGTGCGAAATACCTGGCAGTTCTTCCGTGACCGGCGGCCGGAGCTTTACGAACCGCTGGTGGAATACTGAAGCTTCCGATGAGAGAAACACAAAGCAAGGTTGTCGCGGTGGGCGAGTTCCTGGAACTCGAGGTTGGCGATGACATTGCCAACAGCCCGCGATACAACGCCGATATTGCACCGACACGCGCGAAGGACAGGACCTGGTCGATGTGGAACGTCGCATCCCTGTGGGTAGGGATGGCGATCTGCGTACCGACCTACACGCTCGGCGGTGTCCTGACTGCGTACTTCGGCCTCTCGGTAGCCGAGGCTCTCTGGACCATCCTGATCGCGAACATCGTGGTGCTCATACCGCTGACGCTGAACGCGTACCCGGGAACTCGCTACGGCATACCCTGCCCGGTCGTGTTGCGCGCCTCTTTCGGCATCATCGGCTCCAACGTTCCCGCGCTGATTCGTGCCATTGTGGCCTGCGGCTGGTTCGGCGTGCAGACACTGTTTGGTGGAATCGCCATTCACCTGATGTTCTCGGCCGTGTCCGACGGCTGGGCTTCTCTCGGCGGCACCGGCGAAGTGATCGGTTTCTTTATCTTCTGGCTGGCGAACATCGTCATCGTGATTCGTGGATCGGAGTCCATCAAGCTCATGGAAGCCTGGGCTGCTCCGTTGCTGGTGCTGGTCGCCATCGGACTCATCGTCTGGGCCTTGCCAAAAATATCGCTGTCCGAGGTGCTGGCGACACCGGCTTCGCGGCCCGAAGGTGCCGCCTTCACTCCTTACTTTATGGCGGCGCTCACCGCGATGGTCGGGTTCTGGGCCACGCTCTCGCTGAACATTCCGGATTTCAGCCGTTACGTCGATTCGCAGAAAAGTCAGGTCATCGGGCAAATCGTCGGCCTGCCGCTGACGATGCTGCTGTTTGCCGGGCTTGGCGTGATCATGACGGCGGCATCGGTAACCCTCGTCGGTGAAACCATTTCCGATCCCGTCAACCTGATTGGCCGCATCGACAGCCCGTTCTGGGTGGTGTTGGCCATGATCGTCATTCTCCTTGCAACGATCTCGACCAACACGGCGGCAAATATCGTTTCACCGACCAACAGTTTCCAGAACCTTGCACCGAAGTACATCGACGAGAACAAAGGCGTGTGG
>JAHKKM010000238.1 GCA_020027645.1 Pseudomonadota bacterium
ATGTCGAGCGCGAACGTGATTGACATACGCCTGAACGGCATCTCCATGTCGGAAGGATCGATGAATGCGGCCATCGCCGGGCATTTCGGTGTGCCGGTCGTCATGATTTCCGGCGACGATGTTGCGGTCGCAGAAACGCAGGTGATCGTCGGTGACATGGAAGGCGCGGTCGTCAAATGGGCGAAGGGCTTTCATTCCGCACAGACGATGACGCCGGAAGCGGCCAACGAGGTCATTCGCACACGCACGAAGGCGGCAATCGATCGCATCGCCGATTTCAAACCGTATGTGCTGGAGACGCCGGTAGAACTTGAGCTCACGTTGAAGCACTATCGTCCGGTCGAGCTGCTGTCGTACTTGCCATACGTAGAGCGGGTCAACGCACATACGATCCGCTACAAGGGCAAGGATATGCTCGAGATTTCCCGGTTCCTCAGGGTTGCGCTGGGCTACCAGGTCGACCTGCAACCTTAGGCGAGGCGAAGCCGCAAATGGATTTCAGATATCGAGGTGTCACGATGAGACCGATTTTCAATTCTTTTCTTGTTGTCTGCCTGGCAGCTTGTGGTGGCAACAACGAACCACAACAGGACACAGGTACTGGCGTTGCGGCTGACTCGGCCGCGGTCGAAGTTGCGCCGCCGAACCCCTATGCCGGTGCGTTGGCTTTCAGCGGCGCGACCCTGTGGGACGGGACCGGGGCAGCCGTGCTCGAAAACGCCGTGCTCATTGTCAGGGATGGCCGCATTGTGGAGATCAGCTCCGGCGTGCCGCCGGAGGGTGCACAAATAGTCGATCTGGCCGGCACCTGGGTCGTGCCGGGGTTTATCGATGCGCATACGCACGTGTCGGGTTACTGGGCGCCGGATGACGTCACGGATACCGCCGAAAAAATTCGCAACGAACTCGCGCTGTACGCAAGCTATGGTGTAACAACGGTTAACAGCCTTGGTGGTGAACCTGCTGAAGCCATGGCAATACGCGATGCGCAGAATAACCCGTCACTCGCGCATGCGCGGGTTCATGTCGCAGGCAAGGTGATCGAAGACAAGGATCCTCTGGCCGCCGCGAAGACGACAGTGGAAAACATCCTGTCCGGAGTCGACTGGCTGAAGATTCGTGTGGACGACAATCTCGGCACGGCAGAAAAGATGCCATGGCCCGCGATCGAGGCGGTGTTCCAGGCGGCCAACGCCCGCAATGCACGCGTTGCAACGCACGTTTTCTACCGGGACGATGCCTTGCGCCTGCTGGAACTCGGAACCGACCTGATTGCGCATTCAGTCCGCGATCGGCCACTGGACGATCCGTTCGTGGCAAAACTTCTTGAAAGCGGCGTTTGTTATGTGCCGACGTTGACACGCGAGGTGTCGACTTTCGTGTATGCGGCACGGCCGGATTTTCTGGACGATCCGTTCTTCACGAAATCGGCAAAGCAGAGTGAGGTCGACCGGGTCAGCAATCCCCAGTTCATGGCCAACATGGCCGCGAGTCCAACGGCGGCCGGATACCGCAAGGCACTTGCACAGGCCCAGGAAAACCTGCGCATCGTGCAGGGCTCGGGCGTGCCGGTGGCTTTCGGCACCGATGCGGGACCTCCCGGCCGATTCCCCGGCTACTTCGAGCACGTCGAGTTCTTTCTCATGAAAGAGGCCGGACTGACGCCGCCCGAAATTCTGCAGAGCGCGACGTCGATCGCTGCACAGTGTCTCGGGTTAGAGGACGTCGGTACGCTGACCAGCGGCAAGTGGGCGGATTTCGTCGTACTCACGCAGAATCCATTGCAGGACATTCTCGCGACGCGATCGATTGTTAGCGTGTACATCGCCGGCAATCGGGTTGCTGACTGAGAAAATCGGGGTCAGACCACGATTACGCGGGAGATGCTGCCATGTTCCACCATCCTGGGGTAATCGTGGTCTGACCCCGATTTTTGTGTGCGGCGCCAAATGGTGGTCTGACCCCGATTTCTTAACCCCGATTTTCTAGCGGTGATACGCCAGCATTTCGACAATTGCCGCAGCTTCGCGCTTTCCGCGCTGCCAGGCATTGCGGCAGTTCTCGGGCACCGGCCGCTCGAGCATCATTCTTGAAATCGGCAGCGCCTGGCTGCCCTGGTCATCCAGAAGGGCATACACGTATGCGACCAGGTCCGTAATACGCGGGTCGAGGTCGAGGCGTTCGCACAGTCCGGCTACCAGGCCGCCGGCGACAGCCTGGTGTTCCTGTTCGTCGTTTTCCTGACGACAAAGGCTGCGAATCCACAGGTGTGCGGCCCTGGCGACGGCATCGGCGGTGTCGAGGGAAAGTTGTTCCGCGGTTTTTGACATACCGCCAACATACGGTGCCGCCTTGACGCAGGCTTGTCTATCGCAGTCATCTTCGATTCAATATCTTGCAATCATGCTGTACGAACCGACAACGCTTGCGATGACCACCAATGTCCTGGCGACTGCGCTTCAGGAAGAGTATGGCATCGACCCGGAACCGGTATTTCGTGCGGCCGGCATCGGCATGAAGCAAACCCATTCGCCCCAGAGCCGCTACCCGCTATCGACCATGAAGAAACTCTGGACGGCGGCTGTCGCAGCGACCGGGGATCCAACGATCGGGCTAAAAACCGGATGGCACATTACGCCCGCACACTACTACGCGCTGGGATTTTCATGGCTTGCATCCGAAAGCCTGCTCGGCGCCCTGCTTCGCGTTCAGCGCTACATGCGGGTGGTATCGACGGCCGCGGTCGAACTGGATATACGTGAAGACAGCGACTGCTATGCCGTTTCGGCGCATTTCCCGGACGAGTCGCGCAGCCCACCGAAAGAAGGGATCGATGCCGGCATGACGGCGTTACTCAAACTCTGCGACCTGGTGACACACACCAAGGTTCGGCCGCGCAGGATCGATCTGACCTGTCCCAACAATGTTCACCCGCAAGCCTACCGGGAACACCTCGGTCCGAATATCCGCTTCGGCTGTGCGGTTGGTACTTTCTACTTCGACAAGGCTGAGCTCGAAGCACCGCTCGCCGGCGGTACACCGGATGTCGCCAGGGCGACCGACCGGATCGCGGAACAGTACCTGGAGGTCCTGGATCCAAACAAGGTGGCATCGCAGGTTCGACGTTTGCTGGTCGCGCTGTTACCCGCCGGCAAGGCGGACCAGGATCGCGTTGCCAGCCATTTGCATCGAAGCACCAGTACGTTGCAACGCCAGCTGCAGGCAGAAGGTACGAGCTATCGTGATGTGCTGGACGAAACACGCAAAAGTCTTGCCGAGGAATACCTGCGGCAAGGCAAGCTGTCGCACGCACAGATTGCCTATTTGCTCGGATTCTCCGATCAAAGCAATTTCTCGCGTGCATTCAAACGCTGGACACAGAAGAGCCCGCGCGCGTTTCAGTTGGGCTGACCTTGCTGGCGCAAGTTGCACGATTTATTTTCCCAGTTGCAAGATTTGTTATTCCGGTAGCCTGAATTATTGCCAGAGCAAACCGGCTGGCAGATACTCGCGCAACAAGAAATAACCATAGACAAACAAGAAAGCGAGGAAGTATGCGACTAATATCCAGCGCCCTTCTGCGGGCCATCATTTTTCTGATTGCAGCGGTGCCACTGTTCATCGGTACTGCTCACGCACAGAGCGCAAAACCCAATATTCTGGTCATCTGGGGTGACGACATAGGCGTCTGGAACGTCAGCGCCTACAACCAGGGCATGATGGGCTACAAGACTCCCAACATCGACAGCATCGCGAAGGAAGGCGCGCTGTTCACGGACTGGTACGGGCAGCAGAGCTGCACCGCCGGCCGCGCGGCGTTCATCACCGG
>JAHKKM010000063.1 GCA_020027645.1 Pseudomonadota bacterium
CGCTGAAGGCATACCGGTACTGAAAAAGAAATTCGAAACGAGTATTTCGGGAAAGCTGGCCAAGGGCCAATGGTCGCAGCTTGCCGCGCTTTGCGCTGACCGTGAGCGGCTTGCGGCGACCTCGGTCGATGACTTCATGGCGCTGCTGGTGACATAGCGTAGCCAGGGCTGCCCGCAATGCGGGCTTCTACAGGAGATCATGGGACGGCGACGCGACGGTATGCCTTTCGAGCGAGTTAAGACTTCCGAGCGAGAAAGGCATGGCGGCGTGGCGCCGTTGGTCCGAATCGTCGCCCGCATTGCGGGCTATTGTTTGGACGCGCGTCCGGTCAATTCATGAACGACATTGAAAAGAGAATCACTGCCGGCGTTGCGACGTTTGGCCAGGCGCTGCCTGCAGATGCGGTTGGGAAGCTCGCACGTTTGCTTGCCGAACTCGAACGCTGGAACAAACGACTGAACCTGACTGCGATCCGTGATCCGCAGGAGATGGTGAGCGGGCATGTTCTCGACAGCCTGGCGCTTCGGCCGTATCTCGAAGGTACGCGCATCGTCGATGTCGGCACCGGCGCAGGTTTTCCTGGCCTGCCGCTGGCGATTGTGGAACCGCAGAGGCTGTTCCTGCTGCTCGATGGCAACGCGCGGAAAATTGCCTTCGTTAAACATATGATTGCTGACCTCGCTCTCGGCAATGTCACTGCGATTCAGGCTCGCGCCGAAGATTTTGTTGCCGACCCGGCGTTTGATACTGTGCTCGCCCGTGCGCTGGCTGCGCTTGCCAGGGCAGGGCATGACGCGTGTGCTGGCTGTGGCAAATCAGAAAGGTGGTGTAGGGAAAACAACCACCTGCGTCAATCTTGCCGCATCGCTTGCAGCGACGCATCGCCGCGTGCTGCTGGTCGACATGGATCCGCAGGGCAACGCCACCATGGGTTGTGGCATCAACAAGATGGACCTGGAGCTGACCACTTGCGATGTCTTGCTGGGCGACGCGACCGCTGCCGACACCATAATCTCGGCTCCGGAAGGCGGGTTTGCCGTGTTGCCCGGCAACGAGGACCTGACACTTGCCGAGGTGCGGCTGCTGCAGGAACTCGGTCGCGAGATGCGGTTGCGACAGGCGCTGGCGCCGGTTCGGGGCCTCTACGATTTCATCCTCATCGATTGTCCGCCGTCGATCAACATGCTGACGGTCAATGCGCTGACTGCAGCCGACGGTGTGCTTATCCCGATGCAATGCGAGTATTACGCGCTCGAGGGCCTGACCTCACTGTTGAACACCATCGAGCAGGTGAAAAATTCCGTCAACCCGGATCTCGAGGTGTACGGATTGCTTCGCACCATGGTGGATCCGCGCATCAACCTGTCGAACGAAGTCTCCGATCAGCTGATTGCGCATTTCAACGACAAGGTGTTTCGCACCGTTGTTCCGCGCAACGTGCGGCTCGCCGAGGCGCCGAGCTTTGGCAAGCCGGTGCTCTACCATGACAAGACATCGCGTGGTGCTCTCGCCTACCTCGCACTGGCCGGCGAAGTGCTGCGGCGGGAAGACGAGCGATTGTCCAAAGCAAGTTAGGGAATACAACAGATGAAATACACGGATCGCCACGCACGATGACAAAAAAGAAACGACTGGGCCGCGGGCTGGACGCACTGTTGAGCAAACCCGTGGCCGAGATGTCCGTCGCAACCGGCGGCATCGATGGGACCCTGAAGAACATTCCGCTTGATCTGTTGCAGCGCGGGCAGTATCAGCCGCGCGTCGACATTCGTCAGGACACGCTGGAAGAGCTGGCAAATTCCATCCGCTCCCAGGGCGTAGTGCAGCCGATCGTTGCGCGGCCGCTTGCCGGGAAGACCGGCGCGGCACAACGCTACGAGATCATTGCCGGCGAGCGTCGCTGGCGTGCCGCCCAGATGGCGGGACTTGCAGAAATTCCTGCCGTTATTCGCGAAGTGGGAGATGAAGCTGCCATTGCGATGGCGCTCATCGAGAACATTCAGCGCGAGAACCTGAACCCGCTCGAGGAGGCCAAGGCACTTGACCGGTTGATACGGGAATTTCACCTGACTCACCAGGAGGCAGCGAATGCTGTCGGACGATCGCGCGTGTCGGTCAGCAACCTGCTTCGGCTGCTGGAGTTGTCCGACAAGGTGAAGCCGATGCTCGAATCACGGCAGATCGAGATGGGTCACGCGAGGGCACTGTTGTCGATCACCAATCCGATGCAGCAGTTCGACGCAGCACGTCAGGTGGTGAAAAAGGGATTATCGGTGCGTGAGACGGAGCAACTCGTGCGCCGCATCATGACCGCACAGGGCGTGACGAAGAAATCCGCGGCGAGCGTAGCGCCTTCGGCCGATATTCGGCGTCTGGAAAAGGAAATTTCAGAGAAGCTCGGAGCCAGGGTGCACCTCGACCACTCGGGCAGGGGGTTCGGCAAGCTGATCGTCAGCTACAACAGTCTCGACGAACTGGACGGTATTCTGCGTCACATCAAATAATATCTATTTGACGTTCTCCTTCTCCCATGCCCGCACCCTGACACGAGCTGCGTCAAAAAGCCTTTCGTAATTGCCCTTGAGGAATTTCTCTCTCGTCACGGCATCGAGTTGACTCAAAAGCGGTGCGTAGAGCGAGTAATTCTGCAGGTAGATTTCCTGATTGGGCGGCGCGACCTCGTCGGTGCCGAAGAGAAAGCGATCCGGGTGACTGTTGATCAGTTTTGCTGTGATGGCTACAGCCTCCGGGCTCGCCGCCACGTACTTCGCTGTTGCCGTCCATGAAAGGTCGATATAAACGTGCGCCAGTTCGGGGTCGCTCAAGGCGCGGTCAATGATCCCCGCCATGTCATTTACCGGATGCACGACCCGGCCAAGACCCATGTGCGCCCAGATGACGGTGGCGTTTGGATGGCGGCGCAGAAGCGTGCCGAGCTGCCGCGCGGAATACGGGTCCTGTCCCGGCCTGGGGAAAGGCATGTCGATGTCGTTGTGCAGTATCACCAGCAATCCCGCTTCGGCCGCAAAGTCGAGTATCCGGTCCAGTGCCGGATCCAGCAGGCTTGCCGGGCCTCCGGCAGTCTTGGCCGAGACGAATTCCTTATGAATAGTGAATTCGCCTATGCCTGTGAACACGCCGGGAAAGGTCGTAAGTACCCGGCGGATGTGGTCGACGGCATACATGTCGGCGGGATTGAAGCCCGTGATCATCGGGTCGAAACGCGCCCGCTGTTTGTCGGGCAGCGACAGGTAGGCAGTGGCGATCGCGGCGTCCGTGAACGAGTAGTAGTAAAGGGGCGCATCGGTCTGCGCATAGGTTACCGGTGCGAAGTCGCCGGTATTCGAGTATGCCCAGGCTTGTTGCAACGGGACGCCGAAGATGGCAACGCGACCGACTTCGTCACCCATGATTTCGAGGAAGTCGGAAATCTCCAGGCCTTCTTGTATGTAATTGGTCAGGTGGAAATGCGCATCGTGCAGCAGCGGCTTTTCGCCGTCGGATTGCGCAGCAGCCAGGCCCGGAATAGCGAGAGCCATTGATGCGAACAGGATCCGCACGCCGTGTCGGGCCCGGGTCTTTTCGTCATTGCATATTCCGGTCGAGGCTGTCATTTGATGCGCTCTCCTCATTGACCGCAATTCAAGGCCGATTTCGCTGAACATTCAAGCAAATGACGGGTCTCAGGCTCAAGAATACGTGGTAACACCTATTGTTAGCCGCGAGCACATCGCGCTTATCTACGGATGTGAAATTGGCTTCGGGCTGTATATGCTTGGGGCATTCAATGCAGTGGAGGACTTTTTTATATGTTGCGAACGGGTTTCAGGTTTTGGGCAATTCTTGCGGGAGTCACATTACTCTCGGCACCCGTGTGGGCCGGCGGTCGCCCCGACGACCCGTCGCGAAGCTGGTTCGGGCATATCGGCGGCGGCTGGGCATTTCCGAGCGGTGACAGTGGCAACGTCCTCGACGACGACTGGACGTTGAGCGGCGGCGCAATGTACTGGCCGTCGGACTGGCCGGTCGGGCTGGTAATCGACGGTTCCTGGGTCGACTTCGATCTGACCAGGAGCGCCATCAACGCGATCAATGACGCCATCGACCAGGACCCGAATAACGACGGGTCGATCAGCGGTGGCGGCGTCGACGCCTGGTCCCTCGCGTTCAATGGCATCTGGGGGCCGGGAAGTTCAAGCGACGGTTTTTACCTGACCGGCGGCGTTGGCTGGTACCACGTGGGTGGCGAAGTCACACAGGACGGCCTGGTTTACTATCCGCCGGTCTGCGATCCCTGGTTCTGGTGGTGCTATCCGGGTGGCGTGGGACCGGGCACCTTTGTCGTCGGTAGCGTCTCGTCGGACGAATTCGGCTGGAATCTGGGCGCTGGTTACAGTTTTGACACAACCAACGGGCAGGTTTTCATCGAAGCCAAGTTCCACCAGATACAGTTCGAAAGCCAGAATCTCGAATACATTCCGCTGACCATTGGTTTTCGCTGGTAGCTTCCGCTGGTAAATCCCGGACCGCCAAAAACCAATTGACCCGGGCCTCCGGCAGCTAGCTGTTATTCGACGGCGCTGCCGCTGACCGGGTCGATTCGCTTTCGCTTACCCAGGACACAAGCAAGGTGTAGGTGACCGCAAGCAATACCGGACCGATGAAAAGGCCGACGATGCCGAAGCCGATCAAGCCGCCGATGACACCGGCGATGATCAGCAGCATTGGCAGGTCGACACCGCGGCGTATCAGGATCGGCTTCAAAACGTTGTCCGCCACAGCAACGACTACGGCAAAGACCACCAGCACGGTTCCCCACACGAAGTTGTCCGTCCAGTACAACCAGGCGATCGCCGGTACGAGGACCGGCAGCGGCCCAAGCTGTGCAACGCAAAGCACGAAAATAATGGCGAGCAGCAACCCGGCCCGGGGCACGCCCGCGAGCCACAGGCCGATACCGGCAATCACGGACTGAACCAGGGCGGTGATAACCACGCCGAGCGCCACACCCCGCAAGGCCTGGCCTGCCAGCCGCACAGTGTGCTCGCCACGCTCCTTGCCGATCCTTTTTCCGAACATGAGCACGCCTCGACTGGCCTGTTCGCCGCTCGCGTACAGGACTCCGACAAGAATGATCGTGAGCAGGAAATGAATTACGACGAGTCCGAAACTGCCCGACAACGACAGTATCCAACCCGCGGTCGATCGTGCATACGGTCGTAGCGCGTCGGTGACGCCGTCGGGACCGAGTGCTGCAAACTCCTGCCACCTCACGGCGAGACGTTCTCCGACCCAGGGCAGTCCGGCCAGCCAAGCGGGTGCCGGCGGAAGCCCATCACTGGTCACGGACCTCAGCAGTTCGGCGCTCCTGACGGCTGCATCGACCAGAACGGCTACCGCCAACGCAAACGGGACTATGAAAACCGCGAGCATCACGATGGTCATGAATGCGGTCGCCGCGCCCCGCCTTCCGCCCATCCTCCGCTGGATGTCGAGCAACATCGGCCAGGTGGCTACCACTATGGTGGTTGCCCAGATCACCGCGCTCAGAAACGGCAGCAGCGTCCACAGGCTCCCTGTGATCAGGACCGCGATAATCAGAATGACCAGCACGGTGCGCGTGAGGTCGCTTTGGATTTGCGTCTGCATGAGGGGCCTGCCCTGTTTTCCGGCGCTACCGGCGAGCTGAGAATGCCCATTGTAGCAATGCGGGGAATGCGGGGGAACGCGTATCGGGGGCCGGATGACGGACCGCGCAACAGTGCAAGGAATCAGCGGGCCGTAAGTCGGAAGTTTGCGAGACGTTGTGCCAGCGCGAGTTTTTAGGCGACGTCTTGGGTCTTGCCGGTATTCGCGCGGTATACGTGGCGAATGATGTCCGGTAGTACTGCTTCCGAAATCAGGAAGCCCTGCATCTTGTCGCAGCTGATGGTCTTCAGGAAATCGAAGGTCTCCTGGTCCTCGACACCTTCGGCACAGACCGATATGCCGAGTTTGTGAGCGAGGCCGGTGATCGCTGCAAGAACCTTCTGTGTAACTTCATTGTTCCGCGCGCGTCGAAGTACCGAAGCATGGATCTTGATTTCATCGAATGGGAGCTGTTCGAAGGTACCGAGCGACGAAGCGGCTGCGCCGAAATCATCGAGCGATATTCTGAACCCCTTTGCACGCAGAGCGCCGAGCACTTTCAGGTGAGGAGCGTCTGAATTGACGATTTCCTGTTCGGTTACCTCGAAAGTGAAACTCGCGCAACTCAGGCCATGCTGCGCGACGATCTCGGCATAGCGGTCGGCGAGAGTTCCACGACCCAGCAGGCTGGATGCCAGGTTGATGCAGCCGTTCAGATGCAGGCCGCTCTTGCTCCACTGGACAATCTGCGCCGCGGTTTCGCCCAGCACGTACTCGGCCACTTCTGCGGAGAGGTCGAATGCTTCGACATCGGGCAGAAACTCCAGCGGACCGAGCAGGCCATGAACCGGATGACGCCAGCGAATCAGGGCTTCCACCTCGCGGGTTTGCCACACTCCACTGTTGCCGCGATCGACCTTCGGCTGGTACTGGATCAGGAACTGCCGGTTGGTTATCGCTTGCTCGATCTCCTTGCGCGACACGCGGAGCATGCGGCGGCGGCAACTGCGAGTGGCACGGCTTAAGGTATCCAGGTCCCACTCGCCGCGTATCCATTCGACGTTGCCGAAGGTGGCGATCTGCTCGAGCAGCGCGGCGCGATTGGTGCTCCTCAGCCGCTCGCGATCGGTGCAAAGAATCAGGCCGACCTTCGTCTTGGCGGCGGCTTTTTCAAGGATACCAATTGCCGCGGCGCTTACGTCGGATTCGGTGAGCATGACAATGCGCCTTGTGTCTCCGCGAAGCAGCCTGTTGAGTCCTTCGACATGTTCAAAAAAACTCAGGCTCAAACTCAGTTCGCGGGCAAGTTGCCGCAGTGCCTGGTGCTTGTTGAGCGTCTGACTAACGATGAATTGCATTCTGTCCCCGTGGTCGCGCCGCTTTGAAACCGGTAATTGAGGTCTCTTTAGCAGGGCAGCGTTGGCAGCAATGGCCGCTTGTGCACTTTTATAAGTCCCTCAGGGGGGGCGATGGTGTGAGTTGCGTCGCAATGCAGAAAATATGTGTGAATTTCCGCCCGCAACCAGTTGGAATAGGCGCCTCAGACCCCACTATTTTGTCGTAAAAGCCCCATATATGAGGGGGTTGCTTGTGTTGCCTTGCACCATTCCGGTCACTATAATGCGCGGGCTAAATCAGGGCCCGTCAGCAATTTTTCAACATGACGCCACGTACCGCCGGCTAGCCGATGGAAGTGGCGTTTTTAATGTCGGAGGCAAGTGCGGAATGGACGGCAAGGCAGGGGAGAGATCCAGTGCCTCGCCCGTAAATCCGCTACTCGCGATCCTCCTCCTGCAACTGGTCCTGAGCGTGGCGCTTGCCGCGTTGTTTTGGGGTATGAGCGGGAGCGTTGCAGGTTACTCGGCATTGCTCGGTGGCCTGACCTGCGTAATTCCGAATGCCTTTCTGGCACTGCGACTCATAGTGCCGCGGCGCGACCCCGGGGCCGGCGCCTTGGTGCGTGCGGCTTATATCGGGGAATTGGGGAAGCTGGCGCTGACCGTGTTGATGTTTGGCACCGTCTTTACGCTGGTGCGGCCGCTTGCGGCAGGCGCGTTGTTTACCGGCTTCATTGCCGGGCAGCTGGTGATATTTTCAGGAGTCCTGATGCGTGACAGCAATCGGGATCCGCAAAAGAGATACAAGAATGGCGAGTGAAGGCGGACACGGTCCTCAGACCTCCGGAGAGTACATCCAGCATCACCTACAGAATCTGCAGGTATGCAGGGCCGAAAACGGCGAGTGGATCTGGAATCACTGCGCCGGAAATCCTGTAGCAATCAATGTCGACTCGATGGCGATTTCCGTGATCCTCGGTGTCGTATTCGTCTGGTTGTTCAGCCGCGCCGCGAAAAAATCTTCCTCTGGCAGCCCGGGAAAATTCCAGGCCTTCGTCGAGATCGTGGTCGATTTCATCGATTCGAGTGTGAAGGACACCTTCCACGGCAAGAGCCGGCTGATTGCTCCGCTGGCACTGACCATCTTCATGTGGGTGTTCCTCATGAACCTGATGGATCTCATACCGGTCGACTGGCTGCCAATGGCGGGACAATTGGTGGGAGTTCCTTATCTCAAGGTCGTTCCCACAACCGACGTCAACATCACGTTCGGCATGTCGATCGCGGTGTTCTTCCTGGTACTGTTCTATTCGATCAGGAGCAAGGGCATAGGCGGATTCATCGGCGAACTCACGCTGCACCCGATTGCTCCGCCGCTGAAGGGTGCCGGACTGATCGCAGCTCCTTTCATTATTGCGTTCAACTTCATTCTTGAATCGGTCGCACTGCTGGCGAAACCGCTGTCCCTTTCGTTGCGACTCTTCGGCAACATGTTTGCCGGCGAGCTCATCTTTATCCTGATCGCATTATTGGGTTTGTGGCAATTGCCGCTGCATTTCGGCTGGGCAGTATTCCATGTGCTGATTGTTACCCTGCAGGCTTTTATTTTCATGATGTTGACGGTCGTGTACCTGACGCTGGCATCGGAAGAGCATTGATTTTTGGACTTGATCCTTAACTGGAGACACTGATGGAAACTGTAATTGGATTCACCGCGATTGCTGTCGCGCTACTGATCGGTCTCGGCGCACTGGGCGTCGGTATCGGCATGGGCCTGCTCGGTGGCCGCTTCCTCGAAGGTGCTGCACGGCAGCCGGAACTGGCGCCGATGTTGCAGACCAAGATGTTCCTGGTGGTCGCGCTGCTCGACGCAGTGGCCATGATCGGCGTGGGCATCGCGCTGTACTTCGCCTTCGCCAATCCGTTCATAGCGCAATTGCAGAACGCCACTGGCGGTTAGGCGATCGGCGTCTCGTAGGAGCCCAATCCGCAATGATTGCTCGGGACGAAGAAATAGTCAGGCGCGGATTGATCTTTAGTGATTGATTCGTCGGAGCAAAGATTCGGTTTGCGGGCGACCGCGGTGCCAGGAGTACGAAGTGGATATTAATTTGACATTGATAGGCCAATCGATCGCGATGCTCGTGTTCGTCTGGTTCTGCATGAAGTTCATCTGGCCACCGGTCATGAAGGCGATCGAAGAGCGCCAGACGCAGATCGCCAATGGCCTCGCTGCAGCCGAACGCGGCCAACAGAGTCTCGACAGGGCGAAAGCCGAGTCCGGGCAGATCGTCGATGAGGCTCGGAAGCAAGCGACCAGCATCCTCGACCAGGCCCATGCGCGCGCCAACGAGATCATCACCGATGGCAAGAAAGCCGGAGCGAAGGAGCGTGAGCGTCAGCTGGTCGCGGCGTCAGCCGAGATCGAGCAGGAAGCCAATCGCGTGCGTGAAGAGTTGCGCGGACAGGTGTCGGCCATAGCGGTGGCAAGCGCAGAGAAAATCCTGATGCGCGAAATCGATGCAAAGGCTCACGAAGATATCCTGAGCAAGCTCGCGGCACAGCTCTAGGACGGTCATGGCAGACAAGAACACAATCGCGCGACCGTATGCAAAGGCAGCCTTCGACCTGGCGAAAGACGCCGGTGTGCTGGACCAATGGTCGAACGCGCTGGAAGTTGCCAGGTCGCTGCTCGCCGACGGGTCGGTTGCGAAGTTTCTGTCGACACCGAAGATGTCCGATGCGCAGCGGCTGGATTTTCTGACCGGCCTGATTGCATCGGCCAGCGATAAGACCTCGGTCCTCGGCGGTAGCGACAAAAAGGGTTCGAATTTCCTCAAGCTGCTGCTGGAATACGGGCGCAGCGCCGTGCTGCCGGAAATCGCCACGCATTTTGCTGCGCTGAAGGCAGAAATCGAGAACACGGTTGATGTCATGGTCACTTCGGCGGCGCCATTGAGCAGTGCGCAAGAACAGGCAATCGTGAAAGCGCTGCGGCAGCGCCTCGGCAGTAACGTGAAACTCTCAACCGAAGTGAATGAAAAGCTCATCGGCGGTGCGGTTATCCGCGCCGGCGATGTCGTAATTGATGGTTCGCTGCGTTCGAGGCTGGAAAAGCTGTCGAACGCATTGATCGCTTAACAAGGAAAAAGCAATGGCACTCAAGGCTTCTGAAATCAGTCAACTGATCAAAGAGCGAATCGAGAAGTTCGAGGCGTCCGCGGAAGCGCGTGATGTCGGCACCGTAATCGGCGTGACGGACGGCATCGTCCGAATTCACGGGCTGGCCGACGCACGTTACGGCGAAATGCTCGAGTTCCCGCAGAACACTTTCGGCATGGCGTTGAACCTGGAACGGGATTCGGTTGGCGCCGTGGTCCTTGGCGACTACAAGCACATCACGGAAGGCGATACGGTCAAGACGACCGGAAGAATTCTCGAGGTGCCGATCGGCGAAGCGCTGCTCGGCCGCGTGGTCGATGCGCTCGGCAATCCGATTGACGGCAAAGGCCCGATCAAGTCCACGCAATCCGCGCCGATCGAAAAGGTTGCACCGGGCGTTATTTCGCGAAAATCCGTCGACCAGCCGGTGCAGACCGGTCTGAAAGCCATTGACGCGATGGTGCCGATCGGTCGTGGCCAGCGTGAGCTGATCATCGGCGACCGGCAGACCGGCAAGACCGCAGTTGCGGTCGATACGATCATCAACCAGGTCGGCACGGGCATCAAATGCATCTATGTCGCCATCGGCCAGAAAGCCTCGTCTGTCGCCAACGTGGTGCGGAAGCTCGAGGAAGAGGGCGCCATGGCGCACACCATCGTCGTCGCAGCGACAGCTGCGAATTCGCCGGCGATGCAATACATTGCGCCGTACTCCGGCACCACCATGGGCGAGTACTTCCTGGACAACGGCCAGGACGCATTGATCATTTTTGATGACCTGACGAAACAGGCCTGGGCCTACCGGCAGGTATCACTGCTGCTGCGACGTCCGCCGGGCCGCGAAGCGTATCCGGGTGACGTCTTCTATCTGCATTCGCGCCTGCTCGAACGCGCAGCGCGAGTCAGCGCCGCGCACGTGGAGCTGGTGTCCGGCGGCAAGATCAAGGGCAAGACGGGATCGCTGACTGCCCTGCCGATCATCGAAACGCAGGCCGGCGACGTATCGGCTTTCGTGCCGACCAACGTTATCTCGATTACAGACGGACAGATCTTCCTGGAAACCGATTTGTTCAACGCCGGCATCCGGCCCGCGATCAACGCCGGACTTTCAGTATCGCGTGTCGGCGGCGCCGCACAGACCAAGATCATCAAGAAGCTCGGCGGTGGTGTTCGCCTTGCGCTTGCGCAGTACCGCGAACTCGCCGCATTCGCACAATTCGCGTCGGACCTCGATGAGCAGACACGCAAGCAGCTCGCTCGCGGCCAGCGCGTAACGGAACTGATGAAGCAGAAGCAGTATTCGCCGTTGTCAGTTGCCGAGATGGGCCTGTCGCTGTACGCAGTCAACGAAGGATTCATCGACAAGGTTGACGTATCGAAAGTAACCACCTATGAAGCGGCGCTGCACGATTTTGCGCGCGCCAATTACGGCGATCTGCTGGAGAAGATCAACAAGACCGGCGCTTACGACGAGGAAATTCAGGCCGGGCTGAAAAAGATTTGCGAGGCGTTCGCGACCAAGGGTGCTTATTGAGATTTGATCGCGAAGTCGAGGCCGGTAAGAACGAAGTAACCCTGTAGGAGCCCGCATTGCGGGCGACAGCAGAGCTGAAAGGAACGAGAAGGTCATATGGCGGGCGAAAAAGAAATCCGCACCAAGATCCGAAGCGTGAAGAACATGCAGAAGATCACCAGTGCGATGGAGATGGTTGCCGCATCCAAGATCCGCAAGGCGCAGGATCAGATGGAGGCGTCCCGTCCCTATGCCGAGCGTATTCGCCGCGTCGTCGGCCACCTGGCTCACGCGAACCCGGATTACAAGCACCCGTTCCTGGTCGAGCGGGAGGTCCGGCGTGTCGGGTACATCATCATTTCTACCGACCGGGGACTTTGCGGCGGACTCAATGTCAACATGTTCAAAACCGTTATCGGCGAACTGACGAAATGGAAGCGCGAGAACGTCGAGGTGGATCTGGCGCTGGTCGGCGCAAAAGCGGTGCAGTTCTTCCGGCGGCTTGGCGGCAACGTGGTCGGAACGGCAACCCATCTGGGTGACAGGCCGCAGGTGAACGACCTGATCGGCTCGATCAAGATCATGCTCGACTCGTACAGCGAAGGGCGCATCGATCGCGTGTACCTGGTGCACAACGACTTCGTCAGCACCATGAGCCAGAAGCCGGAAGTTCACACGTTGCTGCCGGTCAGCTCGATCGATCTCGGTG
>JAHKKM010000239.1 GCA_020027645.1 Pseudomonadota bacterium
GGCGGTACGCCGGTCGCGCAGATGATCCGGCGGCGCAACGCCAAAGGCATGCACGTTGCAGGGACCTCGGCGGGGGCGGCCTTCATGCCGGAGCACATGATTGCCGGTGGCGAGGAGGGGAGTACGCCAAGTCCCACCATGGTGACCATGGCCCCGGGGCTCGGACTGACCAATAATTTCGTTATCGATCAACACTTTCGCCAGCGTGACCGTCTCGGGCGCCTGCTCACTGCGCTCGCCTACAACCCCTTTGCCGTGGGCATTGGTCTCGACGAGGACACGGCGGCTTTCATCCGGCCGGGCGACGACCTCGAGGTCGTGGGTAGCGGCGGAATCACCATCATCGACCCGACCAACCTGACCTACTCGTCCATGGACCGGGCACGCCGCGGCGATCCGGTTAGTCTGATCGGCGTCAAACTGCATATACTCATTGCCGGCGGCAGGTTCGAGATCGCGTCGCGGAAAGCCACAGCAGAATAAGAACGCGCGGCCGCCAGCGAGGCCAGGAAGTGGAGCCACCAGAATGAAAATCGTCAGCACTAACGTCTACGTTGGTCCCAACGTGTATGCGCACTTTCCCGTTATCCGCCACATCCTCGACCTCGGCGGCCTGGAGCATTGGCCGACGGTACGCCTCGGCGAAGCCTACGTCGGGCCGTTGCTGGAAAAACTGCCAGGGCTGCTGGAACACGGCTGTTCCTATCGCGAGGCGGGCGGTTTTGTGCGCCGGCTGCGCGAGGACGAGGGAACCTGGCTCGGGCACGTCATGGAGCATGTCGCGATCGAACTGCAGAACGTGGCCGGCTCGCCGGTCACCTTCGGGCGCACGCGTGAACTTGACGGGAAGCCAGGACTTTACACTATGGTGTTCCAGTATCACGACGTGGAAGTCGGCCAGGAATCGAGCCGGCTTGCGCTCGACCTGTTGCACAGCCTGCTGCCTGCCGAGCTGAAACCAGCCGAGGCGCCGCCCGCCGACTGGGATTTCGCCAAGGCCAGGGATGAATTCATTCGCTATGCGCAGCGCCGGGCCTTCGGTCCGAGTACCGCCTCGCTGGTTCGCGCCGCCGAGGAACGGGACATCCCCTGGATCCGCCTGAATTCACAAAGCCTGGTGCAGTTCGGCCACGGCCGTTACCAACAGCGCATCCAGGCGACCACCACCAGCCGCACCAACAACATTTCGGTCGAACTGGCCTCCGACAAGGAAGAAACGAACAGCATCCTGCGTGACCTGGGATTGCCGGTGCCCACGCAGCAAGCCGTGCGCAGCGCAGCGGAAGCGAGACGCGCCGCGGAGAAAATCGGTTACCCGGTGGTGCTGAAACCGCTGGCCGGAAATCACGGCCGTGGTGTGTCGATCAATCTGAAGACGCCGGAAGAAATCGACGTTGCGTTCGAAAAAGCACGCGAACACGGCCGCACACAGGTCGTCGAAAGTTTCATCGAAGGCTTTGACCATCGCCTGCTGGTGGTCAACGGCGAACTGGTGGCCGCAGCCAAGCGCATGCCGGGACACGTGGTCGGGGATGGCAAGCACTCGGTCGAGGAACTGGTCGCAATCGTCAACCAGGATCCGCGCCGTGGCATCGGTCACGAAAAGGTACTGACACGGCTCGAATTCGATCACCAGGCAGACCGGCTGCTGGCCAAGCTCGGCTACGATCGCAACACCATCCCGGCCGCCGGCGAGGTGGTGTTCCTGCGTTCGACCGCCAATCTCTCGACCGGCGGCACCGCCATCGACGTGACCGACATCATCCATCCGGACAATCGTGAGATGGCCATTCGCACCATCAATGCGATCGGTCTCGATATCGGCGGCGTGGATTTCCTGACCAAGGATATTGCCGTGTCTTATCGGGACGCAGGCGGCGGTATTTGTGAAGTGAATGCGGGTCCGGGTTTCCGCATGCACGTGGCGCCAAGCGAAGGAACGCCGCGCGATGTGGCCGGACCGGTGCTCGACATGCTGTTTCCCGACGGTGCGCCGAGCCGCATTCCGATCGCCGCTATCACCGGCACCAACGGCAAGACCACTACCTCGCGAATGCTTGCGCATATCCTGAAGATGAAGGGATTCACTGTCGGGCTGACCTCGACGGACGGCGTTTACATCGACGCCAAGTTGAGCGTCCCCGGCGACATGACCGGGCCGGTCTCCGCCAGGATGATCCTGCGCGATCCATCGGTGGATGCCGCGGTCCTCGAAGTTGCACGCGGCGGCATGTTGCGCGGCGGTCTCGGCTTCCAGCGCTGCAATGTGGCCGCATGCCTCAACGTAACCGCCGATCACCTCGGGCTGAAGGGTATCGACACGCTGGAACAACTGGCCGAAGTCAAACGCGTGCCCATCGAAGTCGCGACCGATGCAGCGATTCTGAATGCGGACGATCAGTACTGCTTGCAAATGGCGGACTACACCGAGGCCAAAACGCTTTGCTACGTCACCATGAATCCCGGCCATGCGCTGGTGAAAAAACACATCCGCGCCGGCGGCCAGGCCTTTACAGAATGCGATGTTCGCTGCGGCGCTTGCCTACAACCTGAAGATAAGTCTCGAAGACATCCGCCACGGCTTGCGCACATTCGACGCCACGTTCTTCCAGGCGCCGGGCCGAACCAATATTTTCGACGAGCATCCGTTCAAGGTCATACTCGATTACGCACACAACCCGGCGGCGGTTCGCGCCATGTGCAACATGGTGGACCGTTTCGATGTCGACAACCGGCGCATCGTGGTGCTGGCAGCACCCGGCGATCGTCGCGACGAGGACATTCGTGACATTGCCGATATCGCGGCCGGCCATTTCGATCATTACATATGCCGCTGCGATGACAACCGGCGCGGACGCGGGCCGGACGAGGTCGCCGTAATGCTGAAAAACCGCCTGCAGGAAAAGGGCGTATTGGCGAGTGCAATCGAGGTCATACCCAGCGAACAGGAAGCGACCGCGCGCGCACTCGAGATTGCCGAGTCCGGCGACCTGCTGCTGGTACTGGCCGACAACATCAAGCGAACCTGGAAGCAGATCATCTACTTCAATTCTGCCGCCAAGGCCGATGCCCCGGCCAAGAAACAGGCATCGTCAATCTCTTTGCCGGATTCGCAGTCCTTTGAACTCGACGACAGCCTGGAACTGATCAGCGACGAACGAGGTGTCCGGATCGCTCGCGAAGAGGGCGATTGACCGGAACTCATCGCCGCATGGAATTCCTCGATGCACGCCGGCTGACCGGCCCCAATCTTTTCGGTCCGGGGCCGGGCGCCATACTCGACGTCCGCTGCACACCGGACGAGGCGCGCGCACTCATCGATAGCTGGGAAAAACACATCGGCCGCCTGCTGGATGCGCTCGGATGGGAAAACGTACCTGCCCTGCATCGGCAATTCATCGGCGGCGTCAGCCTGGTACTGCCGGCGCGTATCGATGCGCTGTACACCGCATCGGCAGTGACGGAATGGGCCTACGCCTTGTGTGCTGCGGACCTGACCGGCAGTGCAGCACCGGATTTCGACACGACCCTCGCTGCGACCAGGCAGGCCACCGAGGCAGAAGCTAACCCGCCGTTGCTTGCGCTCGAAGATACCGCGACAGCGCGGGAAACGGCGTTCCTCTGGGACGACGACGAGGTATCGCTGGGCCACGGCCGCTACTCCCATTGTTGGCCGATCGATGCACTGCCGTCGCCCGAATCGCTGAAATGGACACAGTACCGACAGGTTCCGGTTGCGCTGATCACTGGCACGAATGGCAAGACCACGACCGTGCGTCTTGCCGCACACATTCTGCGCGACACCGGAAAAACAGTCGGGATGAGCTCAACCGAATCGATTTCCATCAATGAGCTCATCGTCGAGAGAGGCGACTGGTCCGGGCCGGGTGGCGCAAGGGCAGTACTGCGCAACAGCGATGTCGAGATCGCGATACTCGAGACCGCTCGCGGCGGACTGTTGAGGCGCGGGCTCGCCGTAACCGAGGCCGATGTAGCCCTGATCACAAACGTTGCCGAGGATCACTTCGGCGATTTCGCTTCGCAAAGCCTCGATGAGTTGCTCGATATCAAGTGGATTGTCAGCAAAGCCGTCGCCAAACGCGGCACGCTGGTTCTGAATGCCGACGACGCGCTGCTTGTAGCACGATCAAATACACATGCCGGGCGCATCGACTGGTTCAGTCTGGACGCAGGCAATACCTTCCTCAAAGGTGGCACTGCGAAAGGCTGCCGCGCCCTGGTTCTGTCGGGGGAGGACCTGGTGATGATCGACAAAGGACAGCGGCAAGTTGTCTGCCGCGTCAGTGAGATTCCGATCACCCTGCAGGGTGCTGCCCACCACAATATTGCCAACGCGTTGGCCGCTGCCGCAGTGACATTGCGACTCGGTGCAACCCTGGAGCAGGTTCGGGCGGGGCTCAAGACCATGTCGCCGCAGAAAAATCCCGGCCGCAGCAACCTTTACGACGTGCAGGGATTTCGGGTGCTGGTCGACTTTGCGCACAACCCCCATGCGATGCGTGCGTTGTTCGTCATTGCGCGCTCACTTCCGGCGAATCGGCGCATCCTGTGTTTCGGTCAGGCCGGGGACCGCACCGATGAGCAGATCAGAGAACTCGCTCGCAGCGCCTGGGCTATCGGCCTCGATCGCATCGTCATTTCCGAGCTTGCTGCGTACGCACGCGGCCGTGGGCCTGGCGAGGTGCATGCCATTCTGCGTGACGAACTGCAGCGCAGCGGCGCGCACAGTGACCAGATCCTGTATTTCGAAAAGGAATCGGAGTCCTTCGATGCGGCACTGCAATGGGCACGCCCGGGCGATCTCGTTATCCTGCTCGCTTTGGGCGGCAACGCGCAGGTACACGAGAAACTGAACGCGCTCAGATAGATTTTCTAAAATTGGCTACGAGAGCATCATCTTCCCGGGCTCTGCGCGCTCCGACTCTCCGGTCGACGCCGATGGCTGACTCAATCTTGCTCCGCGACTATGACACTGATTCCGATGTTCTCCAGACCTGTGCGGTATTCATCTGCGATGCCTGAATCAGTGATCACGGTCGAAACCTGCTCGACTGCCAGAATCTGATGCAGGCAGACCTTGCCGAACTTTGATGAATCAGTAACAACAATTATGTTGCTCGCGGCTTTTCGCATTAGCCTGTTAAGTTGCGCTTCGGGTTCAAAATGAGTGGTAATCCCTTTCTCCATATGGAACCCATCCACACCGAGAAACAACTTGTCGACATGCAATTCTCGCAAGGCTTGCTCCGCGTGCACGCCAAAGAAGGACATGTTCTTTCGTCGCAAGGTACCGCCCAACATGATCAATTCCAAATTCTCAAAATGAGCCAGTTTATTCATTACATTGAGACCGTTTGTGATAACGGTCACGTCTTTCTTGTCCGCAAGCTGTGCGGCGATCTGGAATGTTGTTGTCCCGGAATCAAGAATTATCGCGTCACCGGGGCTGACGTATTGTGCGGCTACCTTGCCGATTTCGCTCTTTTCCTTGGCATACAGTTGCTCCTTGTGCTCAATGGCTCGTTCAACAATTCGGATGTTTCCCTCATTGAGAATTGCGCCGCCATAGGTTCGCTTTGAGATGCCCAGGTCTTCAAGAAACTTCAGATCCTTGCGTATCGTTACCGTGGACACGCCGAAGCGCTCCGCAAGGCTCAAGACCTGAACGCTTCCCGCAGTCTTCAGCGTTGACGAGATTTTCTCGCGGCGACTGCTGGTGTCTCGCATTTTCCTGGTCTGTCTTTCGAATGAAAACGTAAGAAATGATAAGCGAAATCGATAGGTAATGAAATGTTCCGGAGAACGGATATTTCAGTACATTGTGATATCGAGTATTTCGGCTTACTGGAGGGAAATGCTCGCCATTTTCAGTTTTATGGGCCCGAAATCGTCCAGGATCGCCGCGTAATAAGCGGCGCCCACTGCTGGTGAGAACCTGGGCTTGCAGAGCCGGTACTGTGCCGCGCGAGTGAGAAGCCCGGACTTGAATGGCGCGATAATCAGGTCCCCTTCTTTGAATACCCCGCCGGTATAAGACACTCGCACTTCGACATCCGACGGATAACCCAGACGATCCCGAATCG
>JAHKKM010000064.1 GCA_020027645.1 Pseudomonadota bacterium
CTGTGATTGAGATCACAAGTATCCTTCGGAGTTCCGAAAATCCAATCATCAGGACACATGCACTCAGTGGGACTCCAGTTCAAGGCCGGTCCAACGGCCTACGCGGACATCCGCAAGCGCGGTTTTTCCCCGGAGCGTATCGGCACAATCGCCGGTGCATCCGGTGGCGCCAAATGGCTGGTGTTGAGCCAGGTCGACCGGGTCATCATCGAGCGCTTGCTGCCACAACTCAGCGGTCCGGTGCACCTGGTGGGATCGTCGATTGGGGCCTGGCGCTTCGCTTGTTACAGCCAAAGATCGCCTCTCGATGCCATCGAGCGATTCGAATCGGCGTATGTCGAGCAACGCTACAGTGAAAAGCCGGACCGGAACGAAATCAGTGACAAGAGCCGTGAAATTCTGCAAACCATACTCGGGGCGAGCGGTGCGGCAGAAATCGTCAATCACCGGCAATTCCGCACGCATGTCCTCACCGTGCGGAGCGGGCTGTTGACGGCCAGCGATAACCGGCCATTACTCGGCATCGGCTTGATCGCCGCGGCAACGGCCAACGTGTTCAGCAGGAGGTCACTCGGTGCGTTTTTCAGTCGCGGCATGTTCTACGACCCACGGGCGCTTCCACCGTTTTACAATGTCGAAGGGTTCCCGCTGCACCGAATTCGCCTGACCGAGGACAATCTTATCGATGCAATCATCGCGTCAGGATCCATACCGCTGGTACTCAACGGCGTGCGCAATATTCCCGGTGCACCACCCGGAACTTACCGCGATGGCGGTGTCATTGACTACCACCTGGATCTGCCCTTGAGTGAGCCGGACCGGTTTACCCTGTTCCCGCATTTCTTTGACTCGATGAAACCCGGCTGGTTTGACAAACGCCTGTCGTGGCGCCGCATGACGCCAGCGAATATCGACCGAACCATCCTGGTTTGCCCGTCGCCGGATTTCATTCGAAGCCTGCCGAATGCGAAGGTCCCGGACCGGACCGACTTTGTCACCATGTCCCCGGCGGAGCGCATCCGGACCTGGCGAAATGTAATCGATCGTTGCCGCCGCCTGGCGGACGATCTTGACGATGTCATTGCACATGACCGGCTGGCGGCACGCGTCGAACCCCTGTAAACGTTTGGCACGACCGGCCTCGGCGCAATCACGCCGGCCGCATGCCGTTGCACGAGCAGCTCGAAGCTGCCACGTCAAGTTCAAAGTTACATCGGGAAATCGCCATATCTTATTGTTAAATAATAATAAAAAACTTCGATTCGCCACTCCGGATGACAGCGGAACCAGTGTATAGTCACAACGTGGAAGGTATGCAACGACAGCCGTTCATGGACGATCCCGGGTCGCAGGATGCCGCGCCGCCGTCACTTCTGCTTGCGCTGCTCGAAGCGCCGAGGGCGCTGACCGAGGCTTCCACTCTCATTCCCGCGCGCTCCTTCCTGAAAAGCCTGGGCGCAGGCGATGGTCACGCCGTCATGACCCTGCCGGGTTTTCTTGCGACCGACGGATCCATGCGGGTCCTGCGCCGTTACTGCCAGGACTGGGGCTATGACTCGCATCCCTGGGAACAGGGCAGAAACCTCGGACTGTCCCATAACCGCGATATCGAACAGAGCCTGGACCAGCGGCTGGAAGAGCTGTACCGAAAGTCCGGGAAGAAAGTCAGCCTGGTCGGCTGGAGTCTTGGCGGCCTGTTTGCTCGAGAGATGGCGCGGCGCAATCCGGAAATGGTGCGGCTGGTAATCACCCTCGGCAGCCCGATCGGCAATCCGCGGGCAACCAATGCCTGGCGCTTGTACGAATTCCTGTCCGGTACAAGCATTGACGAGGCGAAGATCCAGAAGCGCGTCCGGGCCCTGCGCGATCCGCTGCAAAACGTGCCGGTGACGGCGATATACAGCCGCACGGACGCAATCGTCTCGTGGCAGATTTCCAAGCTCCCGGAAGGCAAGCTGGTCGAGAACCTCGGAATCAATACCAGCCACCTCGGCATGGGTTTCAATCCTGCGGTACTCTATGCCATCGCAGACCGCCTGCGGCAGCCCGAAGGACGCTGGGCGCCGTTTGAAATACGCGGATTTCGCAACCTGTTTTTCCATTGAGACCGGTGTGCCCGCGACGGGCCCGGTAAAGCGGAGCCCCGACCCATGCAACAACTGTCCGGCCTGGATGCCAGTTTCCTGTACCTGGAAACCGGCAATACGCCGATGCACATCGGCAGCCTGTCGATATACGACCAAAGCACGGCGCCCGGCGGGCGGGTGACGTTCAAGGAAATTCTGCGTTTTTTCGAGGACCGATTGCACAAAGCGCGCGCCTTCCGCCAGCGCGTGGTGCGAGTCCCGTTAAGTCTTGATCATCCGTACTGGATCGAGGATCCGGATTTCGATCTCGAGTTTCATGTCCGGCACATCGCATTGCCGAAGCCGGGTGACTGGCGACAGCTCTGCATCCAGACGGCCCGGCTGCATGCGCGACCGCTGGATCTGCGCAAACCATTGTGGGAAGCGTACGTAATCGAGGGGCTGGACAATGTGGTCGGTGTCCCCGAAGGCAGCTTTGCGCTGGTCACCAAGGTTCATCACGCGGCCATCGACGGAGTTTCCGGTGCTGCCATGTCTGCGGCCATTCACGACCTGAGCCCGGATGCGGAAGTCGAAGGCCCGGAAACGCCATGGCAACCAGAGCGCTTGCCGACCGGCCTCGAGCTGCTTGGCAAAAGCGCGCTGCGCAGCGTTGCGGCACCGGCCCGTTTCGGCCAGCTGCTGTATCGTTCGGCGCCGTCGTTCGCCAGGGTCGTTGGCGGTATTGCAAGCGGACAGCTCAGGATTCCAATGCGCGTGCCGCGCACTCGCTTCAATGGCACGGTGTCGGCACACCGGGTTTTTGACGGCCGCCCATTCGACCTCAACGAAATAAAGGCGATCAAGAATTCTCAGCCAGGCACAACCGTCAACGATGTCGTCGTCAGCGTCTGTGGCGGAGCGCTCAGGAAATACCTGGAAGCGAAGAACGAATTGCCGGAAGAGTCGCTGGTTGCCATGGCGCCGATGTCAGTGCGACCGGAGGAGAAACGCAGTTCCGCTGGCAACCTGGTTACCGCAATGAGCCTGCCGATTCGCAGTGACCTGGCGGACCCGCTTGAACGCCTGCTCGCTGTCAGTGAAGAAAGCACCCAGGCGAAAAAACTCGCCTATACGATGGGACCGAATCTTGCGGCTGACGCAGCCGAATTCCTGCCATCGACAATTTCCGGGTTGATCGCGCGAACCTACGCAAACTCTGGTCTTGCGGATCGCATTTCGCCACTCGTCAATACGGTCATCACCAATATTCCGGGGGTCAACGTACCACTGTATTCCATGGGGTCACGCATGGTGGCGACCTTCGGGCTCGGGCCTGTGACCCACGGACTCGGCCTGTTTCAGCCGGTAGTCAGCTATAACAACGTGATTACGATCAGCGCCATTGCAGACCGCGACATGATGCCGGACCCGTCGTTTTACTGCAGGTGCCTTGAGTCGGCGTACCAGGAACTCAAGGCTGCGACCATCGAGCGTCCTGCGGCGCATAAGACAGCCGAGTCGAAACCGAAGCGAAAGTCTGGCGGCCGAAAGACCGCCGGATCGAAGAACAACGGCAGCAGTGCCGTACAGGTGACTCGCCAGGCTGGCTAAGTCAGGTCGGAAATTATTGCTTGCGCTTGTACCGGGTGCAGCGTTCCGTCAGCAACTTCTGAATCTGTTCGACGTCTTCGTTCATCAGATAGTCTTTCTGGTCTTTCCAGCCACGAAGCATGCTCAGGTTTCGCTCATTGACGACCAGGTATTCATCGCTGGCCTGGGCATCGATTTCCCAACCAGGGACTGCAACAACTGCCCTCACGCGAATATCGTGCCCTACCTGCTTCCTGACCTCGCGCGCGAGTTGCTCTGCTCGTTTCCCGCAATCGGTCACTGAAATAACGTCTTTGCCAGGGGCAAACGCCAGCTTCTCGCCGTTCAGGCGCACGCGGTTGTCTTTTCCAGGCCGTTTAGCGAAAACGCAGACGGCATAAATGCCATGCAGGCCGACAATGACGTTGTCAATGACGCCGGTTGCGCACGGGACATCATGAAAAACACGATTCTGGTTACTGGTCAACCGTTGCAGGCCGTGACCGGTAGCGATGTTCGCATCGCGGATGAATTCGACCTTCTTTTTCTGCAAAACCACAACGACAAACCGGAACAGGCCATATAGCGCGGCGATCAGCGCGGCAGCCAGCAACGCTATCAACTGCCATTCGGGCAGACCCTGAAAAAGGCGTTCCGGATTGAGCAAGAAGGCCGTCAAAAAAATAACCAGGAAGACCAGTGACGAGGCGAGATAAACCGATTGTTTCCTGGTCAGGGAATCAAACTGATCCCGGAATCGCTGTGCCGCCTCAAACAGAATGCTGTCCGAGAAGCGATTATTGCCGGACGCAGCGCGGTTCATTGTGTGCCAGGCGCCCGCAATCAGCATGAACAGCAGCGTGCTTAGCACGGCCAGCGTCATTGCGCCACTAAGTAACTCTAAGGTCATGTGGGTCCGGGCCTGAACGGTACAGCGGGTCTGAACAGATTAGCCGGGCATAGCATTGCGCCACTGTGATACAGATCACAGTGGGTGGATTTTCGCCGCATGCCGGTGCGGCACCAGCCGCCGATTGCAGCGAATGTTACTTTTTCTGTGATTGTGGTCACGGCTCACTGGAAGGGCCCGCTGTTACGGTGCAGGGTATCTTTTTGCATATGTGCCGCTGCAAGGCATTCGGAGCAGGTCATGAATCGACAATTGGCTGGCATGGCATCACTTCTGGCGCTGACCCTTCTCAGCGGATGTGCCTCGATGAGCGGCGACGAGTGTGTGACCAGCGACTGGCACGCAATCGGTTTCGAGGATGGCTCCCGTGGGTACACAGCGGAACAGCTGGGCAATCGTCGCAAGGCCTGCGCCAAGCACGGTGTCACACCGGATTTTGAGGCCTATCAGGCGGGCAGGAGCGAAGGCCTGGTCGAATTCTGCAAGCCGTCACGCGGGTTCAATCTTGGAAGCAACGGCGGCCAATATCATGGCGTCTGTTCTTCGCACAATGAGGGTCAGTTCCTCGATGCCTATAACTCCGGCTACCACCTGTACAACCTGCGATCCAAAGTGAATTCTGCCAATTACAGAATCAATGCGAACGAACAGGAGCTCGAGCAGACGCAGGCCCTCATTCGCGAAAAGGAAGCGGCACTTATTGCCAGGGATACGCTGACTGAAGAACGCGTTATCCTGATCGCAGATCTCAAGGATCTGGCTGAAAGAGTGGGTCAACTGGATTCGGAAATGCACATGTTGATCGAGGAACGTGTGATGTACGAGCAACAGCTTCAGTCTTACGAAGCAGTGCTCGCAGATTCCGGCTACTGATCCTTATATAACAACTGTAACAGCGCCATTGCCGGCCGGTTGCGATCCTCCGCAGCCTACAGCAATTTGTCTCCAGGATCGCTGCGGCGATCCTCTCCCTGGCGCTGCTCCTTAGGGTGCGTACCCGTAGTCGATGCCATGCTCTGGCCGAACGGGCTGCGCCGGTCTTCACTTTCGCGACGGTCCTTGTGATGAACAAAGCGACACTTGCATTCGAGGTTTTTGCAATTCGGCAGCGGTAACTTGGGTGCGGCGCCGGAGAGGAATCGTTTGCCGGCCATGCCCTGCGCAGCCTCGCAGGCATTCGGGCCGAGCTTTATCGATACGGCGTGAAATGATCTTGTCGCACCCATGACAGCCGGTCGCGCGAGCGGCGGCCGCTCTGCCTGCCCGCCGGACTTGCGGCGCACGTAAACAAGTACCCCGACAAGTACAATCAGCGCCAGTAAAGACAATGTCACAGCCATACGTGGTATCGCCCCGGGGAAACGCTCAGGTCACGCGATATTACTTTAAACCGCGGCGCACGATTTCGCGAGCGGAATCCGGCCTTGCACAAGGCCGTTCCCGAACCGCATTGCATCGACACCTTGGTGCCTGTTTGCCGCTAAAGCAATTCGTCAGCTGCAATCTCGAACAGGTGTGCCTGCAGCGTCAGCTCAAGCGGTTCGTTGATTTCCGTCGATGCGTCCATGTCCGGCAAAAATACCCGTTCCAGCAGATCATTGACAACGGCCGGCTCGGATGTCGCGAGATTCAGTTCCTTGTTGATTTCCAGGCTGAGTTTGTCGAAGTTGGCCGAACCGACACAGGCCCAGCCGTCGAATATCGCGGCCTTCACGTGGCTCATCCCGGGGTACATGTAAACGCGGATGCCGTTTGCCAGCATTTTGTTGATCGCAACCTGGTTGCTGGAATTCAGTGGCCCGTGATTTCCGGCGGTTGGCAGTATGACCCGGACGTCAACTCCGCGCCGCCTGGCTCTGGAGAGTTCGTAAAGGATGGCGTCGTCCGAAAAATAGGCGTTCTCGATCAGGATGTAGTTGCTGGATCGGCGGATGGCTTCGATTTGTGCCCGATAGATCTGCGAGTCGAAACTGCGGGTGTAAAGGGGACGAATTGCATAGCCCGCATCGCCAGCGCTCTGTTTCTTGCCGGCCAGGAAGCGAAAGAAGTTAGCAACGTCGCCGAGAATGCCCGCTCGCGCCCATGCTTTGTCGCTGTCGTGCTGCAAGCGATCGACGATGGGGCCTGTAACCTGCATCATCAGGTCGTGCCACTCGTAGCGGTACTCCCGCCCGATGTTCATGCCACCGACGAAAGCGATTTTCCGGTCGATGATGGTCGTCTTGGTATGGTCACCAGTCAGCCATGGATTCGCACGCGAACGAACGGCGATTTCGGAACCTTGTTCCAGGTACAATTCCATTGACTTTGGCGGCGCATGATCCTGCGGCATCGATTCCGCGTCAGCCTGCATTGCCAGCAGGTTTCCGAGCGCATCGAACATCACCCTGATTTTCACGTCCGTTGAGCGACGCTTCAGGAAATCGGCCACCTCGACGGCATAGTCGTCGTTATCAAATATGTACGTGCGAATATCGATCGACTCCCTGGCGTTCTCGAATGAAGTGATCAATCGGGGGAAGTATTCTTCGCCGTCGACCAGAAACTCGATGGCACCTTTCTCCCGCTTCTGTCCGGAGATGTTGTCGAGGTCCTGCTCCCATTTGTCGAGATCCATGCTCTGCGCATAACTGAGTTCCGGTATTGGCTGCGATTCGAGTGACGGAAACGCTACAGCTCCAAGGCCGACACGCCGGACGAGTCCACCGGCAGATTTCAAGGCGAAGGACGACAGTGAAAGCAGATTGGACACCGGTCGAATGATCGGATCGACATGAAACGACCGTGTGTAGAGTATTCCGGCCTGGGCAATGCCAACTGTGCGACGCGCAAGATTCCCGCCACTGCGGATGTCACCGGGTTCGGTGACGACAATCTCTTCAGCAAGAGCCTCTTCGTCGAGTACCGCTGACAGGGTCCTTGAGTTATTGCCGGCACAGCCGGAAATAATGACCACCATGATCAGCACGCCGAC
The DNA here is from genome assembly GCA_020027645.1 of Pseudomonadota bacterium. Taxonomy (GTDB): domain Bacteria; phylum Pseudomonadota; class Gammaproteobacteria; order Steroidobacterales; family Woeseiaceae; genus JAKEGN01. The sequence continues at coordinate 7,544 of JAHKKM010000064.1, forward strand.
CAGAACGAGTCGACTGTATTCGTGTTCGGACTTGTGGTTTGTTGAGTTGTTCATGATTTGACTCCTGCTTTCGCAACCGGTCCGGGCGGGTTCCGGAACGTGGAGTCAAATATGAAGATCGGTACTCAGCCTGAACTGAGCTAAGCCTGATTTGTTGAAACCGACTCATGAAGAATCGCTGAAGATCTCCTGTGTTAAGGGTGATGCTTCAGTAATTATTATTATAAAACAAAGAGTTACGATGTGATGCCGGACTCGCTGCCTTGCTGCTTCCGGTCTGTTAATGCAGCAATTTCTGCTGTGTCAATTGTCACGGCCAGTCGGGACCTCGTGGCCTGTACGTCGATGACGATAGTCAACCGGCCGGATGGTGTTTGCCGACCAGCTGCACGCTGCTCGCCTGCGGCCCGCGTTCGCCGGCTTCTTCGCTGAATCGCACCTCGTCACCGACTTTCAGGCGCTCGAAGTCAGTACCGACAATGCTGTTGCGGTGAAAATAGATCTCGCGGCCCTGCGGGGTCGAGATACGCCCGTAATCCGCATCCTTGTTAAGCATTGCGATCACGCCGTGCGGTGGCACGTCATGAGTTTTGACGCTGCCGCGACGTTTTCGGACATAGTCCTGCAGCTGCCGGCGTACGGCATCGAATGCGTCGCGCAAAGCGACGAATACGTCTTCGTGCGCGTGATGGCCAGTGGGGTCGCGATTCGCTATGACCTCACCGCCCGGCAGCCGGACGTCCACGGATACGTGGAACAGTTTGCCGTGCTTGTGATGCTTGTGCGGAGCCTCGATGGTCACCCGGCAACTCACAATGTCAGCAGCGAATTTTTCCAGTTTCGCAACGCGCTCGCGAACTGCCGCTTCGACCGCGGGCGATGGATCGGTGTTGTTAAAGTGGACTTCCAATGGAATCTGCATGGTTCTAAACCTCTCTGGCAGAATCGGTTCCCGTTATCCCGAACGGGCTGCGGCACTCCTGAAGACATTACGCACGCCAGCCGCCGTCTTTGTAACTTAGCGCGCACCGTTTGCTGCAGCGATAAGAACAACTACCTAGTCGCCCATTCTGCTGCATAAGCACTGGCCCCTATACGGCGAGGTCCATTCATGGCTGAGAATTGCTATCCTGTCGTCGCAAATTGCGCCGGCAAAACAACAAGGGGAGAAACGAGCAATGAATGCTGTCCAGAGAGTCCGTGCACATCGACCAGGTCAAAACAGTGTGATAAAGACCAGCAGATAACGTGGTTTGCGGGAAGCAGGTCGGCCGTGCGGGCACACGTCAGGTGACTTCTTGATGGATTTTGCCGTAGCCGGTCGAGCGTTACTCATGGTCGCTGCCGCGAGCAGCGTGCCTTGGGCAGTCGGACGTTTCTTCGGTACCCGCTGGGCATGGCCGCTGGATTTCGGCTGCGTATTGCGTGATGGCAGGCGCTTGTTCGGTGCCCATAAGACCTGGCGTGGCCTGGTTGCCGGCATTGTGGCCTGTACATTGATCGGTTGGTTGCTTGGGCCCGGCTGGCGGACGGGATGTGGTGTCGGCGCGGCGGCAATGGCCGGCGATGCCCTCTCGAGCGCTGTCAAACGGCGGCTGAACCGAGCCCCCGGAGCGGAGGTTCCGGGTGTGGACCAGGTGCCGGAGGCATTGCTACCGTTATTGATTTTCCGCGCACCGCTCGGGATCTCAATAGAGGTGGCGCTCGTGCTGACGCTGGTCTTTACCCTACTGGACCTTGTTATCACGCCGCTTCGTCATCGGCGCCGATCGCAATGATTCATTCAGGAGCAAAGTCAGTCGCACGATCAGTCACAATTTTTCTGCTGTTGCTCGCTGCATGCATTTTTTGTGCTGCGTCGGCTTACAGCCAGCCGGCGGAGTACACCGTTGAGATCGTTTGTTGCGGGACACCAAACGACATGGGGGATGACCTGATCTCGGAGACCTGTTGTTCCCTGACAGGCTGGCCGGACTGGCGCGGGCGACGATCGGACACTTTTCGCTTCTTCGCCTACCAGGTCGGCGCCGTTGCGGTCCTGTACGTGATGCCCGAAAGCGTCTCCGGGTGGACGGACGAACAAAAGGACAACTACAGCCTGTCGCGATGGTGGGAAAATGTGCAACACCCGACGTGGGACAGCGACGAGTTCTACATCAACTACATCTTGCATCCCTACTGGGGCGGGGCATACTTCGTGCGCTCGCGCGAGCGTGGATTTGGCGAGGTCGACTCGTTCTGGTATTCCGCCGCGCTCTCGGCTTCCTATGAATTCGGTGCAGAAGCATTCGCCGAACAACCTTCCATTCAGGACCTCATCGTGACGCCGGTCGGCGGCTGGTTTGTCGGCCGTTATTTCATGGCGATTCGTGAGGACATTCTGGCAGGGCACGACCCTATGACCGAGCTGCCATTCCGGCAGCGCTTTATCCTTGCCATGACGGATCCGCTGGGCGCGTTAAATAACACGGTCAATGGGTGGTTTGGGCTGGAACAGCGCTTCAATGTCCAACCGTATGTAAAAGTGCGAGCAGTCACGGACCGCGCCGCCGGCGAGGGGCTGGTTCCGGCACAAACCGAGCGGATGTACGGCGTAAACTTCACTTACGTGTGGTAGCAACGAGGGCAGCGGAATGGAACTGACACCTCTCGCTGATACGGTTTGGCAAGCGAAATATCGTTATGCCGGGCACGCGGCCGCTGCAGAGACAAACGTTGCCGACAGCGTACGCCGCGTGTGTCGGGCTGTTGCCCGCGCCGAAAGGGAGCCGGGTCGATGGGAGCAAGCGTTTGCCGGGATTCTGGCCGATTTCCATTTCTTGCCCGGTGGCCGGATCTGGGCCGGCGCCGGCACCGACAGGGACGTGACCCTTTTCAACTGTTTTGTGTCCGGTCCGGTGCATGATTCCATGGAGGCTATCCTGTATTCACTGCGCGAGACAGCGATGACGCTGCAGCAGGGTGGGGGCATCGGGGTGGATTTTTCGACCTTGCGGCCAGCCGGGTTCGCGGCTCAGCGTACCGGGCAGATCGCATCCGGCCCCGTACCCTTCATGCATATCTGGGATGCGTTGTGCCGCACATTGCTGTCCACCGGTGCGCGCCGCGGAGCAATGATGGGCACGCTGCGCTGCGATCACCCGGACATCGAGGCGTTCGTCGAGGCCAAGCGCGACGGGGCGGCGCTGAACAACTTCAATCTCTCCGTGCTCGTTACCGATATGTTCATGCGTGCCGTTGCCGACGATACCGATTGGCCGCTGGTTTACCCGGCTGAATCATCCGCTGACGGCGAGAACTCCGGCAACACCCGTAGCACCGGAGATGTCGGGTCAGCAGGGATTCGCCGCCGCCTGCCGGCGCGGGCATTGTGGCGACACATTGCCGAGGCGGCCCACGCCAGCGCCGAACCCGGTCTGTTATTTATCGACACGATCAATCGCAACAACAACCTGTACTGGTGCGAAAAGATAAGTGCGACGAATCCCTGTGGCGAAATCCCATTGCCACCGTACGGCGCATGCAATCTCGGTTCGGTCAATCTGCCGCTTCTGGTACGCGCGCCATTCAGCCGTTCGCAAGAATTCGATTGGGACAGACTGGGCGGCACTGTTCAGACAGCCGTCCGGTTTCTGGATGACGTGATCGACATCTCCGGTTTCCCACTCGAGCGGCAGGCGGAATGCGCCAGGGCAACGCGGCGTATCGGTATCGGTGTCACCGGCCTGGCGGACGCACTGGTCATGCTGGGTCTGCGCTATGACAGTGACGAGGGCAGGGACTTTGCTTCCCGTGTGATGCAGCACATTCGCGATTCGGCCTATGCTGCTTCGATTCGCCTCGCACGGGAGAAAGGTGCGTTTCCCTTATTCGATTGCGCCCGCTATCTGGAAGCACCGTTTGTCCGCCACATTCCCGATGCGCTGCGCAACGGAATCGCGGAGCACGGCATCCGCAACAGTCATCTTCTCGCCATTGCACCCGCCGGAACGATCAGCCTGCTGGCAGGCAATGTGTCCGGCGGCATCGAACCGATCTTTGCGCTTGAAACGGTGCGCGACGTGCGCGGGTCCGATCTCGAACTGCACCCGATCGACGCTCGAGACTTCGCGTATGACTGCTGGCTGGCAGCGGGCGGTACAGCGGCAAAGCTGCTTCCTGCGTTTGTGACCGCGGAGCAATTGCCGGTTGACGCGCACCTCGCGATGCAGGCGTGCCTGCAG
>JAHKKM010000240.1 GCA_020027645.1 Pseudomonadota bacterium
TGCACGAAGGCACGGCAATTGCCGACGGGCAGGTGAAGGACCGGAACCTGAACACGTACACACCGCTCAGGATGGCGGATGTGCCGGAACTCGACATCCGTTTCATGCCAAGCACGGAGTTTCCCGTCGGCATGGGCGAGCCGCCATTGATCGCGGTTCCACCCGCAGTGGGTAATGCGATTTTTGCAGCAACGGGCAAACGCATCCGGGATCTGCCGATTCGCCTGTAAGGGCGACGCGCGTTTGGCATGAAGTACAAAGCGATCAAACTGATCAAGCGGCCGGCGCTCAAGATCACGCCGGATATTTTCCAGACCGTAACGCTGGAGACGCCGGCGTTGGAAAGCGGGCAGATTTTGCTGAAGCAAACGCACATGTCGCTCGACCCGGCCATGCGAGGCTGGATGTCGGCCGACACCAACAGCTATATCCCGCCCGTCGAACTCGGCGCAGTGATGCGATCGAGTGGTGTTGCCGAAGTGGTCGAGTCGAAGAACGACCGCTTCCCGGTTGGCGCGCGGGTGGTCGGCATGATCGGCTGGACGGAATATGCGGTCAGCAAGGGCGATGGCCTGCAGAAACTTCCGCCGGACATTCCGGCCGAAGCGGTCCTGTGCGTGCTGGCGCTGCCGGGGCTGACGGCTTACCAGGGACTTGTCGAAATCGGAAAACCCAAAGCCGGTGAAACACTGGTGGTTTCAGGTGCGGCCGGTTCGGTCGGTGCAATGGTGGGGCAGATTGCCAAGGCAGAAGGCCTGCGTGTGATCGGCACGGCCGGCACCGATGAAAAATGCCGTTGGCTGGAAGACGAACTCGGTTTCGACAAGGCAATCAATTACAAGAAGGATGACCTTGCAAAACAATTGGCCGCAGCAACGCCGAAAGGCGTGGACATTTATTTCGAGAACACCGGCGGTCCCGTGCAGCATATCGTTTTCGGCCGCATGAACGCGCACGGTCGCATCATCGTTTGTGGAATGATCGCGGACTACAACACCGACAAACCATCACCCGGTCCGAACTGGCTGAACATCATCCGGAAGCGCCTGACGATTACCGGCTTCACCATGCCCGATCACTGGGACCAGGTACCGGCGATGATGGCGAAACTCTCCGCGTATTACATGGCAGGCAAGCTCAAGTACCGCGCCCATAAGCTGCAGGGACTCGAAAGCGCCATCGAAGGCATCAACCTGCTGTTCACCGGCGGCAACACCGGCAAACTGATGGTCGTCCTTTGACCGGTTTATCGCGCTGCTGTTGAAAACTGGGTAGAACCTGTAGGAGCCCGCATCGCGGGCGACCAGCACGGGGCACGGAAATTGTGAGTTCAGCTGCCGTGCGAAGCACGGCCACACAGAATCAAGATACAATTCGCTGCAACCACCAAACCAAGCGCCCGTAGCTCAGCTGGGTGAGCCGGCGGAGAAATTGCGCCAGCAATTTCCCGGCGAACGCCACGAGGCAATTGCCGAGTGGCCGGACCCGAGCGTAGCGAGGGGAGTACTGCTGCCGTGCGAAGCACGGCTATACAAATTCAAGTTACAATTCGTTGCAACTACCAAATAAAGCGCCCGTAGCTCAGCTGGATAGAGTACTGCCCTCCGAAGGCAGGGGTCGTGAGTTCGAATCTCGCCGGGCGCGCCATAAATAAAAGGGCTCCATCAAGGAGCCTTTTTATTTATGGTGTGTCTGGCATGAGATGAGAACTCCAGTTCGACAAAACGCGCCAGCGTTTTGGACGCCGCAGGCGCCCCGCAGGAGCGAGCATCACCGCAAGGTGATGCGAGTCAATCTCGCCGGGCGCGCCATCAAAACAAAAAGTCATCAGTGCTGAAAGAGAAGATGCATTCAATTGGGTATTCAGTTGTCCGGGCACGTCTCGATTGGAGTAGTCGTTTACATCTGAGCGAAGGCTGTTCATTCGAGCTGGCAAAGTAGCGGTGGATTCCGATACTGCGTTGCTGCTTTCACCTGCGCTTTCGATTGCCAGCTCCATGACCGTGTCGCTGGTCAAAGGTCGAGCGATATCATCTGCTCCTCAGCGTCCTTCAGATACTCCTTGACCAAGAAGTGCTCAAGGAAACTCGTGCGATTGAAAACCGCGTCACGCAGCGCCGAGAGCGGCCACGGCGTGCGATGGAACAGATAACCCATGCGCCGCGCCAGAATGGCCTGCTTGTTGGTGTACGACACCCGCTGCCGATCGTACTTTTCGATGCCGCTTTCCAGCCCGACCCGATCAGCGAGATCTGTGCCTTCGAGCGACTTCGCCAGCCAGTAACCGTCCTCTATTGCCATGCCCATGCCGTATGCGGCGTACGGTGATACGGGATGAACGGCATCGCCCACGAATGAGACCCGGCCGTGCGACCAGCTCGACAAGGGCGGGCGATTGTAGACTTCCCAGCGAAATGCGTTGTTCTGGAAGTCGGTGGCCTCGTACAACTTCGGGATTGGGTCGCACCAGCCGTCTATGAGATGACCGACGTGTGATTTCATATCACCGTCGATCATCTGGCCCTCGTTCCAGGGTTCGACGACCCACCATTCGAAGGCCGGTTTGCCCCGGTGCAGCATCGGGAAGTAGCTCGCCTGTAGTGTCGGCGAATGCGAGATGTAGGCGACTTCACGGCCGATGCCATCGACATGCTGTGTCCAGCAGAGCCAGACGATGATGCCGCAATGGAAGAGTCCGGGATCACCAAAGGCCTGTCGTGCAACCGTCGAGCGAATACCGTCGGCGCCAATCAGCAGGTCGGCGTCCCAGTGTTCACCATTCTCGAAGTCGACTCGGACGTGATCATCGTGTTCCTCATAGCCCGTGCACCGCTGACTCGGATACAGAACATCCGCGGGCAGAACGGCGAGCATGCGCTCGATCACCTCGGCACGCAGCATGCCGTAATGCCAGCCGGGCAGCCGAGCCTTTTCTTCGGCCCGCCTGTTGAACGGCAACCGCACGCGCAGCCGTCCCTTCCAGTCGCGAAACTCCGTGACAGCCATGGCGCCGAGATTGTCGATATTGACCCCATAGTGTCGAAGGATTGACAACACCGGCAGTGATAACAGGACGGCGCCGCCCAGTGGTGTGACTTTCGGCGCGCGCTCGAACAGGCGAACCTCGTGGCCGGCCCGGTGGAATGCTAACGCTGCGGAGATGCCACCCGGTCCCGCGCCGATGACGGCGACTCGGCGATGCAGGCGGGCATGTGGCCGCGATGCGTTCATTTGAGAGTCCGTCAGCGTCGATCCATTTTCGGTCCGGCGTCGCTATCGTCGAATTCTGATCGAATCGCGCGGATCATGCCGTCCGTACCTATCGTCACGGCAATGCGCTGGAGCGACTGGCCGAGCGCAGGGCCCAGAGTACATGCGCCGGTTTCTATGTCGAATTGCGCACCATGGGCGTAGCAGACGATCTTCGTGCCATCCCGGTTCAGGTATTCGTCCTTGCGCCAGGCCAGGCGCGCACCCTGGTGCGGGCAGACATTTAGGTATGCCCGAACATCATCGCCTTGTCTCACCACGAACACGCTGTCCCGCCCCTCACCAAGCGGATCGAGACCTCGCGACTTTCCGTCCTTCAGTTCCTTGATGCTGCATAGCCTGATGCTATGCCCCAACATTGGCGGCGGTGTCACGAGTTCACTTGTTCGGCGGCCCCATCGGAAACCACTTCTCCGTGCTCTTGAACAGAAACAGTTGGGATGTATCGGCCCCCGCCGGTGCCTCGCGTGCCACCCAATCGTCGTCATGCAGGTCCATGTCGGCATCGTA
>JAHKKM010000241.1 GCA_020027645.1 Pseudomonadota bacterium
CTGTGCAGCCATGACCAACAGCACCTGGCGGGGCTCCAGTGGCTGCTTGGCAAGATCGAGGCCTCGCGTGCGTAAGTACGGGCTTACAATTTATTCAAGCAGAAGCTGCCTCGCCTTTCGGCTTGATTCAAGTGTTACGTCGCAACGGGTGCACTCATGACTTCGACGATTATCCCAACGCTCAAATACGAAGACGCCGCCGCGGCGATCGATTGGCTGTGCAAGGCATTTGGCTTCGCACGTCACCTGGTGGTACCCGGCCCGAACAACAGCATCGAGCACGCCCAGCTCACATTGCACGGCGGAATGATCATGCTCGGTTCCGTCCGCGACACGCCTTTCGATGCATTGCAGAAGCCCCCGAGAGCCGTCGGCGGCGTAGGTACGCAAAGCGCGTACATCGTAATACACGACGTTGATGCACATCACGCGAGAGCGGTCGCCGCGGGTGCAGAAATTGTCATGGCGCCGGCGGATCAGGATTACGGCGGCAGGTTCTATTCCTGCCGCGATCCGGAAGGACATCTGTGGAATTTCGGTTCGTACAATCCCTGGGTTGAAAGTGGAGAATGAAAAAGACCGATATTGGCTGGCCGATTCAGAAACTCGCAAACCCCGATGAAATGTGAGCTTTCGAGAAGGGCCGTGCTGATCCCGCTGTCCTTTTTGCTTGGCTCCTGCGCGGCGCACCATTCTCCTGTCTACCGGGGATGGGGCGAATGGGTTCCTTCCGGGGTTTCCGACGTTGACAGTTCCTTAACTTCGGTCGTCGACTGGTCCACGGTGCCAGGCGTCATTACATCGATCGATGGAAACACGGTAGGTGACGGCTATAAAAAGGCAAGGCTGTTACCTGGAAAACATCAACTGGAATATGCGGATAATCCGGCGGAGTTCGGAGCGCACCCGAGAGGATTCCTTGAAGTGGATTTGCTTGCGGATCATGTGTACGAGTTTCGAATCGACTACTGCTTTTGGTGTAGCCCAAGACGACTTGCGACGTGGGTCGACGACAAGACGACCGGAGACTTGATCTGGGGAAATCGGCCCGACTGGCCGTCGTGGTGGTTGTAACAGAATTACAGTGACAGAAATCCTGATTAATTAGGGTTACTGTCACCGTAATTCCTTTGGAGCGTTCATGGTATGAACAAGTCGGTGTGGCTTGCACGCCTGTTCGGCATTGCAGGGATTCTGGAATCCCTGGTGGCGTTGGCTCTTATCGTCGATCCATCGGGTGCGGCATCGATACTCTTGCAGTCCAGCCTGGGGGCTCCCGGAGACGTCATCGGGCGCATCGCCGGTGGCGGTCTCCTGTCGCTCGGTATCGCCTGCTGGTATGCGCGCAAAACACCCACGGCGCCGGCGAGCCTCGGCGTCGCCTGGGGTCTGCTCTCATACAACGTCGTCGCTTGCGTGACACTGGCATTCGCCGGCACTGCAGTGGCAAGCGGCGGGTTTCTCGCCTTGAGCGCCTCCGCGCTGCACGGTCTGTTCGGGGTCGTGTTGTTGGCTTTACTGATTCTTGGCGATCAGGCCAGGGAGGTTTTATGAGCAAATCCTGGTGGATAGCACACGTCGCAATTCTTGCTATCGTCGTGTTCCGATACGACGCATTCGGCGGTGAGTCGCCGCCGTTTGCACCCGCGGGGCCGCCGGTTCCACTGTACGAGTTCTGCTACGCTTTTGGCTCGTCTGCGGACGGGAGTGCCATGACCTATTTCACCGGTCCGTTCTTGACAACATTGAATGAAATGGCCTACGTGCAGAATCTATTTCGCGAATTTATTGCCGACAAATACGGGTCGCAACCGGATCGGCACGCAGGGGTACAGGACATCACCTGCGTCGTGCCCAGCCCAAGCGAGATGGCAACGGCGCAACAGACGCTGGACAACTACGCCACGAACATGCGCCGCGGTGGCGGCAAGGTCGTGGAAACCGGCTGGCAATACCTGTCTGCACCCGCGCCGGCGCCGGCAGTCGTGGCGGCGACGCCAGCGACCTTGCCGGACGATCCGCGTATCACAAACGCGACGCCGGAAATGCGCAGCCTGCTCGAGGAACGCAAAGGCAGTGCCGGTCTGTATTGCATGGCGGAGAACACCAATCAAGCGCTGTACGAATGCAACTGCTACGCCGACCGGGTGGTGATCGCCACGCTGGATCAGGGCGCGATGATTGTTCAAAGCGTCGACGAGGAGCATCGCCCCGTCCCGATGCTGACTCCACAGATCGAGCTCGTGGTGCCGCGCGCGGATCTTCATACCTGCGTGAACCGGTCGCTGCTGCCACAACGCGCTTACGACTGGGGCATGCAAATATCGGGGATGTACGTTGGCGATGCGAAGCAGCGTCTCGCGCAGTGCATCGCGGACGACGCGCTTGCCGCCTACAATTCAAACCCGGGAACGAATATCCAGTACTTCGACAACCTCACGAGGAATGCGTACGCCGGCTGCACGGTGAAAGTGCACTAAGGCCCGCCCTTGACGAACAGGGTCTGCGATAGCGTGGCTGCCGGCCCTGCTATAGTAAGCACGAGCATTCGGACCCGTCAGCCAGAGAAAGGAAATACCATGATAGTCGAGCTGCCAATGTTTACCCTTATTCACGTCGTCATCAGTGTCCTGGGCATCATCGCAGGACTCGTTGTTGTCGGCGGACTGATCGCCGGGGCACGCCTGAACGGTTGGACCGCGATCTTCCTTGCCACCACAATCCTGACCAGCGTAACCGGCTTCGGTTTCCCCTTCACCAAGGTCTTGCCACCGCATATCGTGGGTGGCATCTCGCTCGTGGTGCTTGCGATCTGCCTCGCAGCGCGCTACTGGAAACGACTGGAAGGCCGGTGGCGGGCAACGTACGTGATCACCGCGGTGACGGCGCTGTATCTCAATGTCTTCGTGTTGATCGTGCAGCTTTTCTTCAAGACACCCGCACTCGCGCAGCTGGCACCCACGCAGCAGGAGGCTCCGTTCGCATTGACGCAGGCCCTGGTGTTGGCAGTTTTTGTCTCGCTTGGACGGGCATCGCTGAAGGGCTTCCGCACAACGAACCGCGCCTGGTAAGCGGCAGTACCGCGCGATCCGTGCATATATGAACCATCAAACGATGAGGATCGTCGGCGGCGTCAGTTTCATCGTGGGGGCGCTCGCGTTCGTGTCGGTGTTCACTTACCTCGCGGCAAACTTCAATTATCCGGATATACTGGACGGCGTTGCCGCCGACGTGCTTCCGCGGCTACGCGGCGGCGGGTCTGCCATGCGAACAGTCTGGGCGATCTACGCGTTTCTTCCGCTGTTTCTCATACCGGGTGCCGTTGGCGCGTGTTTTTCCTGTGCATCGAGCCGCGCCCGCATGACGCTCGCGATGATCTTCGGCACGATCGCGGCGTTCGCCATGTGTCTTGGCCTGATGCGATGGCCGACGATACACTGGGCCCTCGCGGATGCCTACGTGCTGGCGGGAGATGAAACACGGCTTGGCCTCGATGCGATTTACAATGGCCTGAATCTGTACCTTGGCAATTACATTGGCGAATTTCTCGGCGAATCGGCACTCGCTTTATTCTTTTTGCTGACCGGGCTTTCAATGCTTGACGAGACACGATTCCCCCGATGGCTGGGCCTGTGCGGGACCGGCTTCGCCGTGATGTTTCTGATCGGGGCGTTTCGCAACGTGGCCAGCGAGGTGCTGATAGTGGCGGACATCAACAACGGACTCTTGCCGCTCTGGATGATCGTGCTCGGCAGCGCATTGATCCGGTACTCGAAAGT
>JAHKKM010000065.1 GCA_020027645.1 Pseudomonadota bacterium
CAGGCTCGAGACTCGTTGCCGTTCGTCCGAGTACAGCACGCGGACAGCGTAATTCCCGTACCTCAGTTCGATACGTTCGCTGTTCAACAGCTCCGGTTCGGAGCTGCAGGCCGCTAGCAGCCCGCCGATCAACAGGATCTGCCAGAAGAGGGCGAGCCTCTGCGGCCGATATGACAAAGTTAAAGTGTTTAAAAACAAAATGTAACTGTCTGTAGCTAATGTACTTTATAAATCATGCGCGGCGCAGGGTGATAGCGAGCGCCGGTACTGCTTTAAGCGAGTTGGTGATCAGGCAGGCGTGTTCGGCTTTCTCGAGCAACTTGCGCGCCCGCGCGTCGTCAGCGTCAGGCGGAATGGTCAGCGTGGCTCGCACGGTGAAAGCGATGAACTGGGTGCCGTTTGCGATCCGATCCAGTGTGCCCTCGACCTGGCATTCCAGCGCCTTCCACTCAAACTTCGAGGCTCTCGCAATCGCCCGAAAGGACAACGCGAAGCAGTCTGCAACGGCGGCAACCAGCAAGGTTTCCGGGGACCATTGGTCGCCGGGACCGCCGAACTCTGTCGGCGGTGCCGATGCAAGCGGCTGCAGGCCTTCGCTCGACAGTCTGACGTTGTCGTCGGGACTCATCGATGCCGTGACTCTATAGAGGTGTGGAAAATCGTGCATAATCGCCGCCTTCTTGAAGATGTGCCAAGCGGAAGAGGTCGGTGCGCGCTGGCGGATTTCAAGCGATGCACACAGTAACCCGGGCCCGCCTGCGTCCTAATCCGACGTTGTGGCATCTTCTCCAGACTACCTTCGTCCGAACAATAAATCCGGAGCCAATTACATGAATGCAAAAAGTTGGATGACGACACTGCTCGCCGCAGGACTCGTGACGGGCAACGCTGTGAACGCCGCCGAGGCGGACTGGATTGCCCGCAGCAACGAACATTCGCAAGTGGTACTGACATCGATGGCGAAGTACGTGCCCGAGGGTGCGGGCAGCCTGGGCGTCGATGGCCTGGATGAGGCCATCACAGACCTGGGCCCCGGAATCTATGAGCGTGGCATGGCCGACTCGGCTGCTTTGCTCAAGGACCTCGAGGCGCGCCTCGCTGCAGAAAAGCATCCGCTGGTCCGGCAGGATCTGCAGATACTGATCAAAGCTGTCACCGACAACCGCCGTACCTCCGAACTCAATCGTGACAACATGCTGCCGTACTTCAACGTCAGCCAGCAGGTTTTCCAGGGGATACGTGCACTGATCGATCCTCAGGTTGCACGGAACCGTTACCCGGCGGCGATCGTCCGGATGAAACGTTATGCCGGTCTCGAGGAGGGCTACGAACCGATTACGGAGCTGGCGAAGGAACGCACTATCGAACGTTTCGAAGTCGAGGGGCTGGTCGGACCGTACCGCGGGCAGGTCGAACAGGACCTCGAGCGCAGCGTGACCTTCATCGAGGGCATCGAGAAGTTGCTGACAGAAACCGACTTGCAGGATTGGCAGGAACCGTACGCAAGCCTCGCCGGTCAACTACGGGACTACAACGATTGGGTGCGCGCCGAGGTATTGCCGAGAACCCGCGATGACTTTCGATTGCCGCCGGTGATGTACGCAGATGCGCTGCGAAACTGGGGTGTCGATGCCTCGCCGGAAGAGCTGATCCAGACGGCGACGCAGGGATACATGGACATCCGCAACGAAATGGATGTGATCGGTGCGCTGGTCGCGAAAGAGAAGGGCTACCCGTCCAGTGACTATCGCGACGTGATTCGCCGGCTCAAGCAAGACGGTGCAATCGACGGAGACAAGTTGCTCGATCACTACCACGAGGTGCTTGGCAAGATCGAAACATTCCTCGAGCAACAGCGCATCATCAGCCTGCCCGAGCGCCCCGCCGGAATTCGCATAGGAACTGCGGCAGAAACAGCGGCGCAACCGGCGCCGCACCTCGATCCTCCCCGGATGATCGGCAATACCGGCGAGTACCCGTACTTTGTAATTCCGCTGATCGAACAGAATGCCGACGGATCCTGGCCGCAGACCGACGACACCTACGAGGCCGGTACCTGGACGCTGACAGCGCACGAAGCGCGGCCAGGTCATGAAATGCAGTTCTCCAGCATGATCGAGGCCGGTGTATCGGTTGCGCGGGCGATATTCGCGTTCAACAGCGCTAATGTCGAAGGCTGGGGTCTGTACGCCGAAGCAATTGCCAAACCGTACATGCCGCTGGAGGGTCAGTTGATCAGCCTGCAATACCGCCTGATGCGTGCTGGCCGCATGTTCCTCGATCCGATGCTGAACCTCGGCCTGATTTCACCGGAAGATGCAAAACGCCTGATCATGGAAGACATGGTGATCGGCGAGGGCTGGGCGCAAAACGAGATCGAACGGTATACCTATCGAATGCCGGGGCAGGCGACTGCTTACTATTACGGCTACACCAAGATGCAAGCTCTGCGAACGCAGACCGAACTCGCCCTTCGGGACGATTTTGATCAACAGGCGTTTCACGATTTCGTACTGGCGCAGGGCATGTTACCGCCGCAACTGCTGAAGGCGGCGGTCATGGAAAATTTCGTACCGTCCATGAAGAACTAGGATGAAGTACCGGGATTAAGAACCGGCTAATACGATCCGGCGTTATAATCGCCTGACATTTATGAACGGGGTTATGAGCGGGAGCGCCGGATGCCGGGAGATATTTGCTGCTATCGCTGCGGAGCGTCGCTGGCCGGGCTGTCATTGCCGTTGTCGCGCCAGGACGAATGCCCGAAGTGCGAGAATTACCTGCATGTGTGCAGGATGTGCATTTATTTCGATCGACGCGTGCCGAGACAGTGTCGCGAAGACGGCGCAGAGGAGGTCCTGGAAAAAGAGCGACCGAATTTCTGCGACTGGTTCAAACCGTCGGAGCATGCGTTTGACCGTCAGCGCGCGCAACAGGAGGACCAGGCGAAGTCAGCATTGAAGGCGCTGTTCGGCGGCGGCGATGCAGCAGATACAGGGGTTGACGATGCCTTGCAGAAGGCACAGGACCTGTTCAAATGAAGCTGGATCGGCGCCGGTTTCTATCAGTGGCAGCTGGAGCTGTCGCGGCGCCTGCCCTGATGTCTTGCGGTGACGTGACGCTGCCCGCAAACGGTGTTCCGCAAAGTGACTTCGATGAAGATTCGACCGCGGAGGAAGTGACCGAGGGCATCGATCTCAAAGGGAAGATCGCGGTCGTTACGGGCTGCACCTCGGGTATCGGTTTCGAAACCATGCGCGTGCTGGCAAAACGCGGCTGCTACGTCGTCGGCACCGGGCGCACGCTGGAGTCCGCGCAGCAGGCATGCTCCCGCGTGCCGGGGATAACGACGCCGATTCAGCTCGAACTTTCGGATTTCGATTCAATCGCTGCCTGCGCGGATGCAATACGTTCGCTCAATTCACCGATCGATATGCTGATATGCAATGCCGGCATGCGCGGTGGAGAGCGAGAGACCGTGTATGGAATCGAGAAGCATTTTGTTGTCAATCACCTCGGGCATTTCATCCTGGTGTACCGGCTGCTCGAGCGCTTGTATCTGGCATGGCAGGGGCGAGTCGTTGTGGTCGGCAGCCGTGCTGCCTACCGGAGCGCACCACGTGAGGGCATTGAATTCGATGACCTGCAGGCGGCGCAGCATTACAGCGCAGGCAGGGCGTACGCACATTCCAAACTCGCCAATATCCTTTTCTCCCTGGAGCTTGCCCGTTTGCTCAAGGGCACGCGTATTACCTCGAATTCGCTGCACCCGGGGGTTATCGATACCAACATCGCCAGAAACGAATCGGCACTGGCACGCGGCGCATTCGGGTTGTGGACGCGACTTGCCGGCAAGAGCGTTGAGCAGGGCGCGGCTACCTCTTGCTACGTTGCCACCAGCCCCCTGCTCGGCAGCACCAGCGGCGAGTATTTCGAAGATTGCAATGCGGTAATCGTTACAGGGGACAACCACATGCACGACCAGGATCAGGCGAGCCGCCTGTGGCTGCTCTCCGAGGAGTTGACGCGTGATTACCTGGTCAAGATCGAGCGCCCGGACTGGAACGAATTTGAAAACGGCCTGCGGAAAAAGCGTGACTGACCAGCGCGCACTCGTGTTACTTTCCGGCGGCCAGGATTCGACGACCTGCCTGTTCTGGGCGATCGATCACTTCGGCAAGAACGCCGTGGCTACTTTGACCTTCGACTATGGCCAGCAGCACCGTATCGAGCTCGATGCGGCACGACGAATCGCGGCATACGCCGGAGTCGGCAATACCATCCTGCCGATTGACACATTCGCAGCACTCGGCGGCAACTCGCTGCTCGATTCGAGCATCCCGGTGCCGGTATCAGTTGGAACGGACGCGTCGGGCCTGCCCAATACCTTTGTGCCGGGGCGCAACCTGGTGTTTCTCACCTACGCCGCGGCATATGCCTGGCAACGCGATATCCGTCACCTGGTCGCCGGTGTCGCGCAGACCGACTACAGCGGCTATCCGGATTGCCGCGAGGAAACCATCCTGGCGCTGCAACGCTGCTTGCAGCTTGGCATGGAACGCAATTTCAGGATTCACACGCCGTTGATGCACCGCTCGAAAAGGGAGACTGTACAACTTGCCGTGTCTCTGGGTGCGCTCGGGGCGTTGGGCATGTCGCACAGCTGTTATAACGGCAAGCGCCCGCCCTGCGGATCCTGTCCGGCGTGCCAGCTGCGGGCGAAGGGCTTTGCCGAGGCCGGCATCGAAGACCCGCTGCTGACCGCATGACTTACTCAATCAAGGAAATGTATTACACGCTCCAGGGCGAGGGCGCGCAAAGCGGCCGAGCCGCGGTGTTCCTGCGCTTTGCCGGTTGCAACCTGTGGTCAGGCAGGGAGGAACACCGGGGGGGCGCAGTGTGCCGATTCT
Organism: Pseudomonadota bacterium; assembly: GCA_020027645.1. Taxonomy (GTDB): domain Bacteria; phylum Pseudomonadota; class Gammaproteobacteria; order Steroidobacterales; family Woeseiaceae; genus JAKEGN01. The sequence continues at coordinate 4,911 of JAHKKM010000065.1, forward strand.
GTGACACGGAATTTGTCGGCGTCGACGGACCCGGCGGTGGGAAATTCGCATCCGCGGCGGATCTGGCAAATGCGGTGAGGGAAAAATGGCCGTCAAACGGCGCGAATGGCAGGCCCTACGTGGTGTGCACAGGGGGTGAGCCTCTGCTGCAACTGGATCGAGCTGCCATCGACGCCATGCATCGCGCCGGATTTGAAATTGGCGTCGAAACCAACGGAACGATCGAAGCCCCGACAGGCATCGACTGGATTTGTGTCAGTCCCAAGGCAAACGCGGCACTCCGGCAGACGCGCGGCGACGAGCTGAAGCTCGTCTATCCGCAGCGTGAAGCAGAGGCCCAGCCCGAGCGTTTCTCCGGACTCGGATTCACGCACTTTTTCCTGCAGCCACTGGACGATGCACAGCGCGAGGCCAACACGGAGTCGGCCATACAATATTGCCTGGCACATCCGCGATGGAGGCTGTCGTTGCAGACCCACAAGATGCTGGGCATCCCCTGAATGCAGTTTGCTCTGTCGAAGTCACACCGGGTCCTGCGCTGGGTACTGGCATTTGCTGCTGGCGTAATCCTGGCGCTGTATTCCTTTGAGCGAATCACGGACCCGGAACCGCGCATACAGCGAGCCCGTGAGGAAGCGGCGGTCCTGGAAGCCCGGGCAATTTTGCAGGGCTTTGTCTCTGGCGGGAACGCCGTCGAACTGGTTGACCCTTTGCAGACCAACCGCAAGGTCGGGAAAGTGTATGTCTATCCCAGCGAATCGGGCTGGGAGGTGTCCGGGCATTACCGCCGGCATGGCGGTGATGCCTGGCATCCCTACCTGATGCGCCTCGATCCGCAATTGCAGCTGGTCTCGCTGTCGGTACGCGATGGCGACGCGCGGCTTATTAGCCTGTCGGCGGAAGACTCAAGATTCTCCGCCGTGCCCTGATCGCGGGCCTTCAGGCCAGCCAGACAATGAGGCCGATCAGGGCCAGCGCATACAGCGCCGCCAGCACCATCACGCCCGCTTCCATCTCCAGAATCGCATTATTGTCAGTCATTTTCCTGCTCCAGTTTTGACGGTCCCATGGAGGAATTCTGTGCAGGACTGGCGCGGCAAGCTTGATCGTTCCGTAATCGTTGAATGATTGCCGCCTGATGTTTTCATGATTTTCCCTGATGCAAACGGTTTTCCCGGGTCGCGCATCTAAGCTCTCGACATGCCATGAGAACGACGCCGCCGGTCCGGCAGAGGTGATCTGATAGTGGGGGGCAGACTCTGAAAATCGCCGATACATCGGGCCAGGACGTGGTCCTGAAGCCGCGCAGCAGGCGCAGCCGCACCGTAATCGCCAGCTCGGCCGTACTCGTATTGATTGCGGCTGCGTGGATGGTTGCCCCGGTGGTCGAGCGCTGGGCAAATGCCACAGTTACCGTACCGATGGACCGGTTGCGCGTGGCAACCGTAAGCCGCGGCGACCTGGTACGCGATGTCTCCGTACAGGGGCGGGTGGTTGCCTCGGTCAGTCCTACACTCTACGCGAGTGCCCCGGGCTCGATCACGCTGATGGTCGAGGCCGGAGCGACCGTAACCGCTGGCCAGGTACTGGCGACTATCGACAGCCCGGAACTGAACAACGAGTTCGAACAGGCACAGGCATTGCTCGACCAGCAAGCCATTGAACTTGAACGCCAGCGGATCGAGTCCCGGCAACTCGCACTGGACAAGCGCAAGGCGGCGGATCTCGCCGAAGTTGCGCTGACCGCGGCTCGCCGGGAAAAAAGACGTGCGGATGCGGCGAATGAGCGCAACGTCATTTCCGTCATCGATTTCGAGAAAGCACAGGACGAGCTGCGCAACGCGGAGCTTGCACACGCCCACGCGGTTGCCGATGCCGACCTGTTCGACGAACGGCTGACTTTCGAGATTCGCGCCAGCGAACTGTCACTGCAACGTCAGCAACTGCGTGTCGACGAACTGCAGCGTCAGGTCGACAGGCTGTCCATCACATCACCGGTGAGCGGTATCGTAGGCGACCTGCTGGTGGCACAGAAGTCGGCGGTATCACGGGACACACCGGTCATGTCGGTCGTGGACCTGACGCAGTTCGAGATCGATGCACAAATACCGGAGAGTTATGCGGATGATCTGGCCATCGGCATGCCGGCCGAGATCATGATAGGAACCAGCGCTTACGCCGGCACGCTGGCCGCGGTATCGCCCGAAGTCATCCAGAACCAGGTCAGCAGCCGGGTTCGCTTTTCCGGGGAAATGCCACCCAACCTGCGCCAGAACCAGCGCCTGACCACCCGGATCTTGCTTGAAGAACGGCCCGGCGTACTGATGTTGCCGCGCGGGCAGTTTCTCGAGAGCGGCGGCGGACGCATTGCCTACGTCCTCGATGGCAACGGCCTGGCTCTGCGGCGGCCAATTCAGGTTGGAGCACGCAGTCTCGCCGCCATCGAAATCGAAAGCGGCCTGGCCGAGGGCGACACCGTCATCATTTCCGGAATCGAACAGTTCAGCGGCGCCGATTCGGTGCTGATAACCAATTAATACGACCACCGCGGGAGCGTGTCATGTTGAGTATGAAAAATGTTTCGAAAATCTACCGTACCGAGTCCATCGAGACGCACGCATTACGCGAGTTCTCATTCAGCGTCAACGAAGGTGACTTTATCTCGGTGACCGGTCCGTCAGGGTCCGGCAAGACGACCTTTCTCAATATCGCCGGATTGCTCGAGGAGTTCTCGAACGGTGTATATGAACTTGACGGGCAGAATGTAACCAACCTGAGCGATGCCCAGCGCTCGCGCCTTCGAAATGAAAAAATCGGTTTTATCTTCCAGAGTTTCAACCTGATACCGGAACTTGACGTGTTCGATAATGTAGACGTGCCGTTGCGGTATCGCGGATTCAAAGCCGCGGAGCGTCGCAAACGAATCGAGCGGGTCATTGACATGATTGGCTTGGGGTCGCGGGCGCATCACCTGCCATCACAGCTCTCTGGCGGGCAGCAACAGCGAGTGGCTATCGCCAGGGCCCTGGCGGGCGAGCCACGATTTCTTCTGGCCGATGAACCGACGGGAAACCTCGATTCACAGATGGCCGAAAGCGTCATGCAACTGCTCGAGGAGATCAACCGCGCGGGCACGACCATCATCATGGTCACGCACGAGAAGAACCTGGCAAAGCGCGCTCGCCGCAATATCTTCATGCACGATGGCCGCGTCGGCAGTAACGAGCCCGGACTGCACCTCGCAGCCGCCAGCGCCTGATCAGGAGTACCTCAATGTTTCGCTATTACGCCAAGCTGGGACTGCTGAGTATCCGCCGTAATCCGGTGTTGAGTGCGCTGATGGTGGCGGCCATTGCGACCGGCATCGGCGCTTGCATGACCATAGTCAACATCGACTATGTGATGAGCGGCAACCCCATTCCGCATCGTTCAGAACTGCTTTATCACGTGCAGCTCGACAGCTGGGACCCGTACGAGGCGGCGGAGGAGCCGAACGAACCACCGGACCAGCTGACCTACATCGACGGCAAGGCCTTGCTCGAGGCGGGCAAGGCGCGACGTCAGGTTCTCAGTTATCGGACAGGGCGTGTGATTCAGCCGGAGGACGACGCGCAGTTGCCGTTCCAGGTTTCGAGTCTCAGTACCACAGCCGACTTCTTCCAGATGTTCGATACGCCGTTCCTTTACGGGAGTGGTTGGGACAAATCAGACGATGACGGCATGGCCTACGTCGTCGTTCTGTCGCGTGCGATCAGCGAACAGTTGTTCGCCGATGAGGACCCGGTTGGACGAAACGTGGTCATGAACGGGGATACCTATCGTGTAACCGGTGTGCTGGATACCTGGCAGCCGACGCCAAAATTTTACGATGTATCCAATGATTCGTTTGGTGAGATCGAAGAGGTTTTTTTTCCGTTCAGCATCAGTATTGCCAAAGAAGTGGACAGCTACGGCAACACCAACTGCTGGAAGCCAACGGGTGAAACCGGCTGGCAGGCGTTCATCAACTCGGAATGCGTGTGGATGCAATTGTGGGTCGAACTGCATGGGGACGAGGAGCGCGAGGAATACAAGGCGTTTCTCAATGCCTACGTCGAATCGCAGAAAGCCGCAGGGCGCTTCCCGCGACCAATGAATAACCGGCTGTACGATGTCATGCAATGGATGCAGAACCGGGAGGTCGTCGAAGACGATGTACAGGTGCTGCTGGGACTGGCCGTATTGTTTCTGCTGGTCTGCCTGCTCAATACCATCGGGCTGCTGCTGGCAAAAATCATGCGGCGATCCGGGGACATTGGCCTGCGTCGCGCACTCGGTGCATCGCGGCGTGCGATTTTCAGCCAGTACATTGTCGAAGCAGGGCTCATCGGCATAGCTGGCGGCATCGCCGGAATCGGTATGACCATGCTCGGGCTGCAGGGAATAAAGCTGCTCTACGGCGAATTCGAGTTCGTCGAACGCCTGGTGCGCCTGGACTGGGTGATGATTGCAACAGCGATCGTGCTCGCTGTCATTTCTGCCCTCGGGGCAGCCCTTTACCCGACCTGGCGAGCTTGCGGCATACACCCCGCCAGCCAGCTCAAGTCGCTTTAGATTCCGGAGGCACAAATGGAAATCGGACCAATCTGGCGAGCAATGCTGCGCAACAAGACCAGCTACTTGCTTATTGCGTTGCAGATCGCGTTTACGATGGCGATCATGGTCAATGCCATTGCCATCATCCAGGAGCGTTCCAGGATGATGGCAAGGCCGAGCGGCGTGGACGAAGACAATATCTTCTACCTCAGCAGCATCGGTTTTGCACCCGACTTCAACCCACGTGCGGCAATCGAACAGGATCTCGATGCACTGCGAAAATTTCCGGGCGTCGCCAATGCCATCGTGACCAATACGGTGCCGCTGCAAGGCGGTGGCTGGTCGCAGGGTCTGCGGCGCGAACCGGGCGACGACAAGGAAAACATCGGCGTAGCCGTGTACTTCGTTGATGAACAGGGCATCGATACCTTCGGTGTCAACCTGACCGGCGGAAGAAATTTTACGCCGACTGAAATCCTCTGGTTCGATTCGGAAGGCGGCGGTCCACGTTGGCCCGACAAGACGATTCTGACGCAGGCGATGGCGGAAGCACTTTTTCCGGAATCGCCGCAAGACGTAGTAGGCAAGACGGTCTACATCGAAAACGATCTGCCTGTCACCGTAATAGGTATTATCGAGCGGATGCAGGCTGCATGGAAAAGCTGGAGCAAAGTCGAGAACGCAATGCTCGTGCCGATGAAGCGACTTGAGAGCGCGGTCCGGTATGTCATCCGTACCCAGCCCGGCTATCGGGATGAGGTGATGCCGCAGGTCGAAAAAATGCTCGCTGAAAGCAATACAGGAAGGATTATCCGCTCAATGAAGACCATGACGGAGACTCGGCAGCGAAGCTATCTCGAGGACTCGGCCATGATCAAGTTGCTGATATTCGTTGTCTCCATTTTGACCGCCATTACCGGGCTTGGAATAGTCGGCCTGGCAAGCTTCAGCGTTGCGCGCCGCAGCAAGCAAATCGGTACGCGTCGGGCGCTTGGAGCGACTCGGACAGCCATCCTGCGCTACTTCATGCTGGAGAATTTTATTATCAGCAGTGTCGGTGTCATTGCCGGCGCGATAATTGCAGTTGGCCTGAACATCTGGATGGTGCAGGCGTTCGACCTGACGCCGATCGCGTGGTACGTAATTCCGCTCGCGATGCTTGTTCTCTGGCTTGTCGGCCAGTTGGCCGTGTTCGGCCCGGCGCACCGCGCAACCATGGTATCGCCGGCAGTAGCAACTCGCGCTGTTTAGCCTGGCTGCGGCTGGCCGGATTTATCGAGCGTCACAATTTCGCGATCGTGAAGGCTTTCCTTTCGCCAGTTGAATACGTTCATTTCAATCAGGACGAATGCAAGCAGCCAGAGGAACGCATCCCAGAAGTCGAGGAAATCGCCCTTGATCCCCCAGTACACGGCAGCCAGCAAAAGTACGGCATAGATGAAGAATTTGCTGATATTGCTGATGGTCAGTACCAATCCGTCAAATTTTCCGTGCTCCTGCAGGCGTACGTCGATTTCCAGGTTCAATACCACGAGCAGCCAAACACCGGCGTTGATCACATCGACCCAAGCCAGCCGCAGAATGTCCGTGTGTCCGGGCTGATCGACCAGTACCTGCATGCCCGAATACTGGTAGAACCGCCTGGCGTCAGATAATGAAGCGCAGTTTTCGCTGGTGATAAGCTCGTACTGATCCAGTATTACGGCATAGGACCAGTTGTCGGACACAAGGTCGCAAAGGTTTGTTATGCCGGCCGCGAGATCGACCTGGCTGACGACTTGCACGTTGACGATATAGCCGTAAAAGGCATAGACGATAAAGCCGTAACTGAATACACGCAGTACGTGCAAAGACCATACGACGGGCCGGGTTAAGTGTTCGTGCGAGAGAATACTGGTTTCCGTCTCGAACATCAGGATCAGGATCAACCATGCCGCGGTGTCGATGGTCGCGGCGTAGGCTTCGACCAGGCTGCCAGCGGGCACTCCGTCCGGGTACTGCAGCAATGATGCTGTCCACTCCTCGACGAAGAACAGATAGACATTCAGGATAACCGCTGCGTAGACGCTGTATTTGAACAGCGTAAACAGATGATGTCGACTGATCGCCAAGACCGGACCCGTTGCCTTATGCGGTGAGCATCGGGAGATTCTGCCAGCATTGCAAGACTGGAGCTACGCCAGATTCTTCGGAAAAACTTCAGCAAGATCTGGGGAAGTTCAGT
>JAHKKM010000066.1 GCA_020027645.1 Pseudomonadota bacterium
AACGACGCCGATCCTTCTGGTCGCGCTTAACGCCGGCGGACTGTCTCTGTCGCTCGCCGCAATCGGCCTTGTCGTTGCCATTCACGCGATCGAGTCCTACCTGTTGAATCCGATTATCTACAGCCGGCATCTGAAGCTGAACCCGGTGCTGACGCTGGTGATCCTGTTTGTCGCGTACCACGCGTTCGGCCTCTGGGGGATGCTGCTCGGTGTCCCGGTTGCCCGCTATTTCATCCACGACGTGCTCGGCGTGCCGTTCCGCGATCGCGACGCGCCGGCACCACAGCGCTAGAGTCAATCCGGAGACATTATGATTCTGTTTGTCAGCTCCATAGCCGTCGTACTGACGGTCTCATTCCTGTGTTCGATCTGTGAGTCGGTCCTTTTGACGACCACCACAGCGCAGGCACAGGCATTTGCACGGATACACCGCCGTGGCGGGCAATGGCTGGCCGGGTTCAAGCGCAATATCGACAGGCCAATAGCGGCAATCCTGATTCTCAACACGGCCTCGCACACGGTCGGTGCCGCCGTCGGCGGCGCGACGTACATCAAAATATTCGACCCGCAGACACTTTGGATCTTCAGCATCGTGTTCACGCTTGCGGTGCTGCTGTTTACGGAAATCGTTCCGAAAACTCTCGGCGTTGCCTATCGCCGGTCTTTGACTTTACCTGTTGCCTTTGGCATTCGCCTGATGGTTATCGTTTTGTACCCGCTGGTTGTCGTGAGCGAGCGCATCAGCCGCGCGTTGAGAGGTAGTACGACGGCGCAGGTGACATCGGTCGAGGAAATTCGCCTGCTGGCGGCAATCGGCAGGAATGAGGGCGCCGTCGGAGTTCGGACCGCGGCCATCATCACGGGCGCAACCTATCTGAAGCAGCTCACGGCCGCCGACGTGATGTTGCCGCGGCAACATGTTGTTTTCCTTTCGTCGACGATGACCCGGAACGAAGTGCTGGAGACGATCCGCGATAGCGGCTACAGCCGTTATCCGTTTGTCCAGGGCAGCGAAATCGACCAGATCACCGGCATCGTTCTGGTCAAGGATCTGCTGTATTGGCTGCACGACCACCCGGACTCTGCAATCGAATGGTCATCACTGGTTCGTGAGCCGATCGTCGTCGCCGAGGGCACGCCGCTGAATATCCTGTTGCGGACATTCCAGGATGCGCGCGTTCATCTCGGCATCGTGGTGGACGAATACGGTGGCGTCGAGGGCGTTGTCAGTCTCGAGGATGTGATAGAGGAAGTGGTTGGCGAGATTTTTGATGAAGGCGATACCCTGGTCGAAGACACCTGGCTGCAGGAGGACGGGTCGTTGCATGCGCGAGGGACGGTTGAGCTGATGACGATTTGCAAGAAACTGGATATTCCCTGGGAACCGGAGGGTGAGGTGTCCACGGTCGGTGGCCTGGTGACGGAACTGCTCGGCCGTTGGCCGACGCGCGGCGACAGCGTGCTGTGGAACGGCTGCCGTCTCGAGGTGGTCCAGGCCGGGGACCGCCGGCCGGAGATGATTGCTATCAGGCACCTCCCGCACGGTGAGCTTTTCAATACCTGAACCGGGCAGGGACGGGCGGGGCTGCGCAAGGCCTTGTTTTCACGGCCCTGCGGATTGCCCGACCCGGTAATCAGGCCCCGCAGTCGGGCACCCCAAACAAAAATGAGCAGAATCCTCAGCATTTCGCGATACAATGCGGCGTCCAACCGCTCCATGGAGTCTCCGGCCTTTTGACCCGATCCTCTCGTAAGCGGAACTGAACCATTTTAAGGAGGTATCGTGGGCAGGAAACTTTACGTAGGCAATTTGCCTTATTCAGCAACCGATCAGGGCCTGACCGACAAGTTCGGCGCGTACGGCAGTGTCGACTCGGCCAAAGTGATCACGGATCGGGATACCGGTCGCAGCAAGGGATTCGGCTTTGTCGAGATGTCGACGGATGCCGAGGCCAACGCGGCGATCGAAGGTCTCAACGGCAAGGATTTCGATGGCCGGCCGATGCAGGTCAATGAAGCACGACCGCAGCAAAAACGTCCCGGTGGCGGTGGCGGCGGTGGTGGCGGCCGAGGTGGTTACGGTGGTGGCGGCGGCGGTGGTGGTGGCGGCGGTCGCGGAGGCGACGGCGGCGGCAGGAATCGCTGGTAGGATCAATTCCGCAACCGCGGATATGCGATCACTTGAAGGCCGGTCAGCGGAGAGCTGACCGGCCTTTTTCATTACGGCGGCGAATGCATTTCCGGCTTTACAGCCAATCGCTCTGAAAGGAGTTCAGCCAGTGAGCCTGAAACTTTACGATTCTGCACGGTCGGGCCACGCGCACCGCGTGCGCCTGTTTCTGTCCCTGCTCGGCCTGCCCTACGAGAAAATTCCGGTCGCCATGCCGGAGGGCGCGCACAAATCGCAGGAGTATCTGAAGTTGAGTCCGCTCGGACAGGTACCGACCCTGGTGGATGGAAAAGTCGTAATCACGGATTCGACGGCTGCGCTGGTGTATCTCGCCATCAGGCAAAAGGCGAAACGGTGGCTGCCGATGGATGCGGAAGGCGCCGCGCGCGTACAACGATGGCTTTCTGCGGCATCCGGCGAACTTTATCGTGGTCCGGTTCTGGCGCGTGCCGGACGTGTCTACGGGCGCGATGTGGATGTCGGCCGCGCCAATGCCGAGTCGCTCAGGCTGTTCAAGTGGATGCAGTCGGAACTGCAGGACCGCCAGTGGCTGGCAGCGGACCACGCGACCATCGCCGACGTGGCCATGTACTCCTATGTGCGCGTGGCCGATGAGGGCGGCCTCGATCTCGCGGATTACCCGGCCATCCTTCGATGGCTTGCCGATGTCGAAGCGCTGGACGGATTCGAAGCGATGCCGCGCTCTGCGGTCTGACCTTGATCAGCGTCGGGATCGGTCGTTCTCACGCTCGCGCTTGCGGCGCACCCAGAAGTCGGCATTGGCGATGCCCAGCGCTTCCGGATCGAAGGTGTATTCGGTAACACCTGCTTTTTTCTGGGCTTCATAGTCCCTTAGCGATTTTACTGCGGGCTTCGATACAAAAAAGATGATGAGGATGCCAATGATATTCAGCCACGCCATCAGGCCAACGCCGATATCACCGAGGCCCCAGGCGAGACTTGCAGTTTTCAACGCGCCGTAAAGTGTCGACGATAGCAACGCGATTTTCAGCACGACTATCATGCCGGGCACCTTGAGACTGCGGTGAATGTAGGCAACATTGGTCTCGGCGATGTAGTAATACGCAACCAGCGTCGTAAACGCGAAAAAGAAAAGCGCAATGGCAACAAAAGGTTTGCCGAATCCGCCGAATACACTATCGACCGCGAGCTGGGTAAATGCCGGACTGTTTGGATCAATGTTCGCCGGCAGGTTTTGCACGAGGAAGCCGGCATCGCCACCTTGTACGTTATAGGCACCTGTAATCAGGATCATGAAGGCGGTCGCTGAGCAGACCAACAGGGTATCGACGTAAATCGAGAATGCCTGAACCAGTCCCTGCTGTGCGGGGTGCTGTACTTCGGCGGCAGCAGCAGCGTGCGGCCCTGTGCCCTGCCCGGCCTCATTCGAGTAGACGCCGCGCTTCACGCCCCAGCCAATTGCTGCACCTACCCCTGCCATCGGTGTGAAAGCATCTTTCAGAATCAGTGCCATGATGTCCGGCAGCATCGAGATGTTCATTATCGAGATGGTGCAGGCCATCAGGATGTAACCGAGGGCCATGAATGGCACCACGACCTGCGCGAAATGCGCGATGCGCCGGATGCCACCGAAAATGATGATGCCCAGAAGAGTGACGGTGAACAGGCCCGATACGATCTTGGTGACAGTGAAATCACCGAATCCGGTTTGGACGATCTGGCCACCGCCGACCGCGAGTTCTATGGCATTGCTGATGCTGTTTGCCTGCACGCCGGGAAGCAGCAGGCCGGTGGCGACGATGGTGGAGATGGCGAAAGCCCATCCATACCATCTCTGGCCCAGTGCTTTTTCAAGGTAATAGGCCGGACCGCCACGGTATTGACCTTGATCCTCTTCCTTGTAGATTTGCCCAAGCGTCGACTCAACATAGGCTGTGGCTGCGCCGAGAAAGGCTACGGTCCACATCCAGAAAACCGCTCCGGGGCCGCCGAAACCGATCGCGGCCGCAACTCCCGCAATGTTTCCGGTTCCGACACGCCCGGAAAGCGATACGGATAACGCCTGAAAGGTTGATATTCCCTGGTTCGAACTCTTGCCTGAAAACAGCAGCCGGATCATCTCTCCAAAATGCCGTACCTGCACGAAGCGTGTCATGACCGAGTAAAACAGTCCGGCACCGAGGCACAGGAAGATAAGCGCCTGGCTCCAGATGATCGAGTTCAGGCTATTGACGACAGATTGCATGCTGAATCCTTCGGCGGTTTGTGTTGCTGCTTGATTCACCGGGTGATTCGGCAGTGTACCTGAAAAGACCGAGCGGTCGGGTCATGCGGGGAACGCGCCCATTTGTTGAATCACGCGCGAAGCCAGCGCCGCGCCGCGCTGGAGGCACGACGGCACATCGGCGCCGTGCATGAAATTTACAAGAAATGCTGCAGCGAATGCATCGCCCGCACCGGTGGTATCGACGATCCGCTCGACCGGCATCGCTACCTGTTTGAATTGCTTGTGTCCGGCCATGGCCATGCTGCCACCGGCGCCGAGCGTCACCACGAACAACTTGTGCCAGCGTTCTGCGAGAGCGGATAACGCCAAAATGTGTTTGTCATCGCTGTCAGACAGACCGAAGAAGGCGATATCGATGCGATCGAGGTAGGACTCGAGATGGCTGAAGTCCGGGTGCTGCGAGAAGTCGGCGAAGTCGACAGCAACCTTGCCCTTAACCGATACCGCCATCACCGAGTGAAACAGCTCGTGGACTTGAGTGAATACCGGGGTGACCAGGAGGTCGGCGGTCCGCACGACTCTCGCAGCATCCTCGTCGATGCGATAGAACGCGAGCACACCCTCGTCATAGCGCAGGAAGTTTTTTTCACCATTCGGCTCGATGCCAATGTACTGAACCGGAGTCTCGCCGCGCAATTCTGCAATATGACAACGAATCCGGGTGTTCCTGAAGCCGCGTCGAACAAGACCTGCCGCGACAGGTTCGTCACCGATCGCCGAGACGACATGAATTTCATCGTCTTCCCGAAACTCACGAGCCGCGTGACGCGCAAAATTGGCTGTGATACCGCCACCGAGCAATCGCCCTGAGGGCAGATAGTGATCGACACCGCAATCGCCAACACACACGATTTTCATGGCTATCGCAACTTTCGAACTTCCGTCATCAGGGTACGGGCCGCACGGGCATCGATCTTCCTGTCGCGCATCAGTGCACTGCCGACGATCGCGCCGCCGCATGCGCCGAGCAATTTTCGGGCATTTGCGTGGGTCAGGCCGCTGCCTATGAGTACCGGTATCCTGTTTCCGCTTACGGCAATTCCGGCAGCTGCTTCCAGAAGATCTTCAAGCCGTGGCGGATCGCCGGTTGCGGAACCGGTTACGACGACGGCATCGGCTCCGTACAGGGACGCAAGCCTTGCGGATTCTGCCAGCTGCCGGGCCTCCAGCATGGTCGCGTACTTGACCTGGATGTCCGCCAGGATCAGCACATCGGCAGCGGTGTCGTTGCGGTGCCTGACAAGGCCCTCGGGATCGATGTCGAACTCGCCGTAACCCGGTCGCGACATTCGGTCGACAAAATAGTCGCTGCGTATGAACCTGGCCCCGGAAGCGGCGGCAACCTGGAGCGATGCGCGAGGGTCGTTGAGCAATATCTCGCAGCCGACAACGATGCCACGGCTGGCTGCAACCACGCTGCGTGTGATGTCGGTCATCGCGGCGGTCACTTCATTGCTCGCCTTGACCTGGTGAGGGCGGTCGTACTCGTTCTCGACCAGCACGCCATCGACGCCTTCGTGCATGAGCACATCGAGGTCGGCAAGCGCGTGCGCAACCAGTGCCGGCATGCCCGGATGCCCGTCGAAGCCGGGCAGGGGTGGCAGGTGGATGACGCCGATGATCGCCTTTGGCGATGGAAACAGGTCTGCAAACTGCGTCATGCTGCGGGTCGTCCACGCAACGCCAGGTACACCGGAATACCAGCCAATGTCAGCGCGATGCCTATGAGGCTGTCCAGCGGGTTGTAATAGAACGCGGCTACGAGGAATAGCGCCATCACGGCAATGAATATGCAGGGAACAACCGGGTAGCCAGGCAAGCGGAATGAATCCGCAGTCGAATAACGGGCGCGCAGGCGGAAGATCGATGCAACCATCAGAATATTCATGAACTGGAACGGCACCACAAAAAACGTAACGATCCTGGAAAAGGAACCAAAGAACAGCAAGGCAAAAATCGCCATGGCAGCACCAAACAGTATTGCCCCGGCAGGTACGGCGGTCTTGGGTGCGAGCCAGGACAGTGCCCGAAAAAACGGCGATGCCAGCGTGCCGATCGCACGGTCACGGTATTCGGAAGCGGCAGCGAAAAACAGCCGCGGCAGCGTCATGACCAGGCCGCCAAGCGCACCAAAGATGGAAATCCAGATCAGTATATTCAACGCGATGCCGCCAACGTTGCCGAAAGCGGCCTCAGCCACGCGGCTGGCAACCTGTGTCGGGTCCGCCTGCATTTGCTGCAAAGGCAAAACCCTCAGGTACGCGTAATTCACGAGCAGGTAGATCAGGGTGATACAAACGACGCCGACACCCATGGCGATGGGAAAATTCCGGTTCGGATTTTGTACCTCGCCGGCCACATGGGATGCGTCGATCCAGCCATCGTAGGTGAACAGCACTATGGCAATGCCGAGCCCTACGAAGCGTATGAAGCCGAGAAAGCCCTGCCCGTCCGCGCTCGGCAACAGTGATTCCGTGTTTGCGGGCGTCGCCAGCAGGATGCCACCGCCAACCAGCGCCAGCAGGCCGATGATTTTTATTGCAGTCAGGACGATCTGCGTGCGTCCACCCCACTCGGCGCCGCGCAGGTTGATCGCCGCGAAGAACAATATCGCGGCGCTAGCCCATGCAAGTTGTGCATTGCCGGACTGGCTGCCCAGGGCGTTGTTGACAAGCTCGCCAAAAAGGATCGCAACTCCCGCGATGGCGCCCGGCCCGCTGACCAGCACCATTATCCAGGCCTGCATGAATCCGGCAAATGGGCCATACGCTTCGGTCAGTGCGTGGTAGATGACACCGGCGCGCGGCAGCAATGACGATATCTCGCCGAGTGTGATGGCTCCGCAAAAAGTAATGAACCCGCACAAGGCCCAGAAGAAGTAGACCTGCCATTCCGAGGTGGCGACAGTGGCAAGTTGTCCCGGAGTGAAAAAGATACCCGAGCCCATCATGTCACCCATGACCACCGCCAGCACTGCCGGCAGGCCGAGTTTGCGTTTGAGTGTCACCGTCTGTCAGAGCTGCAGTGCAGCGACCCCGGCGAATTTCGGGTGCAGGTATACGAGAACCGCAAAAACTGCGATTGCGATGACAATCAATCTGATCTCGTTGGCAACTGGCGGCGCCACCGGCCTGGTCCATGAGCCTTCACGGCTGTTGATAACCGCCATTTCGAGCAAGGCCCAGATGCCGAGGCCGCCAAACAACAACAAGGACCGGTTATCTCCGTTCGCGAGCAGGTGTGCCACCGACCAGGACACGACACCGGAAAGCTGCGGGTGGCGAATGAGCCGCTTTACGCGTGTTCGAGCATGCGATGCGGCAAACAGAAATATCGCAATCGGCATTAGCAGGATGGCAACGAGCGCGCCCCATTCGGGAGGCAGGTAGACGGGCTGCGGATCGGTCGAACGCCAGCCAAAAATGATCAGCGCCAGTGCCAGGAGAAGCGCAAGTGAAAAGACGCCTTTGTATGGCTTTTCACCGATGGCAGCGATGACCTTCTGCCTGATGGTCTGCCCCGGGCCAGGTATCAAATGCACAACCGCCCAAAGCAGAATACCGGCTGATAACATGACCATCGACCTACTCCTGGTTGTTGTGTGCTGGGTCGCCTGTTGCGATTATAGCGCCGGACCTGCAGTCGTGATCGATATCATGGGCAGCCAGCCGGATCTTCCAATCAAAGGGTGTCTTGTCAATGCGCGTTTTCGATGCCGACAGTGTTGCCAGGTCCCTGCCGTACGATCAGCTCATCGAGGCGATCGAAGAGGCTTTCAGGACCGGCGCAACAGTGCCACAACGATCGCATTATCCGGTTGCAGTACCCAATGCGACCAGTGGCAATTTGCTGTTGATGCCAGCGTGGATCAGCGGCGGTTCGCTGGGTGTGAAGATCGTTACGGTTTTTCCCGATAACGAATTGCACGGGCTGGCCGCCGTGCGCGCGAGTTATGTGCTGATGGATGCGAATACCGGTGTGCCTCGCGGCATGCTCGATGGAACCGAATTGACCTTGCGCCGCACTGCTTGCGCGTCTGCACTGGCATCGAGGTACCTGTCCAGGCCCGATTCACGCACCTTGCTTATGGTCGGTACAGGAAAACTGGCGCCGCACATGATTCTTGCGCATGCAATGGTGCGGCCGATTTCGCGTTTGCTGCTGTGGGGCCGGCGCGCCGATGCGGCCAGGGCGCTCGCGGATGAAATGCGCGACGCCATTTCCGATGTTGCTGCGGTCGAAAATCTCGAGGATGCTGTTCGCCAGGCAGACATCATCAGCTGTGCGACTCTCGCAAGGGAACCGCTGTTACACGGCGATTGGCTGCAAGCCGGTCAGCATATCGATCTGGTCGGATCCTTCACGCCGGAGATGCGTGAGGCTGATACCGAAACCGTCCTGCGCGCCGAAGTATTTGTCGATACGCATGCCGGCGCTACCACGGAGGCCGGCGAAATTGTTCAGGCAATCCGGGCGGGGAAGCTGGCCGCGACAGACATACGCGCGGATCTCGCGGCACTGGTGCACGGCACGCATGCAGGCCGGACGTCGCCAACAGCAATCACGCTCTTCAAATCAGTAGGCACGGCGCTCGAGGACCTGGCGGCAGCCAAGCTGGTCCTAAGCAATGCAGCATGAGACGAACCCTGCCGGCCATCCTGGCGCTGCCGCTGATGTCTCAGCTTGCCAGTGCCGGCGAGCTGATGGATTACATCCGCAATTACGATCTCAACAACTATGCGCTCGGGCTGGCAGTGACCACCAGCCAGAGTCCCTATGCCGGCGATGACAACGGCACCTGGGGCTACCCGTACCTGAGCAGTTTTCGCAATGCCGCCTTCACCGACGACTGGTTGCTGATCAACGACGGTGATCTCGGGGCGCGCTGGGTCTCGGACAATGGCTGGGTACTGGGCGCGGTCGGACGAATCAATGCCGGCGGCTTCGGCAACACAGAGTCCGAAGAACTGCAGGGACTTGAGGAGCGGCAGTGGACCGTTGAGCTCGGTCCTGTGATCGGCTGGCGGGGCTGGCCGCTGCACCTCGAATACAAACTCTATATGGATGCGTTCAGTCGGGATGACGGCCTGAAAGGAGAATTCACGCTGTCGTTTCCGGCAGAGTATTCGTGGGGGTACCTTGTGCCCTACGTGAAGCTGGTGCGTCAGGACAGCGACTACAACAATTATTACTACGGTGTGTCTGCAGACGAAGCGACAGCTTCGCGAGAAGAGTATTCGGCGGGCGCGAGCAGCAATATTGTCGCCCAGTTCCGCGTCGGCTACGCGATCAGTGAGCGCTGGTTGCTGACCGGATACATTGCCTCCGAATGGCTGGGGTCCTCCATCCAGGACAGCCCGATTGTCGACGAAGACCAGCTTTGGTCATTCAACCTTGGCCTCGCCTATAACGCGGATATTTTCCAGCCACGCACTTACAGCGGCGAAGCCATTCGTATGCCGCGCTTTGAATTCCAGGTCGGCGCTTACCGCAACAACATCGACAGCAAGTTCTTTCGCAATTCTTCAGACGGCAGCCCGTCCGACGAGATCGACGGAGAGGAGGCCCTGGGACTGGATGAACAGCAGACCGTATTGCAGTTCGACGCGATTACGCGTATCGGCCTGTATCATCGTTTTGAGCTCAGCTATTTCGAGTTGAGCCGCAAGGCCGCGACCGACATCACTGCTGACGTACGCATAGGTGATGCACCCATCAGTGCCGGCACTGCAGTTGAGACAGAATCATCGGCAAGGATAACCAGGCTCGCTTACGCATATTCGCTGATGAACGATTCGCAGAAGGAGCTTGGCGTCATGGCCGGAGTGCACCTGACCCGGTACAAAACGGAAGTCACCGCGGCGGACGCGATATCGAACGTGCAATCGAAGCTATCGACGCCCCTGCCGGTGATCGGTGCCTTCGGCGGCTTGCATCTCGGCAACAAGATGCGGCTGGACGCGAAAGTGCAGATCTTCCGCATGAACTTCGACAGTTATGAAGGCTCGCTGAATTTTCTGTATCTCGGTCTGCAAAGATTGCTGGGCGACTGGGGCAGTGCCGGCATCGGCTACAACTACTACTCATTGAAACTTGATTCGAGTAACGAGGAACTGAACGGTTCGGTGGACGTTCAGCAGCACGGACCGATCATTTTTGTGAGCGCGCATTTCTAGCCGGCCGCCCGCATTGGGGGCGATGATCCGAGCCAACGGTGCCGCGACGGCATGCCTTTCTCACTCGGAAGTCTTAACTCGCTTGAAAGGCATGCCGTCGCCGTACCGTCTCATGATCCCCTTGCAGGACCCTGCACTGCAGGCGACCGGTCATGCGCGCAATTCGGCAACGATGTCGTTGCTCAGCGTGATGAAAATGCGAAAGCTCTCGTCGGCCGCCAGCCGCTCGTCAACCAGCAGATCGAAGGCACTGTCCTGCAGTTGCCGGATTTCCTTCAATGCCCGGGATCGGGCAGCAGCATCGGTGTCAGCCTGCACGGATTTACGAATGCCTATGGCGCGTTCGTAGAATGTGTCGATACGATTCTTTCGCCTGATCTTGTAGATTCTTACGATAGCGAAGATGCCGCTGAAGAGCCCAACGAGTATGGTCACGGCCACCTCGGCAACCCCGGAGTAGCGTTCATAGGCCGACGGCGCCTCGCGCTCGATATAGGCCTGGGCACCGGGGTGAATAACGAAGGTCGAGCTAGAGGCGTCGAAATCGCCGGTCAGTTTGTGGAACAGGCCTGGTAGTGCGGCAGACAGCGCGGGCTTCAGTCGCAGTATCTCGCTGATCAGGTCATAAACCACGGTTTCCGGAATATCGCTGCGAACCACCAGCAGCTTGTCGACCGCGATCGTCACAACGGGATCGGTGACGACGCCGGGGTAAAGGTTGGTCGGCAGAACCACCGGCTGAAACTCGGGCCTCAGCAGGCTCACCGATTCCGCCGGAGAACCGCGACCCAGCTGATCCGCTGTGCCCATGCTGAACAGCCGGTAGTCGCGGTAATCGTCCATCAGATCGGGCATGACCGGTGCGAACAGCACGATGACATCGGGATGCGGCGTTATTGTCTCGACAAAATGGATATTGTCGACCAGCACACCCAGGCGGCGGGCCGTCTCGTCCAGTATGAGTCGTGACGGCGAGGCTTCGCTGCCGGCGAAAACCGTCGTACCGGTCAGCAGGTCCTCGATGTCCGTCGGGTGCAGCTCACTGCGATAAGCTATGTGCAGCACACTCGGGTAAAGCGGCGCCAGTTCCCCGACCCCGCTCGCCAGCGTCTCAAGCGATGTCATGGTCTCATCGGTACGTGGTACCAGTGTCAAACGAATGCGGGGATTGTCATCGAAGGCGCGCACCAGTTCCTCGGCAATATGCCGGTCGATAGGCAGTCCCGGGCTTACCAGCCGCAGTTCGACCGGACTCCGTGTACAGCTCGCAAGCAACGCCAGCGCAAGCGAGAATACTGCCAGTCCCGTTGGGCGGGTCAGCTGAAAACAGCGTGCGGCAGCCGGGTCAGCCACCGATCAGTTTGTCCTT
>JAHKKM010000242.1 GCA_020027645.1 Pseudomonadota bacterium
TCTGCCAAGGTGACCTGCAAGATGCGCTCGCTGCTACTCGCCATTGCTGCTCTCGCTCTCAGCGCCTGCGCGCAGCTCAAGCCGCGCCCGGAACTTCCGCTGGACACCGGCGCACCGCCCGGTACCGCAACACAACTCGACCGGGTCGCTGGCGAGGCGGAGGCGGCCCATCCGGACCAGTCGGGATTTCGCCTGGTCAGCGACGGCCGTGAGGCATTCGTCATTCGCTGGCACACGGCTGGCGTAGCCGAGCGCAGTATCGACGTACAGACTTACATCTGGCACGCCGACACCACCGGTCTCGCGCTCGCTGCACAGCTCCTCGCCGCCGCCGACCGAGGCGTTCGCGTGCGACTCCTTGTGGATGACATGGATGCGCGCGCCAAGAATCTCGGTTTTGCGGCGCTGCATGCGCACCCGCACATCGACGTGCGCATGTTCAATCCCTTCGCCTCGCGAGACGGTTTTTTCGCGTTCGTCTTCGAAGGCATCGGCAGCTTCAACCGCATCAATCGGCGCATGCACAACAAGTCCTGGATCGCCGACAACAGGATTGCCTTGGTCGGCGGGAGAAATCTCGGCGACGAATATTTCGGCGCCAGCGAAAACACTAATTTCGAAGACCTGGATTTCGCCATGGCCGGGCCGGTCGTTCAGGATGTGTCTGCCTCCTTCGATCGTTTCTGGAACTCGCCGATGAGCTATCCGATCGACGTGCTCGATCCGGATTCCGTCACCCCCGAGAATTTGCTCAAGCTGCGGGAATCCTTGACGGCCGCATCGGCGGAAGCAGAGAGCGGCTGGTATGCAGAAGCATTGCGTGGTAGCGAAACGATCAAGCGCCTGTTCGGCGGAGACTGGACGCTCGAATGGAGCGGCAATTACCAGTTTGTGTCGGACGATCCGGCGAAGGCGACCGGCACCCTGGGAGAGGACGCCTCGGCGGTCGGCAAAGTCCTGTTCCCTGCCATGCTCGGGGCGGCATCGGAGTTGTTCGTGATATCACCTTACTTCGTACCGGGCGAGCAAGGCGCTGAAGCACTGATCGGGGTTGCACAAGCAGAAAAACGCGTCCGCGTACTGACCAATTCTCTGTCCGCAAACGATGTGGCCGCAGTTCACGGTGGCTACGCGAGCCAGCGCAAGAACCTGCTGGCCGGCGGCGTCGAGCTCTTCGAAATCAAGCCGACCGGAGGCGTGCAGGTCCACAGCAGCCTGAAGGGCTCATCCGGCGCGGCCTTGCACACGAAAGCGATGACCATCGACGGCACGAGACTGTTTGTCGGCAGTTACAATCTCGACCCACGCTCGACTTCGCTGAACTGCGAGCAGGGCGTACTGGTGGAAAGCCCGGTGCTGGCGAAACAACTCGAAGCAATTTTTAACGGCATGACAACCGGTGATCGTGCCTGGACCGTGCACCTGCAGGACAAGGACCTGACCTGGACCGACGGCACCGACACCTACGACAGCGATCCGAAGGCATCCGCGGGGCGCAAGTTCCAGGCATGGTTCGCACGGGCGTTTGGCCTCGAATCGCAGTTGTAAGCGACGGTGCCGGTGTTCACTTGTTTGCATTGTTGATCAGCAAAAGTAAATGAACATCGGCGCCAATCCGATGCACAACGCAAACAAGTGAACACCGGCACCGTTAGAATTGCTTCTCGATCTTGTCCAATACGCGGTAGCAAGGCAGCACCTGCGCAACTGACGCGTTTGGCTCGCGCTTCTCGCGAATAGCGGCCACAAACTCCCGGTCCTGCAACTCGATCCCGTTCATCGATACGTCGACTTTGGACACGTCGATCGGTTTCTCGCGGCCGTCGACCAAGTCGTCATAACGCGCGATGAAGGTACCGTTGTCGCAGATGTACCTGAAGAAGGTGCCGAGCGGGCCGTCGTTGTTGAAAGACAGCGATAAAGTGCAAATCTTGCCGCCCCTGGTCTTCATCTGTATCGACATGTCCATCGCGATGCCGAGTTCCGGGTGCAGCGGCCCTTGCACGGCATTGGCCGTAACCACTTTTTCACCGGCCTGGTACTGGAACAGGTCGACGGTGTGCGCTGCGTGATGCCACAGCAAATGATCTGTCCAGGATCGCGGCTGCCCGAGCGCATTCATGTTGCTGCGACGAAAGAAATACGTTTGCACGTCCATCTGTTGAACGCTGAGTTCGCCCGCAACGATTTTCTTGTGCAGGTACTGGTGAGACGGATTGAAACGCCGCGTATGCCCGACCATGCACACGACGCCGGTCTTCTTCTGAATGCGATTCACCGCCTCGGCATCGGCGAGTGAATCCGCGAGCGGAATCTCAACCTGGACATGTACGCCTGCCTTCATGCACTCGATGGCCTGCGCGGCGTGCAACTGTGTCGGTGTGCAGAGTATGGCCGCGTCCACGCCCTTCAGCGCGAGTGCGTCGCTCAGTTCCGTAAAGGTGTGCGATACGCCGTATTTCTCTGCAGTTTCGCGGGTCGGCTCGAGTCGACGCCCGACCAGGGCCACCACTTCCACACCCTTGATGTTTTTCAGTGCGTCGAGATGCTTGATACCGAAGGCCCCGGCCCCTGCTACAACGATTTTCATACGCTTGCTCCAGCTCCGCCTGTCAGTCGCTGTTCTCGTAGATGACGTGGCCCACGGCGGTATTCGACGCAGGCACATGATAGAAGCGATGCACTTCCTTTGCGTCGGGATTCAGTGCACCGCGCATGATCAGCCACATGACCAGTTCTATTCCTTCCGAACCTGCCTCTCGTACGTAGTCGATGTGCGGCATTCTTGCGAGCCCATCGGCATCGTTGCGCAGCCGGTCGAGGAAACGTTGATCGAATTCCCTGTTGATCAGGCCGGCGCGAGGCCCCTGCAGCTGGTGGCTCATGCCGCCGGTCCCCCACACCTGCACGTTCAAATCCTCGTCGAAAGACGCGATCGCTTTCCGGATCGCTTTGCCAAGGTTGTAACAGCGTTGCCCGGATGGCGGCGGATAGACGACGACGTTGACCGCAAACGGAATGACGCGGCATGGCCATTCCACAGGTTGGCCGAACATGAGCGATAACGGGATGGTCAGTCCGTGATCCACGGTCATTTCATTGATGACGGTGAGATCGAAATCGTCCTGGATGACGGACTGGGCGATGTGCCAGCCGAGTTCCGGGTAGCCCTTGACCACCGGCACGGGACGCGGTCCCCAACCCTCGTCGGAGGGTTTGAACTCCCCGGCGCAACCGATCGCGAAGGTCGGAATGATCTTCATGTCGAACGCGCAGGCGTGATCGTTGTAGACGAGCAGGATCACGTCGGGTTTCTGCTTCCTGATCCATTTCTTGGAAAACTCGTAACCGGCGAAGACCGGCTTCCAGTAGTCCTCCCCGGTCTTGCCGAGGTCTATCGCCGCGCCGATCGCCGGCACATGGGATGTCGTGACGCCTGCCGTGATCCTAGCCATTCTTCTTCTCTCCCTTGTAGCGATTGCCCTCCGGAGAGCGGCCGCCCGACAGCATCATGTTGCGGTACTCGTCGCGCGAGAGCCCGGTCATCGACGCGGCCGCGAACTCGAAAGACTGGCCGTCCGTCGAAAACAGCTTGGCGAGGAAATAGATATTGCCGCCGGCGGCAATCATGCGGTTGTAATCGCGTGCCAGCACACCTTTTTTCTGTTCCTCGCTCATCGGCCATTCATCGAGGTAGGCCCGCTCGTTCGCCTTGAATCGCTGCCGGTTTTCGGCCTTCATCAGCGACATGCAG
>JAHKKM010000243.1 GCA_020027645.1 Pseudomonadota bacterium
ACAGTGTCAGAAAGGACTTGTCCGCGGCAGGCTTCACGTAGGCCGCTCCGCTGTCCTTGTCCGGCGTCACCTGGAATTCGCCCTCGACGCCGTGGATGCGTCGAATCTTCCGCCCCTCGATCCGGATCAGGTTGGGTTCGCTGCGCGACATCGTGGCGATGAGCCCATCGTCGGGGCTGCCGTCCAGGGTTTGACCCGCGAACGCCGCCAAGCTGGCGCTAGCGAGGCACAGTGCCAGTAGTAGCGGCTTGAGCATTGGTAACAGCGCCGGCGATCCCGAAGGGATCCTGGTCGCTGGTTTCCTTGAACTCGGATACATGGAGTCTCCCGTTGAGATAACGAAAGCCGACGACATAGGTCGTCTGCTTCTCGGCGGCTTTCTTGTCGCTAACCCAGGTTTGCAGCACGCCAGAGAGCGCCACCTTCATGGCCGACTCGTCGACCGTCATGGCCTGCGTAGAGAACTGGGTCGAGGTGTTGTTCTTGCGGATGAAGTCCACCCGTGCGCCAAACTCGGCCTGTAGCCTGCCGTAGTCGCTGGGCGCGGTGTATTTGAGGAACTGGTCCTTTTGGTACTCGGCGACATGGGGCGTGATATTCAGCGCGAGCCCGGCATACCAGTACGCCATTTCCTTCAGGTACTCCACGGAAACCTTCTGCCCGCTCACCCAGAAGGATTGGTGGATTTCAGGGGGGACGAGAATCGTCCGTTCCGAACCGGCCACGGTGAGCGAAGCCCCCGCGTTCGCCAGCAGCGCCAGAACCAGGCCGGCGAGCGCGATTCTCATGAACAATATTTCGTTGCGCTGGTTGTCCCGCTCGGCGGTGAATTTGCTGAACTTCATGGGTCAGCCCAGAAAGAACCGATAGTGCGAAGGCGGTGTCGCTCGAGCACGGATCACGATCCAGCTGGGCAGCCACCAATACAGGGCATGCAGCGCGAACTTCGGATGCTTGCCTGTCTTGATGCGCCCGTATTGCCAGGCGACCACGCCACCGAAGAGCATCCCGGCCACCATCGCCCCGGAAACGACGCCCATGCCCATAACCAGCAGGAACAGGATCGCCTGGTCGAAATCCCACCACAGGAAGCGCTCCTGCGCTTCCAGGGACTTTGGGATATAGCCGATCTCGTCCATGCCTGGGCCAGCCTCAGATCGTCGCGGTCAGGATGCCCGAGGCGATCGTCGGGGCGTATTGGAGGAATACCGCGAAACCGATGCCCGACAGGATGGCTATCGGATTCAGCCGCGCCAGAGAAAACAACGCGCCCAGGCCAATTGCGGCGACGGCGGCGGCCTTGCCAAAGTAGCCTTGGACGAGGCCGGTGAGCCAGGTATAGAGACTCTGGAATTCCGTACCGGTAGTGCCTGCTATGGCGCCTGTCGCGGCGACCAGCAACATGAGCGCGAGCGCGCCCTTCAACGCATTACGACTGCTTTGCATGACTTCCCCCTTGAAGATCGATAAAACACTTGATGAGCCAGCCCAGTCCCAGGCCAACCGAAATTCCACCCAGATGGGCTTCAAAACCGCTTTCGATGGGCGAGCCCGGGGCGAGGATGCCGATGGCGATGAATCCGCCGGCGATAGCGATGTCGCGGATGAATCCGCGGTTATGAGGTAACTTCACTTAATTGCACTCCCTTGCTGTTGCTGACCACACCCCGCTTTGCAACGAGATGCACCAAACGAATTTCCACGCGCCGGTTCTGGCGGCGAGCGACTTCGGTACGAGAACCGTCCACGTAACAACACATGCCCTCCGCATCCACCTTGATCGATGCCAAAACCCCCTGACGGACAAGCCAATCCCTGACGGTGTCGGCACGCTGCCTCGCCAGCCGATCATTGAAAGCCCTGGTACCGATGTCATCGGTTCGACCGATCACCTCGATGCGGATCGATTTCTTGGCTTCAGGCAGAAGTGCCTTCATCTTTCTTTCCCCGATCTCGGTCAGATGGCTTTTTCCGAATTCGAAATGAATGACATGCTCATTCATCTGCTCACTTGTCAGAGGCGACGAAGGTGCCGGATCAATTGGTGACTGCGGCGCGACAGTGGTCGCACTTCTGGATCGCTCGATGACGGCCAGGGTCTTTTGCGTAGTGCGAGGACAGTTCGCTTCCGCGCACGTCGAGAATTGACGATCTATCCAGCCGATGCCGTGGCGGATATGGTCCGATACCGGAAGCTCAGGTGCTGTGCTACAGCCCATCAGAGCGAATGCCGATCCGAGGCTCAGCATGCGCATCAGGATCGCCATGACTTGAGTCGGGCAGCTACGCGGTGGGCATAGGCATTCCGCTTGGCCGGTGAGCGTGCGTTATAGGCACCTACCGCCTCCCAGCCGTATCCATGCTGGCGAACGTTCTGCGCAAGTATCCAGGCGCCGACATGCGTGTTGAGACAGGGATCAAGCAGCTTCTGTCGATCAATTCCGTAGCTGGCAAGAATCCCCAGCCAACGACTGTTGATTTGCATGTGGCCAAGATCTTCGCTGCCATCCCGGTTCAAATTCCGCGCTTGCGGATTTCCTCCGGACTCGACGGTCGAGATGGCTTCCAGCAACACTGGAGCGATGCCATAGCGTGCCCCAGCCTGTTCAAAACAATGGGCGTGGCTCGAAAGCGAAAACAGCAGAAAGTGGGCAGCGACCAGAAGACGATTCATGGCTCGCATGGTAGGGAGCCACCGCCCTCCTGCGCGGCCGAAATGTGACCTTTATGGACGCATTTCGAGAGTCAACGAAAGTTGATTTCACATAAAGCGCACACGCGCATTCGTTATGACTACGGCACCACCTTCATCTAGTAGCCCCGGCCGTCCAAATGATTATCAAGAACGCTGAAAACAAATCGCAGCGTATCGAAATGCTTCGATCCCTTCGTTTCCATCTCAAGGCCACAGGAGACGCACGCAAGCGCATCGAACAGGAAATCCAGAATATCAATGCCGGCATGCGTGGCGAAAATGAAGCCGCGCACGTTCTACTTCATGGTCAGTACCAGAAGACCATAGCCGCTTCTTATCCGTTCCGCCATTTCAGGAAAAAGTAGGCTCAATAGCGCATCAAAGGTGGCTGGTCGCATATACGCCTCATCATTGGCATCAACCCTCGCAATGAGGTTCTCTCTCCATGCTGCGTACTTGCGAGCCTGCTCCTCACTGAAATACGTCTCAAGAACATAAGCCTTAACCGCGATGGCGTACAGCGTATCCCAACGTTTATTGTCCCTGCCGCTTTGCATGATGGCATTGAGGACCTGATAGCCGGAACGAACGTCATATCCGACCCCTGTGTTGCGCTGAATGGAAAGTAGACGTGCAACTACAACGCACTCATCGAGCATGACGGGATCGGCCGCACCTGGCAGATCATGCGCCGCCAAAGCTTCCGCAGTCTCCATCAGTTGCGCCCACAGATCACTTTCGGCCGCCAGGAGTTCGGGCTTTCTTTCGTTTCCTCTATGCTGCCGCCGTGTCCGCCTGATGCTCACGTTGGCATCATGAAAAGCCGTCGCCGCCTCGAGATAACGTTGTCCCCAGTACGTTGCCGGCCTAGAAAGCCAGACGGGACGTCTTAACTCCACAAGCCGCTCGTGGTAGCTAATGGTCACCGGGTGCCTGTCGATTGCGGCATTGAGCTGCCGCCGTTTCATTTCGAAAAGCGGATGATGAACCCAGCGTTTGCCGACGGTCTGATTGACGACC
>JAHKKM010000002.1 GCA_020027645.1 Pseudomonadota bacterium
AAAAGATTCATCGGCCTGCATTTTTTCAATCCGGTTGCGATGTTGCCGCTGGTCGAGGTCATACGATGCCAGGACACCGAGCGCGAAATCCTCGATCTCGGCTTCGCCTTCGTCAAAGCCATTGGCAAATTTCCGCTCGAGTGCGCAAGTTCCCCTGGCTTTGTCGTTAACCGCGTGCTCGCACCGTACATGGCAGAAGCCATGCACCTGGCGGAATCGGGGGTCGCACTCATCGACATAGACCGGGCAGCCGAAGATTTCGGTATGCCCATGGGGCCGGTCGAACTTGTCGACAGCGTAGGCATTGATGTCGCCCTGCACGTATCCAGGGTGTTGGGTGCCGAGTACGGGCGCCCGGTCCCCTCGCGACTTGCACAGATGGTGGAAAACGGTCAGCTGGGGCGCAAATCGGGCCAGGGATTTTACAAATGGGCAGACGGCAAGGCCATCAAACCGGCATCCACCGGCAAAGTGCCGAAGGACGCCATGGACCGGCTGATGCTGCCAATGATCAATGAGGCAGTCGCCTGCTTGCATGAGGGCGTCGTTGCTGATGCCGACCTGCTGGATGCCGGCGTAATTTTTGGCACCGGGTTTGCGCCATTTCGAGGTGGTCCGCTGCAGTATGCAAGGGACCGCGGGCCGGCAGAGATCGAGCGCACGCTGCGTGACCTGAGCAACAAATATGGCGAACGCTTTCGCCCGCATGTCGGCTGGGCGCAGCTCCGCTGAAGCGAGATCAGTGCCAATTGAAGAGCTTTGGCGCCGTCAGCCACTGTTAAACTGTGCGTCGCATCACGCTGCCGGACACGACGGTATCGGAAGCGGACAAATTGACGGTAGAATAAGGGCTTAGGCGAAAGCCCCATAACAACCAAGACGAGCATAGACAGGATGAAGAATGTCGGGTGAGCAGCTGGACATCAATCTGCTCAAGAACTTTTCCCCATTGGATGGTTTGAAGCGGGACAATCTGATTGCGCTGGCGCGCAAAGTCCAGATCCGTGAACTGTCGCCACAGCAGATGCTGTTCAAGGAAGGCGACACGGAGAAACGAACCGTCTATGTCGTCTCGGGCTCCCTCGAGCTGCTTGACCAGGGCAAGGTGGTAGAGATTATTCAGGGTGGCAAAGACGCCGCCAGAAACCCGATTGCGCCGTTGTTTCCGCGCCGCGTGGCCGCGCGCGCACGGGACCGGGTCCAGTACATTTCGATCGACAGCGACCTGCTTGACGTCATGCTCACCTGGGACCAGACCGGGTCTTACGAGGTGTCTGAGTTGCAGGGCCAAACCGACGCCGGCGACGACTGGATGACGATGTTGTTGCAGACCAAAGCTTTTCACAAGATTCCACCCGCCAACATCCAGGCGATCTTCATGCGCATGCAGCAGATCAACTACAAATCGGGTGACGTTGTATTGAAGCAGGGTTCGGAAGGCGACTTCTTTTACGTTCTCACCCGTGGCAAATGCCTTGTTACGCGTGAAACGCCGCTGAACAAGGATGGCATCAAACTGGCGGAACTCTCCGTTGGCGATACCTTCGGCGAAGAAGCGCTGATCTCCGATGCCAAACGCAATGCCACGGTGACGATGCAGACGGACGGATCCGTGATGCGTCTGGGTAAGGAAGATTTCAAACGCCTGCTGAACGAACCAATGCTCGACTGGTTGTCAGCGAAGGAAGCCGAGCAGATCGTCAGCGCCGGCGGCAAATGGCTGGATGTCCGCCTGCCATCTGAATTCGAAAACCACCACAAGGACGGCGCGATCAATATTCCACTTTACTTTATCCGCCTGAAGATCAATACGCTCGATCCGGCAATGAAGTATGTCGTTTGTTGCGATACAGGCCGGCGCAGTTCGGCGGGCGCTTACATCCTGAGTGAGCGCGGTTATCATGCCTATGTCCTGAAAGGCGGCATCAACAGTAACTGACTGTTTGGCTGCGGGCGCGCGGGCCTGGGTGCTGTATCGCTGCTAACGGCGCCTACATTGTGTGAGTGGGTTTGTCGCCGCCCAGCGCCCCGGCCAGGTAGTTCTCGATTTTCTTCTGCGTATTGCCCTGATCCTGATCGCTGAACTGAACGCCGATTCCGGTCGTTCGTTTGCCC
This sequence comes from Pseudomonadota bacterium, assembly GCA_020027645.1. Lineage (GTDB taxonomy): Bacteria > Pseudomonadota > Gammaproteobacteria > Steroidobacterales > Woeseiaceae > JAKEGN01. Next base: position 2,116 of record JAHKKM010000002.1, read on the forward strand.
TGTGCGCCCTTCGGCGTCATCCAGATGACGGTTCCGGCTACCGGAATCTTCTCGTCCTCTCCCATCAGGTTGAGCAACATGAAAACTTCGTCACCCAGGCGATATGAGCTGTTGGTCGGGATGAACAGACCGCCATTGACGACGAAAGGCATGTACGCGAGATACAGCGCACTCTTGTCCTTGATCGTCAGTGTCAGCAATCCTGGTTTGGTCATGCCTGTTACCTGGTAAAACTCAATCTCAAGCTGTCGGAGTCACCGGCCGATCGACAATCCCGCAGGCCCTCTGCCCAGTCGATCAACAGACTCTCCAAAGTCAGCTGCACGTTATAGGAACCGTCAGCCTGACTCCGGATCCGGTTAATCATGTCTAGATAACAGAACAGTTTTCGCCTGTCCATGCGTTGCAGCACAAAATCCGGCACTACCGCGGCTGTTTCTGCAGCCTGGCCGAACGAGCGGCGGATGCCGTACTCCACCTGCCGGCACAACCAGTCCAGCACGAATACGGTATCGAAGCGTAACCAGCGTGCAGCAGTTTCCAGCGGCTGAGCCTCGTTATTCGCCAGCGCGGCAAAATCCCGGGCCATTGCCTCAGCATCGTCCTGCCGTTCCGCCTCATCGAGCACCCGGAGCGGTGCTTTGTCGGCCAGGCGAAGTGCTGCCTCCCAGTGATCCGAGCGCTTGAGCCGGGACAGCCAGGCCAGGCTTTCGGCAAGCTTGGGCAGGGCTATTTCCACCCGCTGGCAACGACTTACGATGGTCGCCGGGAGGCGCCCGGCCCTGTCCACGACGAGGATCAGCAGCGCATTGCCGGCAGGTTCTTCAAGGGTCTTGAGCAGGCTGTTGGCGGCGCTGGCGGTCATCGCGTCGGCGGGTTCGATGACGGCCACCTTGCCCAGACCGTCGTAACTGGTCAGAGACAGGTCGGCAATCAATTCCCGAACGGCCTCGACACCAATAGCAGTTTTGTCTTCCGGCGGATTCAGCCAGCGCAGGTCCGCAAGCTCGGGTACTTCCAGTGGGAAGCCCGGCATGGACGCAGCCGCCAGCTTGCCCAGGTGGCGTTTTGCAAGCCACACAGCAAGGCAGCGTTTGCCCACGCCAACCGGCCCAAGCAACATCATGGCGTGCGGCATACGGCCCTGGGCGATGCGCTCTTCCAGGCTTTGAGTGGCATCTTTGAGCCAGGGTAAATCCATATTTATCAAAAAATAATGCTCGCTTATTAATCGACTTTAAGGGCCAAGAACCCGTGCCATGGCCCGAGTTATGGAAGCCTGGACTTCGGCAATCGGCCGGCTCGCATCCACTACATAAAAGCGCTTTGGATAAGCAGCGGCGAGATCGAGATAGCCGTTGCGCACTCGTGTATAGAATGAGGCCTGTTCCGATTCGAGACGGTCGGTACGGCCGCGTGCACCCGCCCGCGCCATGCCGACAGCCGCAGGAGCGTCCAGAAGTATGGTCAGTTGCGGCTCGAGACCGTCCTGGACCCAGTCGGCAAGGCGGTTGATCATTTCCATGTTCAAGCCTCGGCCGCTGCCCTGATAGGCCCTGCTGGCATCGGTAAACCGGTCGCAAACCACCCAGTCGCCGCGATCAAGCGCCGGGCGGATGGCATTTTGCAGGTGCAGAGATCGGGCTGCGAAGAACAACAGCAATTCGGCGACATCGGGCACTGGCTCATGGCCGTGTTCCAGCAGCAACTCGCGTATCGACTCGGCCATCGGTGTGCCGCCAGGCTCGCGCGTGCGAAATACGGTGTGCCCGGCAGATTCGATCAGCTGGGAAAGGAATTCGATATTGGTCGATTTGCCGACACCTTCGATGCCTTCCACGGTAATGAATGTCCCTTTGCCCATCATCGCCCTTTTGTCGCCTGCCGGTTCGCTCTTTGCCGGGCCAGTAGCTCGCGTACCGCGGCTTCGTGCTGTTCGACCGTTTCGGAAAACTTGTGGCCGCCATCACCCAGACCCGTGGCGACGAAGTACAGGTCATTGCCCGGTTCCGGATGCAGGACCGCTTTGATCGCCTCGCGTCCCGGCATCGCGATCGGTGTCGGCGGCAGTCCGCCACGCGTATAGGTATTGTAGGGCGTATCCGTTTGCAGATCAGCACGAGTCAGATTCCCATCAAACTTGTCACCGATCCCGTAAATCACGGTAGGGTCTGTCTGCAGTCTCATACGCTGTTTCAATCGCCTGACGAAGACACCGGCAATACGCGCTCGCTCATCGACACGTGCCGTCTCTTTCTCGACGATCGAGGCAAGGATCAACGCCTCATAGGGATCGGACAACGGAACTGCCGGATCCCGCAGTGTCCATTCCTCGTTCAATGTCGCCTGCATGAGGTCGTATGCCTGGCGCAGCACTTCGGTGTCCCGTGTGCCGCGGGGGAAATGATAGGTCTCCGGAAGAAACAGTCCTTCCGCATGTGCATACGGCGAGCCGATTTCGGAGAGAAACCGCGTCAGGTCCTCCGTGCTTATCGTCATCCGGATTGCCGTGTTTCCAACCATGGCTGCCAGCATTTCACGCAGATTCCATCCCTCGATAATTGTGAAAGAATGAAGCTGCACATCGCCAACGAGAAATGCATCCATCATGTCGCGTGCGGTCATGCCCTGCTTCAGTCTGTACTCGCCGGCCTGTATGGACCCGGCTATGCCGGTGAGACTGGCATAAATGCGCAGTCCCTGCGGCCTGGAGATAACGCCCTGTGCCGCAAGCGTGTTGCTGATCGCAGTGAATGACGCCCCCGGCTCGATGACGAAAGTCATTTCTTCGTTCGCGATTGTGAGCGGTTCATCGAGGCTGGCAAGGACCAGGAACAGTGCGAGTGCTGCAACCACAATCGCCGATGCAAGTATCGCACCCGACAGCAGCAACCAGCGCTTCACAGGCGACACTCATCTATGCCGGAGTTTGCAAGCGACTTCATGACCCGCTGAGTTGTCGGCCCGGGCGCAGTATACGAACTGGTGCCGCAGCGGCGCACGGGCCAAATTCCGATCTGGCTGTTGCTCAGGAACACTTCGCGGCAGTCCGTCAATTTGCGAACCGGTACGGGCTCCACAGTGACTGGCAAGCCGTGAGTCTCCGACAAGGCAATGATATGCCGCCGCATCACACCACTCACACCAGCAGTTGTAACCGCGGGCGTCAACAAGCCACCATTTGATACCAGGAACAGATTGCTCATGGTGCCACAAATGATGTTGCCATCGGTGTCCAGCATCAGACCCTCAGCGATCGACTCGCTCTGCCACTCATTTCTGGCAAGAACCTGCTCTAGCCTGTTTAACGACTTGATACCTGCCAGTGCTGGTTGCGGCCCCAAGCGCAAATTACAAATCCGTACTTCGACGCCGTGAGTCCAGCAGTCGCGCACGTGCACAGGTGATTCGAATATGCCGAGCATGATGCGTGGAACAGAGTCACTTGAAAACCGATAACCCCGCGGTCCGGATCCGCGTGTTACTACGAACTTGGCTACGCCGCTGCCGTGGCAAGCGGTCTTGCCGATTGCATCCTCGAGCATGTCAAGTAGCACGTCGGTCGCCGGTAGGTCCATGCCGAGGCGCGCACAGCCGATCTGCAATCGTTCCATATGCAGGTCTGGCAGGCGCGGCCGGCCCTGTCGAATTGCGATCGTATCAAACACGCCGTCACCGTATTGCAATCCGCGATCATCGACAGGCACGGTCTTGATTGCACCATCGATGTCGAACCATCCCATCGTCATTTCAGCGCCTCAAGAAGGCCCCTGGCCTTGGCCCGCGTCTCGGCGAGTTCTGCCTCCGGCTCCGAATCAGCAACAATGCCGGCGCCGGCGCGGAGTTGCAACGCGGCATCATGCAATACCATCGTACGTATCAGGATATTGAGATCCATGCTGCCGTCGCGATTCAGGTAACCGAATGAACCGGTATAAGCGCCTCGCGGCGAGGCCTCCAGCTTTGCAATGATCTCCATACAGCGGACCTTCGGGCAACCGGTAATCGTGCCGCCCGGAAACACGGCACGGATAGCCATGCCTGGTGTGACCTCGGGGCGCAGCTTGCCACAGACATTGGACACTATGTGATGCACGTGCGCATACGACTCGACCACCATCATCTCATTGACCTCGACACTCCCGGGCTCGCAAATACGCCCGAGATCATTGCGTTCCAGATCAATGAGCATGATGTGCTCCGCGCGCTCCTTCTGGTTCGCAATAAGTTCGGCCGACAACCTGAGGTCCTGCGCCATTTCCGTCGATCGCGGCCGCGTACCCGCGATCGGCCGGGTCGACGCAATGCCATCGCGTACCGACAACAGCCGTTCCGGAGACGAGGAAATGATCCATCGATCACCCCATCGTGCGCAGCCGGCAAATGGCGCCGGATTGGTCCGGGCCAGGCGTGCGTAAATCTCGGCTGCCGACAATCGAACCTCGAATGACCAGCCGCGTGACAGATTCGCCTGAAAGATATCACCGGCAGCAATGTACTGTTTCGCACGATTTACAGCCTGCACGAAACGCTGCGGGTCTTCTTCGCTGATCGCAGGATTCGCGCGAATTTCCGCGCGATTTTCCGCGCGATGTTTCGAGCTGGAATTCGTGCGGGGATTCGCGCGACGATTGGTGCGGGGATTCATCGCAGCGATGGGCGCATCCTTTTTTTTCGATGCAGCCGCGGCAGTATTCAGGTCCGCCTGCATCACGCGGATGCAATCGCCTGCCGACTCTTCGCAGACGGCAAAGGTCCGGTTTTCCTTGTGATCGCGGATGAGCGCGGCCGGGCAGCGCACGGCGAACGCACGCGGCAGCAAGGTATCCGGTTGGAGTGTCAGGGTTGGCTCGATTTCGGCAGCCAGCTCGTAACCGAGATATACAAACCAGCCACCGTGAAACGGTAATGCCGAATTGCAGCTTTCAGCTCGTTCGGTTTGCCACCATGCGTCCAGGGATTTGAGAAACCCGCCCGAGGTCGCTGCGCTGTCGGCGGTCAGCTGCCGGCCGGGAAAAGCCAAAAGTATGTCGTAACGGCCAAGAGCAGATTCGTGTGCCGTGCTTTGCAGCAGGAACGGGTATCGATCGACATCGGAGAATTGCAGCTCGCGCAGATTGACGTCAGTCAGAATCTCGCGCGTGATGAGGGCACCGGCTTTCAGTCCAGCGCCCGAAATACCAGGCTGCCGTTGGTACCACCGAAGCCGAATGAATTCGACATGGCGATTCTTACCTTGGCGCCCCTGGCAACATTTGGCACATAATCAAGATCGCATTCGGGATCCGGGTTGTCGAGGTTGATTGTCGGCGGCAAGGTTTGATACTTGATCGCAAGCACCGAGAAAATGGCTTCGGCGACACCGGCGGCACCCAGCAAATGCCCGGTCACGGACTTGGTGGAACTGACTGCCAGCGATTTTGCCGCGCTACCGAATGCGCGTTTGATGCCGACGGTCTCGCCGATGTCGCCGGCTGGCGTCGACGTGCCATGTGCATTGAGATAGTCGACGTCCGCCGGATTGACCCCGGCATCCTTCATTGCAGCGACCATACACTTCCTTGCACCCTCGCCGTCCGCGGGCGGCAACGTGATGTGATACGCATCGCCGCTCATGCCGAATCCGACCAGCTCGGCATAGATTTTCGCGCCACGCGCCCTGGCATGTTCGTATTCCTCCAGGACCATGCAGCCAGCACCATTACTGAGCACAAAGCCGTCCCGGTCCCTGTCAAACGGACGGCTCGCTCTCTCCGGCTCGTCATTTCGCGTCGACATGGCCCTTGCCGAACAGAAGCCGCCGATTGCCGTCAGTGTCGTGGCAAATTCCGCGCCGCCGGCCAACATGACATCGGCATCACCGTAGACCACGGTTCTCGCCGCAAGGCCAATGCAATGGGTCGAGGTCGTACATGCAGTCACTACCGACAGATTGGGACCGGTAATGCCGTGCATGATGCTGACATTGCCCGAAATCATGTTGATGATGCTGCCGGGAATGTAAAACGGCGAAATCTTGCGCGGCCCGCCTTCGATAAACTTGCTGTGATTGATCTCGATCGTCTGCAGACCGCCGATGCCGGCGCCCATGGCAATGCCGATCCTGTGATTATTGGCGTCGGTGATTTCCAGTCCGGAGTCGCGCAAGGCCATTACGCTCGCCGCGATACCATAGTGAATGAACGGATCCATTTTCCGCACATCCTTGGCCGGAATGAACTGGGACGCATCAAAATTGCTTACAACACCGGCGATCTGTGTGCTGAAAGCGCCAGGGTCAAACAGGTCGATGCGCCGGATGCCGGATTTACCGTCCCTGACACTGGCCCACGCCTCGTCGAGCTCGTTACCGACGGGCGAAACGATTCCCATGCCGGTGATAACGACGCGTCGCTTGTTCAATGAATTATCCGGGAGAACGTGGCAATACAGCCATCAACGATAGTAGCCGTGCTAATGCGGGTACGGCCGGTCGACCGCACCCGCCAAACGTATCAGTCGCCCTTGCGCGCCGTAACAAAATCGATCGCCTGCTGAACAGTCGTGATTTTTTCAGCTTCTTCGTCCGGAATCTCCGTCTCGAACTCTTCCTCGAGGGCCATTACCAGCTCCACCGTATCCAGTGAATCAGCGCCCAGGTCGTCGACAAACGAAGCATCGTTGGTGACTTCTTCTTCTTTGACACCAAGCTGCTCCGCAACGATGGCCTTAACTTGTTCTTCGATACTGCTCATGGTGGTCGCTTCTCCTTAAGAAGAGATATCTCAAAATCGCTCTGTTTCCCGTTGGGGGTGGTATTTGCCCGCACCAGGAAACGCTATAAGTCTTTGATTATTCACCCCAACCCGGTGGTGGCGATGTATTGTAAGTGAATCAACAGCCTCATTCTACACATGCAATCGGGCATTTTTTGTCATTAGGCGTCAAAACACAGGACAACTAACCCGGCCGCATTGCAACTCAAGCCATGAGCATACCGCCGTTGACGTGCAGTGTTTCGCCGGTGATGTACGAGGCCGCAGTGGACGCCAGAAAAACCACCGAATCGGCAATGTCGCTGCCCTCTCCCAGTCGCGCCAGCGGTACCTGCGCCAGCATCGCTGCGCGCTGCTCTTCCGTGAGTGCGCGAGTCATGTCGGTATCGATGAAGCCCGGCGCCACGACGTTGACGGTAATATTTCGCGACCCGACTTCCCGTGCCAGTGATTTCGAGAAGCCGATGATCCCGGCTTTCGCTGCGGCATAGTTGGCCTGTCCGGCATTGCCCATTACACCGATCACCGATGCAATATTGATAATGCGCCCGTGCCGCGCCTTCATCATGCCGCGCAATGAGGCCTTGCAAACCCGGTACATGCCGGACAGGTTGGTCGCGATGACCGCATCCCATTCCTCGGACTTCATTCTCAGCAACAGGTTGTCGCGCGTGATGCCGGCGTTGTTCACAACAATCGTCGGGGCGCCCTCTTTTTCCAGAATATTCTTGAACGCGGCATCAACCGATTCTTCGACCGCCACGTCAAGGACGATACCGCGACCTTTGCCGGCGAGTGACTGCGTGATCGCCTGCGCGCCGGAGGAACTGGTCGCACTGCCTATTACGGTCGCACCGGCCCCGGCCAGGGCGCTTGCAATAGCGGCACCAATGCCGCGCGAGGCGCCGGTCACCAGGGCAACCTGCCCTTGCAGAGTTTTCGCATTAAATATATCACTCATCCTATTGTAATCCTTATTTTTTATTTTCTGTCACAGCGCATCGGCCAGCGATTCGGGCGATTCAACAAATTTTACGGCTATCGATTTATCGATGCGCCGAGCAAGCCCGCTGAGTACTTTTCCTGGGCCGCACTCGATCAGACGGTCCGCCCCGTTCGCCACCAGGTACTGAACTGTTTCGACCCAGCGCACCGGGCTGTAAAGCTGTCGTGCAAGTCCATCGCGGATACTTGCAGGATCGGTATACGGCTTCACGTCAACATTGTTGACAATCCTGACTTGCGGCTTCCGAATCTCGATCGCCTGCAGGGTCTCGGCCAGCTTGTCGGCGGCCGGGCGCATCAGCGCACAATGCGATGGCACGCTCACGTTCAGCATCAGGGCTCGCCGTGCACCGGCTGCGGTCGCGAGCGCGACCGCCCGTTCAACCGCGGTCCTTGCCCCGGCGATGACCACCTGGCCTGGAGAATTGAAATTGACGGCGCTGACGACCTCGCCCTGCCCGGCCCGGCTGCAGGCATCAACGACCTGCTCATCATCGAGACCCAGTATCGCAGCCATTGCACCGCTGCCTTCGGCAACTGCCGCTTGCATCAGCTCGCCGCGTGTCTGCACCAACGCCACCGCCGCCGGAAAATCCAGCGCCGCGGCGCACACCAGTGCCGTGTACTCGCCCAGACTATGACCTGCCATCATGGCAGGTGTCCGCCCGCCCGCTTTGCGAAACGCCCTCCATGCAGCCACTCCGGCAGTCAACATGGCCGGCTGAGTGACCGCGGTGACGTCCAGTTTTTCAGCCGGCCCGTCCTGCACCAGTTTCCAAAGGTCATAGCCGAGCACATCGCTGGCTTCGGCATAACAGCCACGCACTTCGTCGAATTCGGCGGCCAATTGCGCCTGCATGCCCGCGGATTGTGAGCCCTGGCCAGGAAAGATAACGGCATCGGTCAATTCAGCGTCTCCTGTCGAATTGCGCGGGATTATATAGGCGCGATCCGGTCGGCCCTAATGAGAAAGGCGGCGGCGATACCGGCCAGCGCACCGTACAGGTGCGCATCGATGACAACGGCGGCACCTGCCAGCCCTTCCGAGCCCGGCAGCGGACCGATCAACTGCTCCCAGACCACCTTCGCCGCCACCAGCAGTCCCAGCAACAGCAAGTCGCGAGACCCTTTGAGCAACAGCGCCAGGATGCCCGCCATCAGCATGCCGTGCAGCAGGCCGGACAGGCCCACATACCATTCCAGTCCCGGGTCGAGGAACCACAACCCGGCGTCGATACCGACCAGCACCAGCAGCAGCACCAGGCACCAGCCCCTGGCAGAAAAAGCACGGCCGCAAATCGACCACACCAGGATCAAGCCAAGGACATTGAGAACCAGATGGCCCCAGCCGAGGTGTACGAAATGGCCTGTCAGGAGCCGCCAGAACTGCCCGCCGCTGATGCCGGCGCGGTCGAATCGCAACGCAAGCCGCCCTGCGTCGGCAGCGCACTCCAAAAGCAAGCTGAATGCCGTGACGATCGCCGGCAATGTCCAGTAGCGAATGGCCGGCGGCGCGCCGCGCCAGGCTTGGCCTAACCCCATGTTTGTTATACTCGCGTTTATTGAGATTATGCATTAACACGGCAGCCTTTCGTCTGCCGACCGGAGCCAGCCAGTGAACATTTGCAACCTTGGTCCGCGGCAACCACGTGGCCAGCGCGGGTTTACCCTGATCGAAATCATGGTGGTTGTGATCATCCTGGGAATTCTTGCCGCAATCGTCGCGCCGAATGTCATCGGTCGTATCGATGACGCGCAGATTGCGCGAGCGCAACAGGATTTGCGCAACATAGAAAGCGCGATGAAATTCTATCGGCTGGACAATTTCAGCTACCCGACCAGCGAGCAGGGAATCGATGCCCTGGTCACGCGCCCATCGGACCCGAACATCCGCAACTGGAAAGCCGGGGGCTATCTGCCCCGGATACCCAAAGACCCCTGGGGCAATCCCTACCTTTACCTCAGTCCCGGCAATAACGGTGAAATTGATATCTACACGCTGGGTCGTGACGGGAACCCCGGTGGCGAAGGTATCGATGCCGATATCGGTAACTGGAACCTCGAGTAAATCGGTCATGATCGCAGCTGCTCGCGACAGGCAGGATGCCGTTCGCAAGCACGGGGCATTCACGTTGATCGAGCTGCTGGTTGTCGTGGTGATCATCGGCATCGTCAGTTCATTCCTCTTGTTGTCGTTCGGCATCCTGGGCAATGACCGTGCGCTGGATCAGCAGGTACGTCGCCTCGGCTCGCTGCTGGAACTGACTCGCGATGAGGCGACGCTTCAGGGTCGCGATTTCGGCCTCGAGGTGATGCAAGGCGGGTACCGGTTCGTCGAACTCGATCCGATACTCGGACAGTGGAGTGAGGTTGTCGGCGATGACATGCTGAAGTCACGGCAACTTGAGGAGGATATGGAAATCGAACTGTACATCGAAGACCGAAAGGTTGTGTTGTCCAGGGACCCGGCGAAGACCGAAAGGAAGCAAGACAACCAGATGAACCAGCGTAATCTCCGGGAGGATTACGCACCGCATGTATTGATTCTTTCCAGCGGTGACCTGTCGCCGTTCCGTATGACTATTGTTCGCGCTGCTGACCGCGCCAGGAAGACACTTTCAGTCTCAGTCGCCGGTGAAATCAGGATCGAGTCCGATGACCAGGCTGCACGCTAGAGCGGCACCGAACTGCCGCGGCTTCACTTTGGTCGAGGTGATGGTCGCTCTGGCGATTGCCGCACTCGGGCTCGCCGCAGTCGCCGCGTCGGTCAGTCAGATGGTTGATGCGGCAATGACAATGCAGCAGCGCAGTTATGCCAACTGGATTGCCCAAAACAAGATTGCAGAGCTAAGACTCGCCAATATTGTCCCGGAAGTCAGCAGCACATCCGGTCAGACTCAATATGCCGGCCTTGAATGGGAGTGGCGCGCGAACATTTCCGAAACCGGTGTCGAGAACCTGTATCGCGTGGATGTAACAGTGTCGCAGCCGGGTAGTGACGAAATTTTGCGCACAGTCGCGGGATTCATCGGAGAACCGGGCGTCCCCGGCCAGAGCAATATCGCATGGACCAGCAATGCACGGGCGGGCGGCAACGACCAATGAAGACTGCCTTGCACCGTCAATCGGCTTTCACCCTCATCGAGGTCCTGGTGTCGCTCGCCGTATTCTCGATCCTGGCAGCACTGGCCTACGGCGTGCTCAATCAGACACTGGCAAGTGCAGATCTCTTGAACGAAAGAATGGATCGCCTGCAGGCCTTGCAGCGCACCATGCGTACCCTGAGCGAGGATTTCATGCAGCTGACGCCGCGTCCTGTACGCGACGAACTGGGCGACAGCTACGCCGCAGCACTGCAAACCAGCTTCCAGTCCGGATTTGCCCTCGAGCTGACCAGGGGTGGCTGGAACAATCCGCTTGCATTACCGCGTGGCACGCTCCAAAGAGCCGCTTACCGTATCGAGGACGGGCAACTGTTGCGTTACCACTGGAACGTGCTCGATCGCACATTCAGCAACGAACTGATCGGTGTCACCCTGCTCGCAGGTGTCGACAGCATCGCGTTCCGTTTCATGCAGGACAACGGCGAATGGATCGACCAGTGGCCACCGCAGGGAGCAGCTGGATTACCGGGTCTGCGACAGCGGCCACGCGCGGTCGAGATTATCCTGACCTTGCAGGATGAAGGCATATTGACGCGGCTAATCGAGATCGCACGATGACAAACAGGCTCAGCATTACACGAAATCGCGGCGTCGCACTGATAACCGCAATGCTGATCACAACGCTCGCCACGCTGGTGGCAACCAATCTCGCCTGGGACAATGCCATGGATGTACGCCGGACCATGGTGTTGCTGAACCGGGACCAGGCGCTGCAGGTTGCCTTGGGTGCCGAGAGCCTTGTGATCGGCGTATTGCACCAGGATCTGGAGGAAGGCCAGACAGATCATCTGGGCGAATTCTGGGCCGGCGACCTTCCGGTATTTCCAATCGACGGCGGGGAAGTCTTTGGCACCATCGTGGACCTGCAGGGTCGTTTCAATGTCAACAACCTGATTGGCGAGGACGGCCAGATCGACGCGGATGCGCTGGAGCAATTCCGCCGCCTGCTGAATGCACTGGGGCTGGATCCCCGGTTTGCGGGCATCACGGCAGACTGGCTGGACGACGACCAGGACGCCGAGTTTCCGGATGGTGCCGAAGATCCGATCTATACCGGCATCCTGCCGCCCTACCGCAGCGCCAATCAGTTGTTGACCTCGGTCAGTGAGCTTGCGGCCCTGGAAGGCATGGACAAAGCCACCTTCGACACCTTGCTGCCGCACATTACGGCGTTGCCGGGACGTACCAACATCAACGTCAACACAGCGACTGCCGCTGTATTGCAATCGCTGGATGAAAACATGACGCCATCGGATGTCGAGGGACTGATAATGGAGCGGGAAAGCGGCGGATTCAGCGATATACAAACGTCATTTTCGTCTCTCGTTACGCCGGATGTGCTAAACAGGCTGAATGACTCGACGGACTATTTCCAGTTTCGAACCGTGGTGCGAATTGACACCGTTCGGATTACGCTTTACAGCTTGCTGTTGCGTGGACCTACCGGCGATGTGACGCCCATCGTGCGCAGCCTGGGAACGAATTAACGATGCCTGAATCTCTCGTCATTCGAATCGGCGCGCACCCGGCGGAGAGCGCAAGCTGGATTGCGGTCGATTCGGCCGGTGGCCGGCGCAGCCCTCCCGTAACCGGACCACTTACCGAGGCCGTCAATGACATCGGCGAACGCGCTGTCATAGTGCTCGTGCCAAGTGCGGAAGTGCTGACTACGGCCGTAGATATTCCGGTCAAAGCCGGTGCACGCATGCTCGCGGCACTGCCCTACGCGCTGGAGGAATTTGTCGCGGATGACGTCGATGCGCTGCACTTTGCCGCGGGCACCAGGCGAAGCAGCGGTCGGACGCCCGTATCGGTCGTCAACCGGGAGAAACTGCGGGCCTGGCTGACACTTCTTGCCGATGCAGGAATACATCCGTCATCGTTGGTCGCCGAAAGTTACGGATTGGCACGCATTCCGGGCACGATCAGCATGCTGGTTGCCGAAGATCAGGTCGTGATCAATAACGGTGCTGACGTTGAACTTGTGCTCCAGGGCGTCAGTCCCGGCGATGCTCTGGTTGCCATCGGGGCGCTCGATCCGGGGACCGACGGTGATGAATCAGCGGCCGCTGCGACGAGCATGCCCCGCCATGTGCTGGTTTATTGCGATGCCGGCGAGGATGAGCGGTTCGCACACGACTGGATTGCCATTCGCCAGGAAATGGACAGCTTGGATATCAAAATTCTCGCGGACGGAGTTCTGCCGCGCCTCGCTGTCACTGTCGTTACGGCTTCGGGAGTCAACCTGCTTCAGGGCGAATTCGGCAAACGCAGCGATTACACCAGTTTGCTCAGGCCATGGAAGTACGCCGCAATGCTGCTGGTTGCCTTCGTCGCAATCAGTTTGGGTGCCAAAGCTGCCGATATGTTCCGCCTGAAGCGGCAGGAGACGGCGCTGAAGACCGAGTTTCATGAACAGTATCGGCAGATTTCGCCGGGTGCGGCCGACGTGGTCGATCCTGCCGCCGTGGTCAGCTCGCTTCGTACCCGGGCCGGTGCCGGCAGCCGTGGGACTGCGCCTGTCTTCCTTCAATCGATGGAACAGCTGAGTCGCGCCATGCAGCAGAATCAGGCCGTGCGCATCGAGGCGATCAGTTATCGCAGCGGCGTCGTCGATGTACGTCTGTCAGCGCCGGATGTCGCAACGCTGGACAACATCCAACGTGTGGTCGGTGAGACGGGCCGCTTTACAGCAGCCATACAGTCGACCGATCAGGACGGAGAAAAAGTCAGCAGCAGGATTCAGATCCAGGTGAACGGCGCATGAAGGCCTGGTTCGAAGCATTGCAGCCGCGAGAGCGCGGATTCGTCCTGAGCGCGATTGCGGTTGTCGCACTTGCGATCCTGTATCTGGGTGTGTGGCGGCCGCTCGGCCGGGCCCACACAAACATGCAAACGAGCGTGCAAACCTGGGGTACGGCATTGGCTGAACTGCGCCCGTTGCAGGCGACTTTGCAAAACTCATCACTTACTGGTGCGCAATCGAGCGGGAATGAATCACTGGTCGTCATAATCGACAACAGTCTGCGGCAGCGCGGACTGTACAGCGCGTTGCAACGCAGTCAGCCGACTGCACAGAATGGTATCCGCGTCGAGTTCGAGAATGCCGCGTTCGACGACCTGATTCTCTGGCTTGGCGACCTCGCAACTTCGCATGGCCTGCAGCTTCAATCCGGCAGCTTTTCCAGCAACGAAACGGAGAATGCGGGCCGCGTCAATGCGACAGTGACATTGGAACGATAAAGCATGTTGACGAAAAAGCGGCTCATGGCCGCCGGTCTTGCGACCTTCATCCTTGGCGTATTGCTTACCTTTCCTGCTCGGGTTCCGTATAGCTGGATTTCTTCACCTGATTTCCGGCTATCCGGAATTTCCGGCACGGTGTGGCGGGGTCAGGCGGCCGAGGGTTTCGCAGCCGGCATCTACTTGCGCGATTTGCGATGGTCATTCCAGCCGCTGTCGATTCTCCACGGACGATTGGCGTACCGGGTTGAATCGAACAGTACTTTTGGCACGATCCGCAGCGTGGTTGGCCTGGGCTTCAGCGGCGCTGTGACCTTGCAAGACTTTGCCAGCACGTTTTCGCTGCAGGAATTTCGGGACCTGTTCCAGTTACAGGGATTTGACGGCACGTTGCAGGCCGACTTCGAGTCCATAGTACTGGAGAATGGTTTCCCTACGGCAGCAAACGGCAGCGTGCGGCTTTCAAATTTGCTTGCACCGCAACTTTCGCCGCTTGCCATCGGCGACTACCGGGCCGAATTTACCAGCAACGCAGACGGCATCCTGGGATCCGTCGAGGATAGTGGCGGCGTACTCGACGTAGCAGGCACGATCTTGCTGGGCCTTGACCGAAGCTATTCGTTTGTCGGAACAGTAGCTGCGTTGCCGGAGGCACCGCCCGGACTGAGCGATCAACTGCGTTTTCTTGGCTCGCCGGACGCACGCGGCTATCGCGAATTTCGGATCGAAGGCCGCCTCTAATCATGACATCGGATATCAGCTGAGCCTGCAGGTATCAATCGACCGGCACCTCTTGAAATGCCTGCAGGAGCGGAAAATACAAGGCCGTTTTGACCGGCGCATCCGACAGGCGCCGATAGAGCGTTGCATACCTTTGCAGTTGCGGCCGGTAACGTTCGGCCTCTTGCCTCAAGAAGCCGGCAAGATCTCCGCCTTCGTGTGAACTCGTCTTGTAGTCGACGATCCAGTGCACTCCTGCGTCGATTCTCACCCGGTCGATGACGATGGAGATCGTCTTGTCGCCAAACACGCCGCCCAATGGCAACTCTGCAAAACCGTCACCGGACAACAGCCACCGGCCCCGCGAGTCCTGCAAAACGCCAAGCAGTGCCTGTTCGACGCGATCGCAAACCGCAGTTGACAATGCGTCGGGCACACCAAGTTCCTGTGCCATGCGAAGGCTTGCAGGACGCAGACTTGCAGCGTTGGCAGCATCGATGCGCGAGGTTTCGTGCGCCATCTGTGTCAACCATTTGTGTACGATCGTTCCGGCATGCCGCGCGGCCAAGCCAACCCAATAGAACTCGATGTCGATCTCCGATTCAGCGCTGGCGGCCGGCCCTGGATCAACTGGCAGTTCCGGCGGAATCGGCAATTCAAACGGCCGCCGGAATCGGCGGGAAACCGGCTCCCTGAGTTCAGAACCGGGTTCGCTGGCTCCCGCATAGATGCCCTTGCCGGCAGCAAACGAGCTCACAAACTCGTGCTCGACCGCGGGCCACAATCGTCCAAGCAGACTGTTGGCCGGCGGCGGCCGGAACGATGTCCTGTCGATAGTCAGCGGCACGCTGCCGATGAGGTGCAAGGCGCGACGTGCTCGCGTACAGGCCACATACAGCAGCCGATCGAGTTCCAGCCGGTCCTTGTCCGACTCCGCTGCTTCAATGCATTGGTGCAGGCGATCGTTTTCCAACTCCGCGCGTGGCCCAACCGGGCTGAGCAGCATTTCAACCTTGTCGTTTCGATTCGGCAGATTCAGCCAGCTCAAGATCGATTTGCGACGGCCGCGCGTGCTCCTGCCCAATGCATAAAGTACGACGCGATCGAACTCCAGTCCTTTCGCCTTGTGCATCGTCATTACCTGCAAGGCATACGGATCATCGACAACGCTCGACACGCGCTCGTCATTCAAACGCGATTCCAGTTCGCCAATATCGATCAAGGTCCCGGCAGACTCGATTTTCTCCACGATATCGAAATAGCGATAGACGTTTTCCAGCTGCTCACGATTTTGCAGCAATGCCGGCCCGCCGAATGCAAACCACGCGGTTTCGACACGATCGCGAAACGACTCGGTAGGCCGCGGGATAAAATGGCGGTCGAGATTGGTAGCGAAGTGTTCGAGTCGCTGTTGTGCGTCCTCGGACAGTTGGGACAGCCGCTCGCCATCTTTCATCAACTCGCGAATCGAGCTGGAGCCGTCATTGAAAACGAGGCGGTGCAGATCGATCCAGGTCAAGCCAACCCAGGGTCCGCGCAGCAACGCAAGCCAAGCCAGCCGGTCGCCCTCGTGACCCATGGCGCGAGTCAGAGCCAGCAGGTCGATGATCTCCGGCAAATCGGTAAGACGGTCGATCTCGATTGCCGTGTACCGGATGCCGGCGTCGCGCAGCCGTTGCAGCAAAATTGGCAACTGTGCCCTGCTCCGCACGAGCACGGCGCAGGTCTGGTTCGCGGCATTCGCGAGGCACTTCTGAATCACGGTCCGGCCATAATCTGCTTCCTCGTGCGCACTGGCACCGAACAGTGCGTGCACGCGCCACTCACCCTCGTCACGCCCTGCCTCGACCGGCACTGATTCCGAGTGACTGATCGCACCTTCAGCAATGTCGTCTGCCATCGGCAGGACCTGGCCGAACACCGTATTGAACCAGTGAACGAGATTCGCGCCTGAGCGGAAATTCCGGCGCAGAACGAGTGATTCCAGTGGTACCGAGCCAAAGCCGTTCTCTCGCAGTTGCAGGAAGCGCCCGACCTCCGCATCACGGAATCGGTAGATCGATTGCATAGGGTCGCCGACACAGAAAAGTGTTCTGCCATCGCCCGGGCTCCAGCCATCGATCAGTCTTCCGATCAACCGGTATTGCCCGATCGAGGTGTCTTGCATTTCATCGATGAGAATATGCTTGATCGTGTAGTCCAGACGCAGTGCGACATCCCCGGGCACATCGGCGTTGCCGAGGGCCGTAGCGGCTGCCAGCGCCACTTCGGCATGATCGGAAACACCACGTTCGCTGAAAGCACGCCGCAATTCCACCACAGCAACAGGCATGACGCGGAAGAGCGCAAGCAGGACCTGCCATTGCTCATCGTCGTACGCCGGCTCTGGCAGACTCCGGGCTCTTTGCAGTGATGTACGCAACTGTTCTTGTGATTGCAGTGCGACCAGCATTTCCTGCAGCTGTTTTTTCTCGCCGTTGTCGCCGGGCGGAAATCCATCGTTCCTGGTGACGGTCTTGCGCCAGCTTCCATCTTTTGTAAGAAGCAGGCCGGCTATTGCCTGCCATACCGGCAGGTCGGACACCCTGTATTCCGGAAACCTGGCAAGCGCGGCGAGCGGCACCAGCGGGTGATCTTCATTTCCTGCCTCGCGAACATTCCGTGCCCCGTAACGCAATAGCGACAGCATGTCCTCGCGCAGCGTCGGTTCGAACGCCTTGCACAAGCGATCAAGCTGCGACGAAATAAAAGTGCGAATACTCTCCTCAAGACCTTGCCTTGCGGCATTGGCGGCTGCATCGTCCGGTTGGGACCCGCTGCCGATCAGCGCCATCCACTGGTCGCGAGTCTCGAGCATCCTCGCCAGGTAGTCGATATAGATTCCGGTGTGATTGTCCAGGTGCACCAGCAGTCGCTCGATGGCTTTTGCCTGTTGGTTGTCAGCAGTTACCCAGTCGAGTGTCGCCGCTGCGGCGCGCCGGTACACTGACTGCATCTCGGCATCTGCAATGGTTGCAAGCACACCGCCGAGACCGGAACTGACGGGCAGCGATGCGGCGATCGAGCCACAAAACGAGTCCAGCGTCTGTATGCGCATGCGGCCCGGCGATTCACTCAGGCGCCAGCCGAGTTGCTGGTCACGCTGCAACGCTGCGACTGCCAGCTCGATGGTTTTTTGACGATGCACTTCGCCGGAAATGACGCACTTTTTCGCCTCATCCAGAGCGTCATTGATGCGCGCATGCATCTCGGATGCGGCCTTGCGCGTAAATGTGATCGCAAGAATTTGTTCCGGTTCCTGCACCGCCGAGAGCAGCCGCAGATATCGCTGTATGAGCAGCTCAGTTTTGCCGGATCCGGCCGGCGCCTGCACTATGCAAGACCGCGACACGTCCAGGGCCTCGACGCGCGCTTTATCGTCTGCGATCAGAAGCCGTGCGTCATCCGACATGTTTCAGTTCCTCAACCCGACTCAGGATGGCGAGATTTCCTGATTCCTGTTCAAGCCTGTGCACATTGACTCGGACATCGCCCTCTGCCAGCTGGCGCAGGGCAACTTCGGCAGTCTCGATCCAGGAGTTCAGCCTTTCGCTCCAATCTGCACTTCGCTTTGGATCCCAGTCGACACTGCCGCCCGTTCCCTTGTAAGTAATGGCGCGACTGTCGATATTGATCAACGCGAGTCCGCCGATGGGCTCTCCCGCCGCCATGGCATAAACAACAAGCTGCAAGTCGAGCAAGTTACCGTCCCTGTCCAACAGCGCCTTCGGCATGCCTGTCTTATAGTCAATTATCAACCTGCTGTTGTCTGCCAGCCGATCGATCCTGTCCACACGCAATGCAAGTCGGACGCCGAAGCGCTCGAACTCGATTCCATGCTCGACGTTCTCGATGGCGAAGGGCGGCCGTGATCGCTCTGCTTCAACGAACTTCTTCATGATCGTGCGTAGGCGCTGGCGCTCGAACTCCAGCAACCTCCGATGTACTGCATCGAGATGCAAGCGGGCCGGCACCAGTGCCACCGACAAAGCGCGGTCGATTCGTGCGCCAATGTCGGTATCCGGCCAGGCGGCGATAGTGCCGCTGTCCGGCTTGCCGGCAAGAAACGCGTGCAAGGCTTGATGCAAGATGCTGCCTTTGAGGGTAGCGGGCAGCCCTGATTCGATCGCAGGGATCTCCCTGATTCGCAGTCGTCCCCTGGCAAACGCTGTGAATGGCTCACTGGCCTGCATCTGCACGGTGGCTGCGCCTCCGGCCACTTTCTCCCCGGGAATTACCGGTGGAGCAGGATCTGCTTCGAGCGTCACCAGGCCTGCAGGGTCCTGCAATTGCGCCGCATGCCAGCCTGGATCGGTCAGGTAGTCGTCCTTCATCACGGGCAGGCTTGCCAGCAATCGGCTGGGTGACAATTCCGTCTCGCCATCACTGTTTGCCCAGCTCAGAACTACGTCGGTCGCCGAGCCGCGAATGCGCCGTAACACCAGTTCTGCAAACTCGAAACTGTCATGCGGCGTGGCGTCGGGCATGGAGTATTTTTCCTGAAGTGCACGCGAAACCAGCGCGAGTGGATTGGGTGGCGGCGGCCAGTGCGTCGAATCCATCCGGCAAACCCAGGCGGCATCGAATGACAGGCCGCTGGCTTCAAGCGCGCCAAGCAGCTGAACGATACCGCCCTCAAGCTCCGGCTGAAAAATGACCTCGGATGCCATGCTGCAGATCCGATCGATAGCCGCCGACATCGATCGGCGCGGCGTGACGAGCCCGGTCGCAGCAAATTCAGAGAGCATGGTCCGCCACCTGTTCAACAGCTGGTAGCCGGCACTGTCGAGCACCGATCCTCCGGGCCATCCCAGTGCCGTCAGGAGACGGTCGAAGCGTTCCGCCCACAGCGCAGGGCTTGCATCACCCCGATGTTTCTCGGTGAACGCGGCAATTTGTTCCAAGGCGGCAAACCAGTGGCCGGTGTCTTCGGCGTCGTCCCTGCCGCTCAGCAGCGATGCAAGGCTCGCGGGCGTCCACTCCCGGTCCGGCCAACGACGCAGCTCGAGCTCGCAACGGCTTCGCCCGCTTACGCTTTGGCTGACGATAAACGGACTGCGAAGGAGAACGCCGATGTCCCGGGATGGCAGGCCCTGTTGTAACCATCGCAACAGCAGCAGCGCGACCGCTACCGCCGGAAAATCGCAAAGGCGTTGGCCGTAGGAAACGTCGACGGCGTTGCGGCTGGCCTCATTTGCATATTGCCATCCCGGTGCCAGACCTTCTCTCACCAGGCGAGCGGCCGCCGCCGCATCGACCTGCAGGTCGGGACAGATAATCGCAACTCTTGCTTGCGGCGATTTGCACAAGAACTGCCTGACCCAAAAGCCGGCAGCACGCAATTCCTGTTGCCGATCGCGAAATGTCTGACCGATCAGCCTCGCGTTCCGGTCCATGGCACCAGTCACTTCGACTTTGCAACTCTGATTCCGCAGTTTCTCGATAATGTGCTCCATTGCAGGCGACAGGCGATCAAAACCCGCAAATAGCACCTTGGCCGGCGCCAGGATCGTCCGCGATTCGAGTGCCTCGGCGACCAGTGCCGGGAGCAGCGCCGCGTCGATCCAGTTGTTACTGCGGAGGGTTTCGTTATAGGCCCTGGCCGCCTGGGCGAATTGCTGCTGATCGGCACTGCGGGCAAAACGTGACACCTCCGCCAATGGCACGGCATGTTCATGCAGTCGTTGCCAAGCCTGGCGGCACAGCCGCACTGCATTTGCAAAACTCAACAGTGGATCCGGCGCGTGCCTGGCGAGGCAGCGCTCCCAGAGAATGACAGAGGAATTCTGGTCGATGCGGACGGGCCAGGGACGGCTCAAGTCCGCGGAATCGATAAGCTTGTTCAGCCAATCACCTCGAAAATGAATCTGCGCCATATGCCAGGCGCTGTGCGCGCTTGCGATCTGTTGACGCGCGTGCTCGTGGTGCAGATCGCGGGCAAGGCGACGGCTCGCTGTTACGATTACCGTTGAGGTTTCAATGGCCTCGGCCAACCAGGGGTACATGGATTCCGGCGGTCGCACTCAGTGGCAAGGCACGGTGCATGCACGATCTGCGCAAAGGCGCTGTGCGTGGTCCCGCAAACGAGAAATCGCGATTGGTTGCTGCATCAGATTGCGCCGCTTTGACGAAGCGCTTCAATTTCTTTTGAGCTGTATTTCAACTCATCACGCAGCACCTCCTCCGTGTGCTGTCCGAGTATCGGCGCCGCAGAGCGGTAATCCACCGGCGTCTTTGAAAAATGCACGGGATTGCTGACCGTCGGAACACGCTCCGCAAGGGCGTGAGGCACTTGCTGCACCAGACCCGCTTCTGCGGCGTACGCGTCACTGAACACCCTATGCAAATCGTTGATGCGGCCCGCTGGCACACCGGCAGCGGCCAGTTTCGCAAGCCAATGCGCAGACGCTTTCAGCCGCATACGGTCGGACATCAGTGCAATCAGTTCCGAGCGGTTCCTGACCCTCGCGTCATTGGTCGAGAATCGCTGCTCCGCGGCGAGATCACCAAGGCCCAGGCTCTTCATGCAGGCAACGAACTGCCGCTCGTTTCCGACTGCGAGCATCACTTCCCCGTCGGTGGTTTCGAATGTCTGGTATGGCACGAGATTCGGGTGAGCCGTACCTAGGCGTACGGGCGGCCGACCGGTCATGAGGTAGTTCTGCGCCTGGTTTGCAAGCCATGCCACCTGGGTCTGGTACAGGGACAAGTCGATGCTCTGTCCTGTGCCATCGCGATGCCTCGCGTGCAATGCAGCGAGCACGGCTGTCGCTGCATACATGCCGGTCATGATATCGGCGATTGCGACGCCGACCTTTTGCGGTCGGCCGCCTTCTGCATCCGACGCGCCCGTAATGCTCATCAACCCGGCTTCTGCCTGCATCATCGCATCGTAGCCAGGCAGCATGCTTCGTGATCCGGTCTGACCGTAAGCAGAAATGGAACAGTAGATAAGTTGCGGGTTCAGTTTTTGCAGACTGTCGGCGTCCAGGCCGAATTTGGCCAACGTACCGACTCGAAAATTCTCGATCAGGATGTCGGCATTTCTGGCCAGATCCTTTACAAGTCCCTGTCCACCGGGCTGCGACAGGTCCGCCGTTACAGATTTCTTGTTGCGGTTCGCAGAAAGAAAATAAGCAGACTCGGCAGTTGCTTTGCCCGAGTCGTCTGCAAGCCATGGCGGTCCCCAAAGTCGTGTGTCATCACCGCTTCCCGGCCGTTCGATCTTGATGACGTCTGCGCCATAGTCCGCGAGTAACTGGCTGGCCCAGGGACCAGCCAACACGCGACTTAGATCCAATACCCTGATTCCGCTTAGTGGTCCGCTCACCTTTTACCCCAGAAATTGGCAACGCCGGATTGTCGGGGGGCGGATGTTCGATCGCAAGGCCGCAGTGCCTTTGATTATTCGGAGCCAGTAAAAACCCGGCCAACCTTTCGGTTGGCCGGGTGGGTCCGCACGGAGATTGCGGATTGCGCGACTGAAACGTGAGGGGCAGTTCTGGACTGCCGGCCAACACAATTCAGTCTAGCTCTTCGACCTCGGCGCCCTTCACTGTTTCCGGCGCCGCTGTCTGCTGTTCTTTCGGCTCTTTTCTGCCGAACTGGACCATCAACTGTTCGGCCTGGTCCGAACTGACTTCAGTAATTGAACGTATCCGTACGATTTCCGGGGATAATCCGTTAAGGACGACCCCGTCTCCACCATAAGGACATAGCTGGTCGTCTCGCGACGAAAAACCCAGCCCCATGGACGAGCGCAATTCGAAAGACGGGTATAACAGGGTCACCAGGTAACTCCTTTTGCCCGATCCCCGTACCAGCAGGTTCTGATCGTCCAGAGTTGTATAGTCTCGGACAGTACGGATCCATATGCAATCGGATCCATTGCGGTCTATCCCGACAAATTGGCTGGATCGCGTTTCCTCGCCGTGAACCGAAGTTAACGTCAATACTAACAAAAGCCCTATTAATAACTGTTTCATAAGGTTTTTTCTAAGGCAAATACCTCTGCTGCCAGCGGGCCCTCAGGCAGCATGGGCTGCCCGTGAATGTCAATTTTGACCGATTGCCCGGACATTAAGTTCATCATCTGCCCGCGGCGGTCGTGTGGCCTGCGATACGCCCCCCGCCGGCATTACCCGGCCCCAGTGGCCACGGGCCGGCAAGGATCACGAATCCACTCACTCCACGACCCGACGTAAACCCTGGGCCTTGTAATGCCGGCAATTTCCGCCGCCAGCGCAAGGTGGCAGGCGGTTACTCCGGACCCGCACATCGCGGCCCACGGCCTTGCATCGGCATTCCCAAGGACACCCAGCAGACGGTCCCGCAGGACTTCCGCAGCCAGAAACTGCCCATCCGTGCTCAAAAGCTCGGAAAACGGCAGATTGCCTGTCCCGGGTATGTGGCCGGCAACCGCATCGATGGGCTCCGACAGGCCTTGGAACCGGTTACGGTCACGTGCATCTATCAGTCGTATGTCCTGGCTGTTGCGCAGCAGTTCGGTGATCTCCAGGATACTGGCGTCATCGGGTTGAGGGATGAAGTGCGCTTTCGCCGGCCGGCGCTCGGCGCGCTCCATCGGGCCGCCGGCTCTCGTCCAGGCAGAGATCCCACCATTCAATACAGCAACGTCCGCGTGACCTAGCCAGCGCAGCATCCACCAGAGCCTGGCAGCAATCGCACCGTTCGCGTAGTCGTAAGCAATGACCTGGCTCTGGTTTGATATTCCCCAACGTTCCAGGGACTGCACAAACTTTTCCGAGGCCGGCAGCGGATGCCGGCCCGAATCACTGCGAATCGGGCCTGAAAGATCGCGGTCCAGATTCGCATACACAGCGCCGGGAATATGGCCCGCAAGGAAATCCTTGTGGCCCTTCTCCGGCGCCATCAGGTCGAACCGGCAGTCGACAATGCACCAGTCGTTCGTGCCGAGCTTGCTCAACAAATCACTTGCGGAAATAACACTGTGGAAGCGTTGCATGTCAAGCGACCGCTCGGTTTTGACAATTGCGAGTCATGAGATGATTTTGCCTTGTACCAGTGGATTTGCTCAGACAGAATACCTTTTTTTCCAACGATCCATAGCTGCAGAAATGTTGCCTCAGCGCAGCCTCGGGGAGCCCTGATCAGTGGACAAGATTCTGGTTGGTCTGAAACGCGTTGTTGACTACAACGTTCGCGTAAGAGTCAAGTCTGACGGCAGTGGTGTCGAAACTGACGGCGTCAAAATGAGCATCAACCCGTTTGACGAGATTGCGCTCGAAGAGGCACTGAGAATTCGGGATCGAGGCGAAGCCAGGGAAGTGGTCGTGGTGTCGATCGGTCCCAGCGATGCGCAACAGCAGCTGCGCACAGGCCTGGCAATGGGTGCCGACCGCGCTATCCTGGTTGAAACAAGTTCCGCGCCGGATCCACTGACGGGCGCCAGGATACTCCTTGAAATGGTCAACCGAGAGAAGCCGGACCTGGTAATACTCGGCAAGCAAGCAATCGACAACGACAACAGCCAGACCGGCCAGATGCTGGCAGCATTGTGGGGTCGCCCGCAAGCCACGTTTGCGTCGAAGCTCGCGCTGGATGGCACGAAGGCAACGGTGACGCGCGAAGTGGATTCCGGACTCGAATTACTGGAGGTCGATTTGCCGGCTGTCGTCACGGTCGACCTGCGCATGAACGAGCCGCGATACGTCAAGCTTCCCGATATCATGAAGGCCAAGAAGAAGCCTCTGGATCAGATCGCCCTTGCCAGTCTCGGCATCAGTACGGGCGCTGTGGCGTCGGTGACCGCATTTGAGCCTCCCCAGCAACGTCAGAAAGGCGTTATGGTCTCCGACGTGGCGGGACTGGTGGCCGCTATGAAAGACAAAGGATTGTTGTGATGGTCAAAGTCCTTGTCATTGCCGAGCACGATGGCAAACGGCTGAATGCCAGTACCGCCAAATGTGTCGCTTGTGCTGCCGCTATCCCGGGCGCCGATATTCACGTTGCTGTCCTGGGTGAAAATGGTGAGCGGGTCGCCCGAGAGGCGACCAGTCTTGCCGGCATAAGCAAGGTCATTCAAATAGACAACGCGGCCAACGCATATCCTGTAGCGGCGGTTCTTGCACCGCAGATTGCAAAGCTGGCGGCTGCTTACACGCACATCCTCGGGCCCTCAACGACCTTCGGCAGGGACCTGATGCCAAGAGTAGCCGCGCTGCTCAACGTGAATCAGATCAGCGATATCATGCAGGTACTCGGCAGTCACACATTCAAGCGGCCAATTTACGCCGGCAATGCAATTGTCACAGTCGAAGCGCCGGCAGGACATCCTGTTGTCGGGACGGTGCGTATGGCGTCGTACCGCGGCGTGGATAACACCGGCAAGGCAGCGACAGAGCGGGCAAGCATTGGCGTCGAATTGCCGAAGCACACTCGTTTCATTTCATTACAGGCTGGCAAATCCGACCGGCCGGATCTGCAAACCGCCAGCAGGGTGGTATCCGGCGGCCGGGCATTGGGTAGCTCCGAGAATTTTGGAATCATTTTCAGACTGGCCGATGCCATCGGCGCCGCCGTCGGTGCATCCAGGGCCGCAGTCGACGCGGGATTCGTACCGAACGAGATGCAGGTCGGTCAGACCGGCAAGATTATTGCGCCTGAACTGTATATCGCCATCGGCATCTCGGGCGCAATTCAGCACCTCACCGGCATCAAGGACGCCAGGACGATTGTCGCAATCAACAAGGATGGGGACGCACCGATCTTCGAGGTCGCTGACTTCGGCCTGGTTGGCGATTTGTTCAAACTGGTGCCCGAGCTCGAACAGGCGTTGAAGTCCTGAGGCTAATTCCCCTTCCCGTCTCTACTTCAGTTTCGCCAGTACTCGCTCAGCACTGCTGACTTCAAATTTCCCGGGCGGCTCGATGGCGACGTGAACGGCTTTACCGTCGTCGACGATAATTGCGAATCTCTGGCCGCGCATGCCCATCCCGAAAGCCGAGCCGTCCATCTGCAGTCCGAGCGCTTTGGCATACTCCCCATTGCCATCAGCAAGCATTTTGACTTTGTCCCCTACGCCCTGGTCCTTTCCCCATGCTCGCATTACAAACACGTCGTTAACTGCCATGCAGGCGACCGTATCCACGCCCTTGGCAAAAAAGTCATCCGCGTGTTGAACGAATCCAGGCAGGTGCTTCGCCGAGCAGGTCGGCGTAAATGCACCGGGCACCGAAACCAGAACCACTTTCTTTTTGGCAAATAACTCATCGGTCGAAATTGCACCGGGACCGGCTTCCGTCATGATTCCTAAAGTTCCTTTTGGCATTTTATCGCCGACTTTTATTGTCATTTTCCGCGCTCCTGAGTTGCCGTCGAGTACCTTGTGAGATACCGATGCTATTACGAAAACGAGTGCCCGTCACGCTGGTAACCGTCTGCGGACATTGTCACAAATGTCACCGCGAAAATAATAGAATGCGCATTGGGGTCGATGGCGCAACGACAGGAGTTTCGCGATGGATTTTCGCCTGAGTGACGAGCAACAGATGATCCAGGATGCGGCGCGGGAATTCGCCCAGAATGAGATATCTCCTGTTGCCGCACAATTTGATGCCAGTGGCGAGTTTCCCGCCAAAACCATCCACATGGCCGGGGAACTTGGATTCATGGGCATAGAGACTCCTGTGGAATATGGCGGTGCGGGCCTAGACAGCGTGTGTTCTGCACTGGTTATTCTTGAAATATCTGCGGCTGATGCAGCACATGGGACCATTGTGTCTGTCAACAACTCACTTTATGGGGTGTCGTTGCTTGAATTTGGCAACGATACGCAGAAGCGTGACTTTCTTCGTCCGATCGCGGCGGGCCAGTTTGTTGGCGCTTATGCCTTGACCGAACCGCAGTCCGGATCCGATGCCGCAGCGATGCGCTCAAAAGCGGTGCTTTCCGCGGACCGGTCGCATTACGTGATCAACGCCCGTAAATCGTGGATCACGTCCGGGCCTGTGGCGCGATACCTCGTGCTCTTTGCCCAGACCGAGGACAAGGCAGGAAATTCATACGGAATCAGCGCTTTCATTGTGGATGCTGAAAAGCCGGGATTTCACCGTGGAAAGGTGGAGCCGAAGCTCGGCATACGTGCTTCTGCCACCTGCGAGATCGAACTGACGAACTATGAGTGCCCGGTGCAGAACCGCCTCGGCGACGACGGACAGGGTTTTCGCATAGCCATGAGTGTGCTCGATTCGGGGAGAATTGGTATAGCCGCACAGGCGCTTGGCATTGCCCAGGCAGCGTACGACGCGACCATCAGCTACTCGCGCGAGCGCCATGCCTTTGGCAGTCCCATTGGCAGCTTTCAGGCAATTCAAAGCAAGATCGCTGACATGAAAACACGCATCGAGGCAACCCGGTGGCTGGTTCTCAAGGCCGCATGGGACAAGTTGGAATGCAAGAGAACAGGAAAACGTAATACTCTGAACAGCAGCATCGCGAAACTCTATGCGTCGGAAACTGCGATGTTTGTGACACACCAGGCCCTGCAGATTCACGGCGGGATGGGATACAGCAAGGAATTGCCACTGGAGCGCTATTTCCGGGACGCCAAGATTACGGAAATCTACGAGGGTACGAGCGAAATCCAGCGGATCGTCATAGGGCGTCGGGAAACCGGCCTGAAGTGATCCGCTTGTTGTCCGATACCGCCTACGCTTCGTTTTCAGCAACGTGCACGATCAGGCCATCCAGCCCGGGGCGCATCTCGATCTGACAAGTGAGCCGGCTGTTTGGCCGTCGTTCGTATGCAGCATCCAGCATGCTGTCCTCCATGTCGTCCATTGGCGGAAGCTTGTCGAGCCAAGCCTCATCGATATAACTGTGGCAAGTTGCGCACGCGCAGGCGCCCCCACATTCGGCAACGATGCCTTCGATGTTGTTGTTGATTGCACCTTCCATCACGGAATACCCATTCTCCACCTGCACTTCGTGATGTATTCCATCCGTCGTGATGTAAGTTACCTTGGGCATTGCCTGTTCCTGTGGGCTGCAAAATGCGCGCCATTGTACGGATCGCTCTGCGCGCCGGTCAATTTGGCGTTAGGCAGCTTGCTGTTCGATGCAGTGAACGCCAGGCTGTCAGTTCGTTACATCGGATGTCGGTTGCAATTACAGCAACCCAACGACCGTCGATACACATTTCGCGTGCTGTCCGACATCGAGACACTCAATTTTGAGACGCGGATCCAGGTCCCCTTGTTCGCGGAGGCGCGCCACTTCTTCCCGGGGGCTGCCAAGCAGGAAGCCGCATCGTTTTCAAAGAAAGTGAGCTTTGGTATCACAAGTAACTGAATTTACTGCGGTTGACATCAATATGCGCATGAAACATCATCGACTCCTATGTATATGACGATCGCAGCCGGATTCCAGGGGTTCAGTGCCCTCGTGTGGCTCGGCTTGCTGCTGCTGCTTACCGGCGGAGACTCACGCGGGTAGCGGTCGTTAAACGAGGCAAGACACGCAAACCCTGCAAATCGGCACGATGGCGGGGTTTTTTTTTGCACCGGGTGCAGTGAGGGCCCGGCCAACCGGATAGTGGGAATAGACCATGCGCATGTACTCGGAAGCTGACGTTGACTCATCCTGCCTGCAGGCAAAGCGAATAGCGATTCTCGGCTATGGCAGCCAGGGTCGCGCGCATGCGCTGAACCTGAAGGACAGCGGCCTCGATGTTGTCGTCGGACTGCGAAAGGATGGTTCGAGCTGGAAGCGTGCCATTGCAGATGGCCTGCGGGTCGAAGAACCTGCTGCAGCGGTCCGTGGAGCCCTCATCATCGCCTTTCTTACGCCCGACCTCGTCCAGGCCGAGTTGTACAAGAGTGTATTGCCGGCGATCGGCGACGGTGCCGCAGTGCTGTTTGCTCATGGCTTCAATATTCACTACCGGCAAATCGAACCTCGTGCCGACCTTGATGTAATCCTGATTGCACCGAAAGGACCCGGCGGCCTGGTGCGGCGGCAGTTTGAAGAGGGCCATGGAGTACCGTGCCTTGTCGCGGTTGACAAGGATCGATCGGGAAACGCCCTGCGGCTTGCGCTGGCTTATGCGCAGGGCATCGGCGGCGCGCGCGCCGGGGTCATCGAGACCACTTTCGCCGAGGAAACGGAAACCGACCTGTTCGGCGAGCAAGCGGTATTGTGCGGCGGCACAACCGAACTGGTGGTGGCCGGATTCGAGACCCTGGTCTCCGCGGGGTATCAACCGGAGGTTGCCTATTACGAGTGCATGCACGAACTGAAGCTGATCGTTGACTTGCTGCACGAAGGCGGCCTGAAAAAAATGTACCAGTTCATCAGTCAAACAGCAGCTTACGGGGACCTTACGCGAGGACCGAGGATTGTCGATGAACACGTGCGGGCAAGGATGAAAGACGTGCTCGCCGAGGTGCAGGACGGGACATTTGCCCGCGAGTGGATCGAGGAAAACCGGAGCGGACAGAAGAATTACCGTCGAATGATGAAAGCGGATCTGGAGCATGAGATCGAGAAGGTCGGCGCCGAACTTCGCGGCCGAATGGACTGGCTGCAAGGTTAATACCGCCCGACAGGAGCAATCAATGACTACGACACTTCGCGACGCCGGTGAACCAACAGACTGGGGATCCGACCACGGTACGCCGCCCTCGCCTATAACACTCGAAGACGTGCGGCGAGCTGAGCGCACTATCCGGCCGCATCTGGCCCCTACTCCGTTGCTCAGCCATCCGTTGCTTTCCAACCTGTTGGGCTGTGACGCTTTCGTCAAGCTGGAAAATATTCAACAGATAGGTGCATTCAAGATACGAGGCGCAATCAATCTGCTGGCCAACATGGACGAGGCCGAGCGCGGCAAGGGAATCGTGACCGCGACACGCGGCAACTACGGTGCCGCACTGGCACAAGCCTGCTCGATGTACGGCGTCAAATGCACGGTGTTCGTCCCGCAGGGTAACAGCCCGGACAAGAATGCCGCGGTCGAGGCGCTTGGCGGCGAGATCATCGTTACGGGGCACGATTTCGACGCTGCCTGGGATGCCTCGGTTCGGTATGCCTGGCGTAGTGGTGCAGTCTCAATCCACCCTGCCAAGACACCAGAACTTGTCGCCGGCCAGGGCACAGTAGCGCTCGAGATGCTTGAGCAGTGTCCAAAGGGATTTGACTACGTGTTTGTGCCGGTCGGTGGCGGCAGTCTCGCAGCCGGCACGACAACGGTCCTGAAAGCTATGTCGCCGAGTACGCGCGTGATTGCAGTGCAGGCGGAGAATGCACCAGCATTTCACCATGCCTGGCACAGCAAGAAATTCGTCCCGATGGTTGCCGCCAAGACCATTGCCGACGGCCTGGCGACGCGTGTCCCGGTGCGCTACACGCTCAGCATGATGCAAGCCCTCGACGACTTTGTGCTGGTGAGCGAGGACGACATTTGTGCGGCAATTCGTAACTACATTAAGACAATTCATCAGCTCTCGGAGGGCGGCGGCGCAGCGCCACTTGCAGCAGCGATGAACATGAAGAAACAGCTTTCCGGCAAACGGGTCGGCCTGATTCTGACCGGCAGCAATATTGACCATGCGTCGTTGCTGCTCGCGCTGCGGACAGATGCGACCTTGCATACGCCGCATGCCGTACCCAATTTTCCTATGGCTAGCCTGGATTATGGCGACCGGGGCTGATACCTCGACGGAGTTGCAGAAGTGATCGCACAGGTCAAAATTTTCGACACCACCCTCCGCGACGGCGAGCAGGCACCGGGATGCACCATGACGCTCCGGGAGAAACTCAGGATTGCCAAGGCACTGGCCGACCTTCGGGTCGATGTTATCGAAGCCGGATTTCCGGCTGCGTCTCCGGGTGATTTCGAGGCGGTCAAGGCGATAGCCGACGAGAACCGCGGACCCATTATCTGTGGCCTTGCGCGTTGCAACCCGGAGGACATCGAGAAAGTGCACCTGGCGGTCAAAGGTGCCGACCGGCACAGAATTCACGTATTCGTTGCAACGAGTGCAATCCATCGCGAATACAAGCTGAAAATGGCCAAGGAGGAAATCATTCGCAGTGCGGTTGGCGCCATCCGGCTCGCTCGTGAATTGTGTGCGGACGTCGAATTCTCTCCGGAAGATGCGTCCAGGACCGAGCTCCCCTACCTTGCCGAGGTGGTGACCGCGGCGATCGACGCGGGTGCGACAACAATCAATATTCCCGACACCGTTGGCTACTCGGTGCCCGCCGAGTTCGACAAATTGTTCCGCTATCTGAGGGAACACGTTCAAGGCATCGAGAACGTCACGCTAAGCGTCCATTGTCACAATGACCTGGGTATGGCGGTGGCTAACAGTCTGGCCGCGGTTTCCGCCGGGGCGCGCCAGATCGAGTGCACGATCAATGGAATTGGCGAACGCGCAGGGAATTGCTCACTCGAAGAAGTGGTTATGGCATTGCGCACGCGCGCCGAATTTTTCGGACTGGAAACCGGCGTTGAAACCACCCGCTTGTACCCTGCTTCGCGACTGGTCTCGTCCATAACGGGCATGCAGGTACCGCGCAACAAGGCAATTGTCGGTGAGAATGCATTTGCGCATGAAGCCGGTATTCACCAGCACGGCATGCTGCAGCATCATTCGACATACGAGATCATGCGGCCCGCCGATGTCGGTATCAGCCGGTCCAACCTGGTGCTCGGCAAGCACAGCGGTCGGCATGCATTCAGAGACAGGGTCCGCGACCTGGGTTTCGTTCTGGACGAGTTCGAAACCAACCGGGCGTTCCAGGAATTCAAAAAGCTTGCAGACAAAAAGAAGGAAA
The DNA here is from genome assembly GCA_020027645.1 of Pseudomonadota bacterium. Classification (GTDB taxonomy): domain Bacteria; phylum Pseudomonadota; class Gammaproteobacteria; order Steroidobacterales; family Woeseiaceae; genus JAKEGN01. Next base: position 33,863 of record JAHKKM010000002.1, read on the forward strand.
TGTACGACGGTGACATCGAAGCAATCATCCTGAATGTCGACAGTACGTCGGCCGGACCCTGGACGTTGCAGTCCCTGGACGTGCGATCCGGCACCGATCGCATAGCGTCCGCTACGGTCACCCTGCAGCACGAGGACGGCAGCAGCCAGAACAAGACCGCCAACGGCGACGGGCCGGTCGAAGCCGTGTTCAATGCGATCGAGCAGGCGACCGGCGTGCCGTTGATTCTCAAGGATTTTGCAATTCACAGTGCGACGGCAGGGGACGATGCGCAAGGTGAAGCTACAATCACTGTTGAATACAACGGACAGAGTTACCGGGGGCACGGTACCAGCACCGATATCGTCGAGGCAGGAAGCCGGGCCTATCTTGAGGTAAGCAATCGTATTCTGCGACGGCGGCAACGCGGGCTGGACGGTCTGCTGGACCATCCGGATATCAACCGCGCCTCCATCTGAGCCCGCAGACCCGTTGTAACAGCCTGATGCAGCCCAACGGCCTGCTTGCTAAGCTAGGCAGTCCTGAGACCGCAACCGTGCGTGGAGTTTCCGATAATGTTTAAGGGCGCCAAATTGATCTGGATGAATGGCCGGATGATCCCCTGGGAGCAGGCAACCGTGCATGTGATGTCGCATGCCCTGCACTACGGCTCGTCCGTATTCGAGGGAATCCGCGTTTACAAGACTCCCGACGGGCCAAAAATCTTCAGGCTGACCGATCATATCCGGCGCCTGTTCGATTCTGCGCGCATCTATCGCATGCCGATTCCGTATACACGTGACCAACTGGTTTCGGTTTGCAAGGACCTTATCATTGCCAACAAGCTGATGAACGGCGCCTACATCCGACCCATCGCATTGCTCGGTTACGGTGAGATCGGTCTTTCACCAAAGCCGGGCCACGCCGTCGACGTTGCCATCGCCGCCTGGGAATGGGGGGCGTACCTTGGCGCCGACAGTTTCGAAAAAGGCGTCGATGTTTGCATCTCCAGCTGGCAGCGCGTTGCGCCGAATACTGTGCCCGCCCTCGCAAAGGCTGGCGGCAATTACCTGTCGAGCCAGCTGATCAGCACGGAAGCAAAGCGCCTCGGGTTTGCCGAAGGCATTGCTTTGTCGACCGATGGCACGGTCAGCGAGGGAGCCGGTGAAAACCTTTTTGTCATACGCAATGGTGTATTGCACACCCCGCCTGCCGCCGCCTCGATTCTTACAGGAATTACCCGCGACACGGTGCTGACGCTCGCAGCACAACGCGGGCTCACGGTACGCGAAATGTCTATACCGCGCGAGATGCTGTACCTGGCCGATGAAATATTCTTTACCGGAACTGCGGTCGAACTGACGCCGGTGCGCTCGGTGGATCGAATCGACGTTGGCAACGGCAAGCGCGGTCCGATTACAAAACGTCTGCAGGATGCATTTTTCGGCCTCTTCAGTGGCGATACCGAGGATACCGAGGGCTGGCTCGAAGGTCTGGACCAGCCAAAGGCGGCGGCGGCCGCCGCCGGTTCGTAAGCTGCAGCGCGCCACATAATGGGAACCGGCTCACCGACGACGCTCTTCGAGAAAGTCTGGTCGGATCATGTCGTCGCGGCAGAAACACCGGACACACCAGCGATTCTTTATGTCGACCTGCACCTGATTCACGAGGTGACGACGCCGCAGGCCTTCACGGTGCTGCGGGAGCGCGGCTCGCGCGTCAGGCGCCCCGACCTGACCCTCGGGACCCTGGATCATTCAACTCCGACAACGCCAGTTGCGAGTTTTCGGGATCTCGCAGTCGCCGGTGACAGTGCCGCGAGGCAAGTGCAGAAAATGCAAGAGAACTGCCACGAGTTCGGCATCGAGCTTTTTGGCTTCGGCAGCGAACACCGCGGCATCGTGCACGTCATCGGTCCCGAGCTTGGCGCAACCCAGCCAGGCAAAACGATCGTGTGTGGCGACAGCCATACCAGTACGCACGGCGCGTTTGGAGCGCTGGCTTTTGGCATCGGCACGACCGAAGTCGGGCACGTACTCGCGACGCAGTGCCTCTTGCAACGCCGCCCCAAGACCTTGTCTGTCGAAATCAGCGGTCGACTGGCGAAAGGCGTAACCGCGAAAGACGCAATCCTGGCGACCATTGGTCAGATCGGTATTGGCGGCGGAACCGGCCACGTCATCGAATACCGTGGCGCAGCGATTACCGCGATGTCCATGGATGAACGCATGACCGTCTGCAACATGTCGATCGAGGCCGGTGCGCGCGCCGGCATGGTCGCACCGGATGACACCACTTTCACCTACCTTGAGGGGCGGCCGCGCGCGCCGAAAGCTTCCGCCTGGGAAGCGTCAATCGAACGCTGGCGCAGCCTGAAAAGCGATTCCGGGGCAGTGTTCGACCGTTCCATTACTGTCGATGGCAACCGATTGAGCCCGATGGTGACATTCGGCACCAACCCGGGGATGGTCGTCGCAGTCGATGCCGCGGTGCCTGATGGCGACGGCGGACCGGGATTTCGCAAGGCACTCGACTACATGCAGCTACAGCCAGGCCAAAGGCTCAGCGATGTTGGCGTCGACGTCGTGTTTATCGGCAGCTGCACCAATTCACGCCTCTCTGACCTGCAGCAGGCCGCGAACATGCTGCGAGGAAGAAAGATTGCCAATGGTGTCACCATGCTGGTCGTACCCGGCTCACAGCAGGTGAAAAAAGAGGCCGAAGCGCTCGGCCTGGATCAGATATTCCGCTCATCGGGCGCGCAATGGCGCGAATCGGGCTGCTCGATGTGCCTCGGGATGAACGGCGATACCGTGCCCCGTGGCAAGCTCAGCGTAAGCACCAGCAACCGCAACTTCGAGGGACGCCAGGGCATTGGCGCGCGAACCGTGCTTGCCAGCCCGCTCACCGCGGCAGCGTCTGCGATCGCCGGCAAGATCGCCGACCCTCGCCGTTATCTTTGAAAAGACAGTCCAGACTATGCAAGCCATGCGCCAGTTGAATTCACGAACGGTCGTTCTCCCGGTCAATGACGTGGATACGGATCAGATCATCCCGGCGCGGTTCCTCACAACGACCACTCGTGAAGGTCTTGGCCAGCACCTTTTCCACGACTGGCGGTACCGTGATGATGGCAGCGACAATCCCGAATTCGTTTTGAATTCACCGGAGGCCAGGGGCTGCGAAATTCTCGTGGCAGGTCGTAATTTCGGTTGCGGATCGTCGCGCGAACATGCGCCCTGGGCTTTGCTCGACTATGGCATCAAAGCGGTGATCAGCACCGAGATCGCCGACATCTTTCGCAGCAATTCGCTGAAGAACGGGCTGTTGCCGATACTGGTCCAGCCGGATGTGCACGCACGCCTGCTGCAAAACCCCGGTGACACCATCTGCGTAGATCTGACCACCACGACCCTGACTCTCGCTGATGGGTCGGCTGTGACCTTTCCGATCGATGCATTTGCCCGGTATTGCCTGATGGAAGGCACGGACCAACTGGGCTTCCTGCAAAATCATCTCGGGGACATCGTGCGATTTGAGGAGCAACGTCCGTGGACGCCCTGATTACCGTATTACCGGGCGACGGCATCGGGCCTGAGGTCACGAAGTCGGGCGTCCGGGTTTTGCAGCGGATTGCCGAGGCGTTCGGGCACCATTTCGATTTTTCCACTCAGCTGATTGGCGGCGCTGCAATTGACGCCTGTAACCATCCGCTGCCGGCGGATACGATTGCGAGCTGCCACGAAAGCGACGCCGTGCTGCTCGGTGCCGTGGGCGGTCCCAAGTGGTCCGATCCCAATGCACCGATGCGGCCGGAACAGGGTCTGCTTGGAATTCGCGCGGAACTCGGCGTGTTTGCCAACCTGCGACCGGTACGCGTGATCGATGAATTGGCGAAGGCGTCGCCACTGAAAGCCGAATTGTTGACCGGCGTCGACCTCATGGTCGTGCGCGAGCTGACCGGCGGCATCTATTTTGGCGAGAAAAAACGCGACACGGATTCGGCCAGCGATCTGTGCATCTACCACACCTTCGAGGTGGAACGAATCGTGCGTGTTGCAGCGCGGATCGCCCGGGAACGAAAACGCAAGCTTTGCTCGGTAGACAAGGCAAACGTTCTTGAGACCTCACGCCTGTGGCGCGATGTTGCGACACGCATCGTCAGCCAGGAATTCCCGGACGTTGCGCTCGAACACATGCTGGTCGACGCCGCCGCCATGCATCTGCTGGCAAGACCCCGGGAATTTGACGTGATAGTCACCGAGAACATGTTCGGCGACATCCTGACCGACGAGGCATCGATGCTGGCTGGCTCGCTCGGCATGCTGCCCTCGGCGTCGCTGGGTGAATCAAAGCGTGGTCTGTATGAACCGATACACGGCTCGGCCCCGGATATTGCGGGGCGCAATATCGCCAATCCCTGTGGGACGATCGCCAGTGTCGCGCTGCTCCTGCGTCACAGCCTCGGTCTCGAAGCAGAAGCTGCCCTGGTCGAAACGGCACTTTTGCAAGTCATTTCCAACGGCGCCAGAACAGCAGACATAGCTCGCGGCAACGATCCGGTTCTGTCGACGTCTGCAATGACTGCGAAAGTGGTGGAACAGATCCGCTGAGCAGTACGCTCCGCGCGGTGTTCAGGCGGCGGCATGCTGCGTTTCGAAACCTGCGCCAGCCGATCGCCTGAACTCCGTGATCAATTTCGACAATTCACCCGTCTGAACGAGGAAGCCATCATGACCATAGTCGGATTCCAGAATTTCATACCGTGCATTCGGCAGGTGCTTTGCCAGTAGTGCCTGCTCGTGAGCCGGGTAAAGAATATCCGAGCTCACGGAGACAATGAGTGCCCGCTGGCAAATGCCCTCGAGGACATCGATGTAATTGCCGCGTCCGCGGGACAGGTCGAAATCGTTCATGGCCTGCGTCAGCCGAACATAACAGTTCGCGTCGAACCTGTCGTTGATCTTCTGCCCTTGGTGCCGCAGATAGGATTGCACCTGGTATTCACCATCCGCGCACTCCTCGCGGCCGAATCGACGCTGAAAGCTTGACCAGCTGCGATAGCTGCAGACCGCCATCATTCGTGCTGCTGCGAGGCCCTGACGCGGTGGCCGGTCATCGCTGTAATAGCCGTCATTCCAGTCAGCATCCGCATAGATCGCCGCTCGCTGCGCCTCACTCATGCCAATGCACCATGCGGAGTGCTTCCCTCCGACGCCGATGGGAACAATGCTTGTCACCCGATCCGGGTAAAGCGCAGCCCATTCGAGTGCCTGCATGCCGCCGAGCGACGGGCCGGTCACCAACTCGAGTTTTCGTACTCCCAGGTGATCCAGCAAGCGGCGCTGCAGGTGCACCATGTCCCTGACCGAAATTCGGGGAAAATCCGCGCGGTACCGCGCGCTGCTGCCGGGCCGCCGGGATACCGGGCCCGTGGTTCCGTAACAGCCGCCCAGGATATTGGTGCAAACGATGTAATCCCTCGCAGGATCGAATGCGCCGCCGGGGCCAACGAGCCCCGGCCACCAGGATTCGACATCGGCCGATCCCGTCAGCGCATGACAAATGAGGATGGCACGATGCGTCGCGTTCGCAACGTTTCCCCAGGACCGGTAAGCGACAGTGACTTCGTCAAGATGCTCCCCGGACTCCAGGATGAATCGGCCGGCAGTGAAATACCGCGTATCGGGCGACAGATGCACTTTCAGAAAATCAGGCAAGCTCATGGTGCATTCCTTTCAGCAGGAAGCCGCGGCTACGCTTTTGAGCGTGACCGCGTGTGCAGCGGCATCGAGTGCCAGCCGCAGGTCCTCCAGCAAGTCACCGCTGTCCTCCAGGCCAATGGACAGGCGAATCAGATTGTCTCCGATCCCGGCCTCGTGCAGGGCTTGTCTGCTGACCGCTGCGTGCGTCATGGTCGGCGGGTGACACACCAGGCTTTCGACGCCGCCCAGAGATTCCGCGAGGGAAAAAAGTTGCAGCTTTTCTACAAAGGTCGCTACCGCCGCCTCTCCTCCGTCTATTTCAAGGCTCACCATTCCGCCAAATCCGGATTGCTGTGCACTGGCGATCTGATGCCCGGGATGATCGGGCAGGCCCGGGTAATACACACGTGACACAAGCGGATGCTGGTCGAGGAATAGCGCTACACGATTGGCGCTTTCTTCGTGCTGACGCATCCTGGCATGCAAAGTGCGTATGCCACGCAAAGTAAGGTAACTGTCAAACGGCGCCCCGGTGAGGCCAAGACAGTTTGCCCACCATCGAAGTGATTCGGACAGCTCCTCCGTCGCGGCAATAATCGCGCCGCCGACGACATCACTGTGTCCGTTCAGGTACTTGGTGGTCGAATGCAGCACGATATCCGCACCGAGTCGAATCGGTTGTTGCAGGATCGGTGAGAGGAATGTGTTGTCGACCGCAAGCAGGACTCCGTGAGACCGCGCCAGTGCGGATACGGCTGCTATGTCGACAATTCTGAGCAAGGGATTGGAAGGAGTTTCGACCAGGATCATCCTGGGACGCCGCGCGAATGCGGCCTGCAATGCCGCCGGATCAGTCTGGTCGATGAAACTTACAGCGAAGTGCCGTTTCGCCGCCAGGTGCTCGAACAGCCGATAGGTGCCACCATAGCAATCGTGCGGCGCAATCAACAAGTCATCAGGCTCGAGCAAATGCGTGAGCAGGGTAAGAGCGGCCATTCCGGACGCGGTCACCACCGCACCTGCACCGCGTTCCAGCGAACACAGTGCGTCAGCCAGCGAATCACGCGTCGGATTTCCGCTGCGTGTGTAATCGTACTGGCGTTTGACGCCGAAGCGTTCGAATGTGTAGTTCGACGACAGGTGCAGCGGTGGTATGACTGCGCCGTGCTGGGAATCCGACTCCAATGAGGCGCGCACGGCGAGCGTTGCTGGGCTTGCTGGTACTGACATTTTTCGGGTCTCCGCAAAAAAACTACGATTCCAATATTGCGACGTGAAGCCGCCTCTCATCGGAATCCTGCGAAAACCGCAAGGAAGGGTGCCGTGCCCTCCGCTTCACCGGTCAAATGACCGATTGCCGCGTTACACCGCCCCTCATCTCTCGAAAGCAGTTTCCCTTTGACAGGTGTCGCTGCTCCGCAGGAGTTGGCACCTTTTCAGGATGGTTAGTCCCGAAGGTTGCCCCGGCTTCAAAGGGCCTTTCCCTCAGCCGGTCTCGATGAGTGATGGGCAGTCTAGTGTCTGCCGCAGAACAGCGTCAAGCGCTTGCTTTAACTTTTTGGTCTCAATGGAAACCATGCGACCCGTGGCGGCGACCCGATACTTCATTTCCACGCGCTGCTTGTTCTGCCAATCGGGTCATGGCGCATGACTGCCTGCAAAACCAGTCAAATGACGATTTCGCCGGCCGGCTCGCGGAGGTTGTAGCGGGAGCTCATAACAAAACCATAAGCGCCAGCATTGGCGATCAGTAACACATCGTTCTCGACAGTGTGTGGGAGCACACGATCTGTGCCGAGTTTGTCACCTGACTCGCAAATCGGACCAACGATTGTTGCCGTCTCCGCGGCAGGCTCACCGAGACGGGTCAGGTTTACGATCTCGTGATAGGCGCCATACAGCGCCGGACGAATCAGCGAATTCATGCCGGTACCGATACCGATGTAGCGCATTTCGCCCTTGCCCTTGGTCTGGGTGACCCGGCTGATGAGCACACCCGCCTGTGACACAAGAAAACGCCCGGGCTCAAGCCACAATTCGTATTCAGGGTGTCGCTTTTTGAAAGCTCGCAACAGTTTGTCCAGAATCTCCAGGTCAAACGACGGTTCCCCGGACCTGTCCGGCACCCCAATGCCGCCACCGAGGTCCAGAACCCGGGCACTCGGAAAGCGTTTCGCGACCTGTGCGAGCTTTTCCGCAACAGACAACCAGTTATCCGGATCGTGAATGCCGCTGCCGCTGTGAGCATGCATGCCGACCACCGTCGCATTGGCCCTGTCCAGCAAGTTGCGCAGATCTTCTACTTCGAAAAGTGGCACACCGAACTTCGAGTACTTTCCAGCCGTTTTCACGTGATCATGATGTCCCTCACCCTTGCCGGGATCGAGACGAATGAAGAGATTGCTGCCATCGAATAACTCTGGCCACGCCTGCAATGGATAGAGACTGTCCAGCGTCAGTTGCAGCCCCTCCTCGAGAGCCCAGGCGTATTCTTCGCGCGGTGCAAAATTCGGCGTGTAAAGGATCCGCGAGCTGGCAAGCCCCGGTACGACCTTGAACAAGTGCCGGACCTCTCCCGGAGAAACACAATCGAAATCCACGCCGGCACCTGCGAGAAGATTGAGCACGGCAGGATTGAAATTGGCTTTGACGGCATACAGCACCCGGCTTACGGACTCGAGGTTCATTACGCTCGCGGCCGCTGCAACAATACTTTTTCCATCGTAAACGTAGGCGTTCGCCTGCCGGGCTGCAATCTGCAACAGTTCCTCACGCCTCAATTCCCACCATGCCTTTGGCAGCTGTGGTTTCTCACGCTGCTCACCGAACAACTGGTCCCAGCTCGGACCGAATACATTGTCGGCACGCGAGGCTGTGATCATGCTCGCGTGCAACTTTGCAATGAGTCTGGGTACCTGATCTTCGTCAACGACAAAGCTGAAATTGAGGTCGCTTGCTCCCTGGGTGACCAGGTGAATTTTCTCCTCCTCGAAGACCGCGAGCGCCTGCGACATCCGCGCCAGATTGCTGCGCATGCGCCGGCCCACGAGGCTGATTACCGCGCAATCCGGAATTGATCGAACACGGCACAACTTCTGCAGGTCAGACACTACGGCGTCGCGAACCTGGGGCGGAAACATGCCGTCAATTGTATCGACGGATACCGTAACGTTTGACTCGGAAGTCGACACAAGATCGATCGACACACCATGGCGCGCAAACACGGCAAACACATCGGCAAGAAATCCGACCTCGTGCCACATTGCCATACCGTCCATCGAGATCAGGTTGACGCCCTTGCGGGCTGATATGCCCTTGACCTGCGGCATCGATTCCCTGGGCGCCGCTGACACCATTGTTCCGGCCATCGCGGGCGCATTCAGGCAGCGAATGAATAGCGGAATGCTGTATCGACTCAGCGGCGACAGGCAGCGTGGATGCAATACGGTACTGCCTGCCGATGCCAGCTCCCTCGCCTCGTCATAGTGCAAATCGACAAGTAGCCTTGCCGAAGGCAACAGTTTCGGATCAGCGGAAAACATGCCGGGCACGTCCTTCCATATTTCCAGTCGCCGTGCCTGGAGCTTGGCCGCGAGATACGCAGCCGAGGTATCCGACCCCTCCCTCCCAAGCAGGATAGTGTCCCCGGCTGTATCGCGCGCAATGAAGCCCTGCGTCAGGATCACCGCACCGGACCGCCGCAGCCGGCCCTGCAGTTCCGCATCTGCGTCGTAGTCGCAAGTTGCAGACAAGTACCTCTGCGTCGGCGAGCGTTGCGTGCGGTTATCACTCTGCAACAACTCGCGAGCATCGATCCAGTGCACGTCCAGTCCCTGCTGGCGCAGGTAGGCGGCACCAATTGTCGATGCCATGAGTTCGCCCATGGATAGCGCAGCCGCCTGCAGCCTGGGGCTGGGGCTGGCTTCGCCCGCCGCATGAATCCGTTTCAGTATGCCTTCGAGCTCGCTGAAACGTGGGTTCAGAAACCGGGTGTCCGTCAAACCGAGGGAATCGGCGAGCATCGCGTGCTTCTTCCACAATCCCTCCAGTTCTTTCGCTGGCATAGCTTTGGCCGCCTCGTGCGCCATTCGTGTCAACGCATTCGACACGCCCTGCAACGCGGATTGCACCAGCACAGGCCTGAGCCCGTCACGAAGCCGCTTTTGCAATAGCCTGTCGATCGTCTGCCAGTTGCTGGCTGTGGTCACACTGCTGCCGCCAAATTTCATTACCACCCACGGCGAGCTCGCTATATCCGGTCCGGCGCCGAGGCTGTCGGACCCGGCAAACGCAGCTTCAGCCAACTCCTCTGTACTCACCGAATTCGCCTCTCTGGCCAACCCGCCTCGACAAAAAAAAACCCGCTCGGATAATCCCAGCGGGTCGGATGGTGGCAGCCGGCTTTTACCAGCCGTTTCTACCGCCCATTTCACCCGCGCACCTCTGGCGCGCCATTCGTTTTAAGCATTTTCGGGCTGCCATTTCGCAGCCACGGCACAATACGCGGGTGTAATTTGATCTCACGCCCGAAGTAAAACGGACCGGGACTTGCAGGTCAAGAGTATTCTGTTTCAGGTATCCCAATCAGGAGCAACGGTCACGGCACCCAGTGATGCCGACAATACTTCCGACCGGTATTTTGCGAGCAGGCCGCGGGTAACGTCTGACGTCGGCCGAACCCAGTTTCGACGCCGTCTGGCCAGCTCGTCCTGTGACAAGTTGACACTGATTTGTCTCGTTTTGGCATCGATCGTTATCTCGTCGCCATCCTCGAGCAGTGCAATAGGGCCTCCAACCGCGGCCTCGGGCGAGACATGTCCCACCACAAAACCGTGGCTACCGCCGGAGAACCGCCCATCCGTGATCAGGGCAACGTCTTTGCCCAGACCCTTGCCCACAATCGCGGCTGTCGGACTCAGCATCTCGCGCATGCCAGGCCCCCCTTTCGGGCCCTCGTAACGAATCACGATGACGTCGCCGGCCCGAATCTGGCCTGTGAGGATGGCCTGAAGTGCGTCTTCTTCGGCATGAAAGATTCTTGCTGTGCCTTGAAAGCGCAGGCCCTCCTTGCCGCTGATCTTGGCGACCGCGCCATCCGGTGCAAGATTTCCGTGCAGAATCACAATATGACTCTCGGCCTTCACCGGATCGTCAAAGCTTCGAACAATCTCCTGACCGTCGGGGTAATCCTGCACAGCGGCCAGATTTTCCGCGACCGTCCGCCCGGTAACCGTCATGCACTCACCGTGCAACAAACCGCGGTCGAGCAAGCGCTTCATCAGGGGTTGAATGCCGCCGATCGCGATCAGTTCCGACATGAGGAATCGGCCACTGGGTTTGACATCGGCCAGCACAGGCACGCGCGCCCCGATTCGGCTGAAATCATCCAGACCCAGCTTGACTCCAGTCTCATACGCGATGGCAATCAGGTGCAGAACCGCGTTAGTCGAGCCGCCTAGCGCAATAACAACGGTAATGGCGTTCTCGAACGCTTTGGTCGTAAGAATGTCGGATGGCCTGATGTTGTTCTTGAGGAGGTTGACGACGGCCTTCCCGGCGCGTTGACAGTCGTCGATCTTTCCTTGCGACACTGCTTCCTGCGCCGAGCTGTTCGCAAGACTCATGCCCAATGCTTCAATCGCAGACGCCATGGTATTTGCCGTGTACATGCCGCCACAACTTCCCGGACCGGGTATGGCCGTTCGCTCCACTTCATCGAGCTCGGACTGGCTGATCTTCCCGCCGGCAAACGCGCCGACTGCCTCGAACACGGATACGATGTCGCGCCGTTTCTCGCCAGGCTTGATCGTGCCACCGTAAACAAAAATAGACGGTCGATTCAGTCTTGCCATCGCCATGACACAACCAGGCATATTCTTGTCGCAGCCGCCGATCGTGACCAAACCATCGAAACCCTGCGCTCCGGCGACAGCCTCGATGGAGTCGGCTATGACCTCACGCGACACCAGTGAATAGCGCATCCCTGGTGTGCCCATGGAAATACCGTCCGATACGGTAATCGTATTGAAGATCACCGCTTTTCCACCGGCGCTGTCGGTGCCGGCAGCAGCCTGTCGCGCCAGTGCATCGATATGCATGTTGCATGGCGTCACCATGCTCCAGGTAGATGCGATACCCACCTGTGGTCGCGAAAAATCGTCCTCACTGAATCCGACTGCGCGCAGCATTGCGCGGCCCGGCGCATGCTCCACGCCGTCGACGACGACGCGTGAATAGCGCCGCAGGTCTTTCTCTTTCATTTTATCGCTCGTAGAAACTTGATCTTTTCAGGGATTGGCTCAGGAATCGTCATCCCGGATCATAACCGCGATTCGCAGAAAGATGTTGGCATCATCGCTGCGTTGCGGTGGATCAAGCTCGAGCATGAAAGCTTCATCCGTTTCCACGACGGTATCTTGCACGAGAGGAATGAAAATCCGTGCAGTTCTTTGACCGGGCCCGAAGCTTACTGTGCCTGTACCGGGGGTAAAATAGTCCTGCCCTTCCGTGGCCGTCACGTCCCGAACAGTATAGGAAACATTCAGATCGCTGTCGTCCGGTTTGAAACGCAGCACGTCGATCTGAACGGCAGGATCGCGTTCCCGCACCGACACCTGGCTGACTGCAAAGGCAATTGTATTCGGCATAAGGCTGGCTTCGAAGCGCCGTTGGTCGTCGTCAAGAAGGTTCAGCCGCAGATTTGCGAAAGCAGTATCGGGATTATCGGCATCGCGAAGCTCCAGGACAACATCACGATCAGGTTCACGCAGTGGATCCGATACCAAGGCAATTTTCGTGCGTATCCGCGACTGGCCAGGTTCGAATCGCACCAGCCCGTTGTCCTGCAACGTATACTGCCCCAACTCCCAAGGCGAGCGATTGCCGCTGTAGCTGACCTCCTCAAGACGCAATGTCAGCGGAGTGGCAGTGTCGGTCGTACGCTCAAAATCCACTACCGTCGGTGCTCCATCTTCGATCAGGGACAGTTCCCCGTCGAACGATTGCGCACCGGCCGCGCCTATCGTGACCAGGAGGTCCGGCGGCGGCAGTAAACCGTAATCCTGTTGTGCCGGTATGGCGACGGCCGAGACCGGCACGATCCCGTTATCCATCTCAGAGTCGCGCTCCGAATCGCGCTCCGAATCGTGCTCCGAATTGCCTTGTGTCGCAGCGCCGGCAGTGACGCTCGCAGTCGGATCAGGATCCGCAGGCACGTCCGGCGATTCCGCGGCAGCTGTCTCCTCTCGTACAGCTGGCTCCTCGGGCGCCGGAACGGAAACAGCCGGCGCCTGCTCGACGGTTGGTGCTTGCTCCAGGGTTGGTGCTTGGTCGACAGTTCGTGCTTGTTCGACGTCCGGCGCTGCCACAACGAGCTTATCGGTGAACTGCTGCAGCAGACCGCTTTGTTTCAAAGCCCATCCGGCACCTCCGAGGAGCGCTACGATGACGGCAGCCGTGCCGAATCGCCTCGCGAATCCCGACGATGCGGGACCTCCTGGTTTCGGCAGCGATTGGGTATCGGTCGCGACCGGGCTGTCACCATCCAGCGCTCGCAGAAACTCCGCCACGGACGCAAACCGTGTCACACGTGAGTACGACAAGGACTTCTTGAGTGCCGCCCATTGGGTCTGGCTGATTCCCTGCAGTCGTTGTGGTTCCATGCCGGCCGCTGCTGCCTCGGCCGCATTTCGCGGGCCGAAGGCCCGGTAGCCTGCGAGCAAACGGTATAACAGGCAACCCAGTGAGAAGACGTCGTCCGCCGGCACCGGGTCATCGCCGGTCAGGACCTGCATGCTGGAGTAAATCGGTGTACCCGTTGCCAGCACGCCCGGATCAAATTCAACTGAGGCGCCGCCCTGCTGCTTTTGTCGAACCCGCGCAACACCGAAATCGAAAAGCATCGCCTGACCGGATGACGTGATGATGATATTCCCGGGTTTGACATCCGCATGTACGACACCACAACGATGGGCATAGTCGAGCGCCTGGCCGACCTGCCTGACAATATCCAGGGCTGTTGCAATATCGATTGCATTGTTGCGTGCGCTGTCCAGGATGTCGGCAAGTGATCGACCATCGAGCCATTCCATCACGATGAAATAGATGTCGTCGTCGCGGTCAAGATCAACAAATCGAACGATGTTCGGGTGCGACAGGAACCGTCCCTTCGCCGCTTCCTGCTGCAGGGCCCGCAGTGCGTTGCCGTTACGTGAAAGTTTTGGCGCGAGGACCTTGATCGCAACATAAGGGTTGTCACTTCCGGTCTCGGCGAGACGGCGGTCCAGCGCCTTGTATACGTCGCCCATGCTGCCGCCCGAGATTTTTTCCTGCAACAGAAAACGATCGCGTAGCACTGAGCCAACCTGCAGGCTGTCCTCGGCTGTTACCGGAGAAAAGCTGTCAACCGGAATATTGATCGTATCGCCGAACGGATCCGCGGATTGAATTTCATGCGATGCATCGCCAGGTAAAGTTTCGATATTCTCGCTGACCATTCGACTCAATATTTGCTGGACCAGCTGATACGTTTCCTCACGCAGCTGGCCCGTTGAATACTGGCGTAGCAGTACCGCCCGAATGTCGCTCTCGGCGTTTCCGCTCCTGGCCAGCAGCGTCGAAAACGCCGAATGGATATCACGGAGTATCGATTCATTGTCGATCTGTGCATCCAGCGTCCGCGCCAGAGCCTCGAGCTGCACATCAAAAGGCGATTTCATCCTTTCAGAACCAATGCCCATCTTTACCTGTTGCCCTGAATTAATGGCGGACTCGCCGATCCGAGCCTGGATAACCCGGAATATTAGCTCGATCGACCGGCCAAACGGTGGGAACTGGTCGTCAAATTGCTACCCGTTGCCGCCTTTGGTGGCCTGTTTCAAAGGACTTTTCCAGGATTCATGATGTTATTGGGATCCAGAGCTCGCTTTACCGCACGCATCAGGGCAAGTTCCGTTGCGCTGCGAAAATCCCGCAACATATCCCGTTTAGCCTGGCCGATTCCATGTTCTGCGCTGATACTGCCGGCAAATGAGCGCGTAACCGCATACACCACCTCACTCAGGCGTTCGCGGCCAGCTTCGAATTGCAGCGTCGACGCGCCAGTTGCCTGGCTGATATTGAAGTGCACGTTGCCGTCTCCGACGTGGCCAAAGGCAACGACCCTCACCTCAGGATCAACCGCTCGGACTGCGGCTTCTGCTGCCTCAACAAAATCGCCTATGCGACCGACCGGGACGGAGACGTCGTGTTTCAGGCTGGCGCCCTCAAACTTCTGGGCCTCAGAGATCGAGTGGCGCAATCGCCAGAATTCAGCAGCCTCGCGATCGCTGCCGGAAATCACCGCATCGTGTGCGTATCCAAGCTCGATCGACGACATCAGCAATCCATGCAGGGCATCGACACCCTGCGGTGCTGCACACTCGACAAGAACATACCAGGGATAGTTCTGGTCGAGTGGCGCACGCGTACCCGGAATGTGCCTGAGTACAAAGCCCAGGGCCCGCTCAGAAATCAGTTCAAATGCGTAGACCTGGTCGGCCAGCTCTGTGCGCAGTGTGGCCAACAGCGAGACTGCGTCGCCCGGGGACGGGATTGCCACGATCGCCGTATACAGGTTTGGCGGCAGGGGATAGAGCCTCAGGCTGGCGGCCGTGATTATTCCGAGCGTGCCTTCCGCACCGATGAACAGTTGTTTCAGATCATAGCCGGCGGTGTCCTTGCGCAAGGATCGCAGGCCGTTCCAGACGGTCCCGTCTGCAAGTACCACCTCAAGACCGAGCACCTGGTCACGTGCCGTGCCGTATTTCAGCACGTTGGTACCGCCGGCATTCGTCGACAGGTTTCCGCCGATCTGGCAACTGCCCTCGGCCGCAAGGCTGAGTGGATACAGCCGGCTGGCCGATCGTGCCTCGCGCTGGACATCGGCCAGGACGCATCCTGCCTCCACCACCATGGAGAAGTCGTCCGGCTCGATAGCCCGGATACGATTCAGTCTGGCCAGAGACAACAGGATCTGGGAGCCGCTGTCATCAGGGATTGCGCCTCCGCAAAGCCCGGTGTTGCCGCCTTGCGGCACGACCGCCGTCCCCGCCGCTGCACAGGCACGAACAACTTCGGCAAGCTCGGCAGTCGATTGTGGGGACACCATCATTGGCGTCTTGCCGCGATACACCCCTCGCCATTCGGTAAGGTGCGATTCGAGTTCGACCGGGTCACTGGTCCAGCCAGAGGGACCGACTATTGCTTTGATTCGTTCAAGCAGCATGAGGCAGCCTCAACTCGGCTTGCCGTGCGTAGGTCGCCCAGTCGATGTTGCTGCCGCACAATATCAGGACCACACGTCGGCCCCTCAGCCTGTCCGCCAGCGGTCCCAGCACAGCGGCCGTGCTGGCGGCACAGGCAGGTTCCACAGCAATCCGCAGTTGGCGGAACAGGCTGCCCATGGCACGCTGCAACGCCTCATCCGTAACCAGCACGATCTCTTTTACCGATGCCTTGCACAGGGAATACGAATACGGCAAGGCATACGGAGCGCCGAGGCTGTCGGCCATCGTGTTCACCTTGTCGAGGCGCACCGGTGCCGACGCCAGGAAACTGCGGTACATTGAATCGGCCCCGGTCGGCTCAACGCCGAATATTTCGCACTCCGGGCGAAGTTGCGCCACGGCGCCAGCGATTCCGGCGCACAGGCCACCGCCTCCTATTGGAATAATGACTGCGTCGAACTGCTCGAGCTGATCGCATAACTCCAGGCCAATGGTAGCGGTGCCCGCGGCGGTCTGCGGCCCATCGAACGGATGCACCAGGTGACGGCCTTCGCTGTCCCGGATTGCCTCCGCCATCGTAAACGCACTGTGAAGGTCGTCAGCGAGGACCAGCTCGGCGCCCAGATCACGGCAGGCCTGGATTCTCGCGGCACTTGCGTATTTCGCCATGACCACCTTGGCGGTCGTGCCAAGCTTGCGGGCGGCAAATGCCGTGGCAATGGCGTGATTCCCGGCGCTGACGGCCGTGACACCTTTGGCAAGCTGGTCCGAACTCAGACTCAGGAGCACCGACAACGCACCGCGCGGCTTGAAAGTGCCGGTCTCCTGCAGAAATTCGAGTTTGGCGTAAATCTCGGTCGACCCCCCGAGTTCCTTCTCGAGGCCCACACATCGCATCACGGGAGTTTTTACCAACCATTGCGCCAGACGAGCCTGCAGCGCCCGAATCTCGTCAAGAGGCACGAGCCCGGACCTCATAACGTACCTCCACACCACAGTTCAACACCTGCCAGGAGCCGGCACAAAGAGCCGGCAGACCTTTCGCCATTATGTAAAAGCAGGTATTTTGGATCGAAGATCATTTGTTGAATTATGAAAGGGCTATGCAAGATTCCTGATAGTACTTGCACTGTCAGGGATTGTTGATTAATTTGCCAGAACAAATCCAGTACACCAAGAACTCCGTACTTCGTTGGGGAATATCACCGGTAGTTCCTGATCTGACATTCAGCCGCGCGCTGGCACGTCTCGTCATAGCTGTCGCGGCGGCTGCAAATCGCCAGACCGACCCTACCTCGCCAGGCAATCGCTATGGAATATGATGAACTGTCGCAGTCGGGTATACGGCGAATTGCCAATTACTCTCCCTATCTCGACCAGCTTGCCGGATTGGCGAGCGAGATGGGCCTCAAACAACGCAGTAACCTGGTGCACCTGGAACGCTGCCTGCATGAGGAATGGTCGCTGGGCCAGAACAGCATTCTGAGCTGGACGCCGCTGGACGACGGCATGCTGGTACTGGTCGTACCGCATTATGCAATTGCAGAGTACACCGCTGCTCCAAGCGGCGATTCCCGAATGCCGCAAAGAGTTTCTGCCGCATTCATCACCGAACTGATTTCCGGCAACCGGCAATTGACTTTGCTTCAAATGCAGAAAGTCGCGCGGCTCCTGCAGGTCGAACCAAAATTCATAACGCTGCGCCAACCCCTCGACAATCACCCGGTCGAAACGCAAATCATCGAGAAGATGATTCGCCGCTACGGCATCAACTATGTCGCCAGCCGTGCAGTTACCTTGTTTGATATAGTCGGTTTCGGACTGCTGACGCCATTTGAGCAAATGACGCAGCTGAACAGTCTCTCGTATTCCCTGAACTCTTCTCACGCCAAAATGCTGGAACTGGATGTGGGCCTGAATTTCGCCAGATCATCGAGCGGCGACGGTTTCTACATCTGGAATCGCGACAACGGCCTGGAAGCCAACGTCAACCTTTACCATTTCATGCACCTGGTGTTGGCCGACAATGCAATTGCCCGAAGCAAATCGCGATCGAAGACCGTGCCCAGACTGCGCGCATGCTTTCACGTTGGCAGTTGCTACGAGTTCCACCAGGCGGAGGGCCTGAATCCGACCATTCACGATTTTATCGTTGGCGACGTCACTATCGAACTGGCCAGAATGATAGAAGCGGCAATGCCCGGGCAGATTCTGGTCGGCGATTTTCTCGCCGAGTTGCGCGGTCAAACCCCCGATGAAACGGAGTCGCAGGTCCACCTTGACGCCGTAACTTTTTTGCAGCGTGCGCAAGGCAACCTGGCAAAGTTGAGCGGGCTGGTGCTCTCTGGCGAAAAAGTTTCAGCCATAAAGTGTTACCTGACAGGCGAGCGCCTCGAGAGCGGCGAATTCAATATTCGCAAACTCAGCATCCGCGACAAACACGGTCTCACACGCTCTGCCTACAATGCGAAGGTCAATATCTACCGTGAGAACGCGGAACCGATCCTGCTTGGCATTGAGGACCGGAAACTTGCCGCTGCCCGCGATCCCGCTTGAGATAATTGGTCGGGGCGGGGAGATTTGAACTCCCGACCCCCACAACCCCATTGTGGTGCGCTACCAGGCTGCGCTACGCCCCGACCGTGTCATGCAGATATTGGGATGCTTGTCGACGTGCGGACTCTGACCGCAGAGCTGCATTCTACCTGCGCAAACTCCCGCGTCACCAGCCGGACGGCCGAAAGTGAAACTGACCGCGGGCCGCGATCAGCGTCGCAGAATCTTCAGGACCTGTTCGAGCTCCAGGCGTAATTGTTTGATGATCTGCTGGCTCTGGCTGACGTCGGTCTTCGCCTGATCACCGGTCAGACGTTGCCTGGCGCCACCGATAGTAAACCCGTCGTCATAAAGCAGACTGCGGATCTGCCGAATGATGAGGACATCCTGACGCTGGTAATAGCGGCGGTTTCCGCGCCGTTTTACAGGCTTCAGTTGAGGAAACTCCTGCTCCCAGTAGCGCAACACATGTGGCTTGACGGCGCACAGGTCACTGACTTCACCTATGGTGAAATAGCGCTTTCCTGGGATTGGAGGTAGTTCGTCGTTATTCCCCGGTTCCAGCATAGGCCTCTACTCGGGCTTTTAGTTTTTGTCCCGGTCTGAAAGTGACAACTCGTCTCGCGGTGATCGGAATTTCCTCACCGGTCTTTGGATTTCGTCCCGGACGTTGGTTTTTATCCCGAAGATCAAAGTTCCCGAAGCCGGAAAGTTTAATCTGCTCCCCTACAGCGAGCGATGCCCGCAGTTCTTCAAAATACAGGTCGACCAATTCTCGTGCTTCGCGTTTGTTCAGTCCCAGCTCATTGAACAGGGACTCCGCCATATCTGCTTTTGTTAGCGCCATTTCTTCTATTCTCTTAGTTCCGCGCCATAATCCAGCTGTAGCTTGCGTACGACCGTTTGCATCGCAAAGTCTGCATCTTGGTCGGTAAGGGTGCGGGATGTTTCTTGCAAAATCAAGCCTAAAGCAATGCTTTTTAGCCCGGCTTCTATGCCTGGGCCCTTGTAAACATCAAAGATCCTGACCTCACGAATCAGGTCTGGCAGGGCTTGCGCAACCGCGTGTTGTAATTGCGCCGCAGAAACCTCGTCCTTGACTATGACTGCAATGTCGCGCCGTATGGACGGGAAACGGGACACGGGGCTTGCAACAGCGATCTTCGCGGAAAATACAGCATCGGCATCGAGCTCGAAGAGAAACACGTCCTTGCGCAACCCCAGCTGTTTTGCGACTGCCGGATGGAGTTTACCGACGTACCCCACAGCAATGTCGTGTCGCCGGATAGCCGCCGCTTGCCCTGGTTGCAGCGAGTCGATGTCGGTGGGCGAATAGGTAAAG
The DNA here is from genome assembly GCA_020027645.1 of Pseudomonadota bacterium. Classification (GTDB taxonomy): domain Bacteria; phylum Pseudomonadota; class Gammaproteobacteria; order Steroidobacterales; family Woeseiaceae; genus JAKEGN01. The sequence continues at coordinate 53,710 of JAHKKM010000002.1, forward strand.
TCACTGGCGCTGCCGGTAAGTGCCAGCACGGCCTGGATGTCCGATTTTATGTCAAAGAAATCAACCGTTCGGGCCTTGTCCGCCCACTGTTCTCCGAGGGCCGGACCGATGGCAAGTCCCGCGACCCGCATGGTTTCAACGGGCGCATCCAGCTTGCCATGAAATGACTTGCCGATTTCAAACAGCCGCACCCTTTCCTGTTGTCTCGACAAATTCATGACTGCAGCAGCAAGCATTCCTGTGCAAAGGCTGCCACGCATGACAGCCATCTCCGACGAGATCGGATTGCTCAAAACCAGTTCTGACGAGCGCCCGGTCAGCAGACGATCTGTACCGGGATCGACGAAACTGTAGGTAACTACCTCCCGATAGTCGCGCGCAACCATCGTGTCAGCGACGAGTTCGAGGTCTACACGCGCTTCGGTTACATCACCGAGCGGCAACTCGGCGACATCTGTTCGCTCCGGAATGCGGTCATAGCCGAAAATCCGCGCGACCTCCTCAATAAGATCGTGTTCGATTCTCAGATCGAACCGGAAACGCGGCACACGAGCGCTCCAGCCGTCGCCCTGTCGCTCAAGATCGATTTGCAAGGACTTAAGAATCCGCTCGACCACCTCGGTTTCAATGTCGATGCCAAGCAATCGGGAAAGCTGGGATCGCCTCAACAGGATTTCTGCAGGTTGCGGAAGATGCTGTTGATCGACAACGTCGGTCAATGGACCTGCAGCACCACCGCAAATACCCAGTAACAACTCTGTGGCCCGGTCAACGGCTTTGCCCTGCAGCGCAGGATCCACGCCACGTTCGAACCGCAAGGAGGCATCGGTATGAAGCGCGTAACGTCTGGCCCGCCCGGCTACAACGTCTTGCGGCCAGAAGGCAGCTTCGAGGAAGACATTCACGGTCTGGGGTGACACCGAGGTTGAGCGACCACCCATGATCCCAGCCAGTCCAATGGGTCCGGAATCGTCGCTGACTACCAACGTGTCCTCGTGCAATTCGATTTCGCGGTCGTCAAGCAGCACCAGCTTTTCGCCTGGTCGCGCAAATCGCGGGCGGATCGTCCCAGTCAGGCGGTCACGGTCATAGGCATGCAAGGGCTGGCCGAGTTCGAGCATGACGTAATTCGTAACGTCCACCACCGGGTGAATCGAGCGCAGACCGGCTCGCCTCAGTCGCTCCTGCATCCACAACGGGCTTGCCGCATCGGCATCGATGTTGCGAATGACCCGCCCGGCAAAACGCGGGCATGCGGCCGGAGTATCGATGACCACCTTGTGCTTGTCTTTGCCCGTCACGACGACTGCCGGTTGATCACGCGGCAACAAGGAGCTTCCGGTCACTGCAGACAGGTCCCTGGCGAGGCCGGAGACGCTGAAACAGTCCCCTCGATTGGGCGTCAGGTTCACTTCCAGAATCGTATCGGGCAGAGCCAGAAACCCTGCCAGATCTGCGCCGGTTGGCGCATCCTGCGGCAATTCGATGATTCCGTCAGATTCGTCGCCAAGGCCGAGTTCAATTGCCGAGCACAACATGCCGTTCGACACAACACCACGAATGGTCGTGCGTTGCAGTTTGAGCCCGTTTGGCAATTCGACGCCTGGCGCGGCAAAGGCCGCCTTCATCCCCTGGCGAACATTCGGTGCGCCGCAAACGACTTCCACAGTCGCTCCCTTGCCGGTGCGAACCTGACACACGCTCAGCTTGTCGGCATCCGGGTGTTTCGAAACCGACATGACTTCTGCGACCCGGACGTCTTTAAGGTTGGCGCCTTGCACGACGAAGTCATCGACTTCGTGGCCAGCCATGGTCAGTTGATGTACCAGCGCAGCGGAATCAAGGTTCGGATCCACCCACTCGCGCAACCAGTTTTCAGAAAACTTCATGGTGCAACCTGACTAGCGGAATTGCCGGAGAAACTGCAGGTCATTCTCAAAAAATGACCTGAGGTCGGTAACGCCGTACCGGAGCATGGCAAGACGCTCGACGCCTATGCCGAATGCATAGCCGGTAAATTCCTCGGCATCGATGCCGGCGCGTTCAAGAACGTTGGGATGCACCATTCCGCAACCAAGGATCTCCAGCCACTTTCCCTCCTCCCACAATACATCGACTTCCGCAGACGGCTCGGTGAAGGGGAAATAGGAGGGTCGAAATCGCAGCTTTGCGTCACGCTCGAAAAAGCGTTCGACAAACTGGTGCAATACGGCCTTGAGATTGGCGAAGCTGATATTGCGATCGATGACCAGGCCCTCCACCTGATGAAACATTGGTGTATGCGTCTGGTCGGAATCACAACGGTAGACCCGACCCGGCGCAATGATCCGGATCGGCACGCCCTCTTCGACCATCGAGCGTATCTGTACCGGTGAGGTGTGAGTCCGTAACAGATTGCCGCCAGGGAAGTAGAAGGTGTCATGCATCGCCCGAGCCGGGTGGTTTTCCGGAATATTCAGGGCAGTGAAATTATGAAAGTCATCCTCGATCTCCGGGCCCGAGCGGACACCGAATCCTGCGTTCATGAACATGCGTTCGATGCGGGCCATGGTCTTGGTCACCGGGTGCCGCCCGCCAAGTGACAGGCCACGTCCAGGCAAGGTGACGTCCAAGGCATCCGCGCGCAGCTTGACTTCCAGTGCCTGTCGCTCGAGCACCTCCCGGCGCTGCTCTATGAGCGCATGGACTTCGTTTTTGACCCGGTTGAGTTCCTGCCCGGCCGCAGGACGTTGCTCTGCGGCAAGTTCACTCAGGTTCCTCAGGACTGCAGTTACCGCACCCTTTTTCCCGAGAAAAGCTACTCGTACCGCATCAAGTGCAGCAAGATCAGCGGCATTCGCTATCTGAACTTGCGCCGCCGTCAAAAGCTCGACTGGTCCCCGCATGAATCGAATGATCTGTCCCGGTGGATCGTCAGCGATCGCCGCGACCTCACCAGGTCAGAGCTATGCGAGTGCCGCTTTTGCCTGCGCCGCGATCGCACCAAAGGCTTCAGGATCGTGCACGGCGATATCTGCCAGCACTTTGCGATCGATCTCCATTTGGGCCCGATTCAAGCCATTGATCAGCTTGCTGTATGACATGCCATGCAGCCGGGCTGCCGCGTTTATGCGAGCAATCCACAGCGCGCGGAACTCGCGCTTGCGCTGGCGGCGATCACGGTACTCGTACTGGCCGGCTTTGATTACGGCCTGTTTGGCCGCCCGATACACGGTACTGCGGGCGTTGTAATAACCCTTGGCCTTGCCGAGGATCTTTTTGTGGCGCGCGTTCGCGATAACGCCGCGTTTAACTCTTGCCATGACTCAATCTCCTCAACTGTACGGGAGCATGCGGCGCACGCCCTTGACGTCGCAATCCGCAACCTGCTGGGTCATCCCCAGTTGTCGCTTACGCTTCGACTTCTTTTTGGTCAGGATATGATTGAGATGGGATTGGGCTCTCTTGTAGCCGCCCTTGCCCGTCCGGCGGAAGCGCTTTGCGGCGCCCCGGTTGGTCTTCATTTTCGACATTAGCGTCTCCGATTTTATAGCCATGCCACGTACACGCAAATGCGAGCCGCGGCAGGCGGGTATTAGCGTTCGCGCACCAGCTTGCGCACTTGGCCGTTACTCACTTTTTCTTTGGTGACATGACCATGATCATCTGCCGCCCTTCCAACTGCGGCGTCTGCTCAACGACACCAAATTCTTCAAGGTCATCCTTGACCCGGGCCAGAAGCTTCGCACCCAGTTCCTGGTGCGCCATTTCCCTGCCTCTGAACCGCAACGTGACCTTTGCCTTGTCACCGTCTTCGAGGAACTCAATGAGTTTCCTCAACTTGACTTTATAGTCGCCGGCTTCCGTGCCAGGTCGAAACTTGATTTCCTTGACGTGCACCTGCTTCTGCTTGCGCTTGGCAGTCTGTGCCTTCTTGTTCAGTTCGAATATGTACTTCCCGAAGTCCATCACTCGACAAACAGGCGGGTCCGCTGTCGGCGAAACTTCGACGAGATCCAGCTCTCCGTCGCGTGCTATCTGCAAAGCGGCTGACAGTGACATCACACCTGCCTGCTCCCCATCTGCCCCGATTACCCTGACCTTCGGCGCATCGATCTCTTCATTGCGCCTAACACGCTTTGTGGCTGCGATCCTTGTATCCTCCGAACAACAAAAATGCCACGGTCTGCCAAAGCAGACCGCGGGACGCGAATTCTATAGACCCAAATGCAAGGAAACAAGGCCCGGCACGCTGCGAAATGACTGAAAATTCGCAGAAAAATACCCTGATCCTGCCGTTTCGCGCCGAGCCGGGTCATCGCGCTGTGCGCTGCTGCGCCCTTGGCACTGGCTGCATCGCGGAATAGGTGCGGCGGCAACAACGTCTTGCACTCAAATCTGGTGGGCGATGATGGTTTCGAACCAACGACCTCCACGATGTCAACGTGGCGCTCTACCCCTGAGCTAATCGCCCCCTGAAAAATCCTGCCTTCGCTTGAATGCCCCTGAGCTAATCGCCCCCTGAAAAATGCTTTGCCAGCCACCCTTTGCGTGGGCCCGGAGGCCGGCGGGCGCACAAAGATACTGAAGGCCCTGTTCGTCTGCAAGGCTTGCCGGCGGACCGGTTTTTTAGCTGGCGAGCCGATCGGTGAGGCCAAGCCCGGCCTTGCGCATTTCCTGGATCTGGTCCCGCAACCGGGCGGCTTCTTCAAACTCGAGGTCCCTGGCGTGTTTCAGCATCTTCCGTTCGAGTGACTGGGCCTTCCGCAGTAACTGCTCCGGGGTCATGGCCAGGTAGCCTGCCGCTTCCTCTGCCGCACGTCGATTGCCGAGTTCAGTCGCCGGATAGGCAGCCTCCATGACATCTGAAACCTGCTTGATAATCGTTGCCGGTTCGATGCCATGCTGCAGATTGTGAGCCACCTGGCGCTCGCGGCGCCGGTTGGTTTCGTCTATTGCCCGTTGCATCGAGCCGGTCATCTTGTCTGCATACAGCAGGGCTTTGCCGTTCAGGTGGCGGGCGGCGCGCCCTATCGTCTGGATGAGGGAGCGTTCCGAACGCAAAAACCCTTCCTTGTCGGCATCCAGGATCGCGACCAGTGACACCTCGGGCATATCAAGCCCCTCGCGCAACAGGTTGATACCGACCAGTACGTCGAATGCGCCGAGTCGCAAGTCCCGAATGATTTCGGTTCGTTCGACGGTTCCGATGTCCGAATGCAGGTATCGCACTCGCACGTTGTGCTCCTGCAGATAATCGGTCAGGTCCTCCGCCATTCTCTTGGTCAGGGTTGTAATAAGGACCCGTTCATCTACTGCGACACGCTGACGTATTTCAGAAAGAACGTCATCCACCTGGGTTCTGGCGGGACGCACCTCAAGCGCCGGATCGACCAGACCGGTCGGCCGGACAAGCTGCTCGACCACTTGATCGGCATGTGCCATTTCGAAGTCACCCGGCGTCGCCGACACGTAGATGGTTTGCGGCGACAAGCGTTCGAATTCATCGAACCGCAACGGCCGATTATCCAGCGCCGATGGCAGGCGGAATCCGTATTCCACCAGGGT